>NZ_AP038333.1:2252867-2574705 GCF_047159385.1 Alteromonas sp. D210916BOD_24
ATATGGCGGGATTTTAATATTTCGTATTGAGTTTCAAAATACTCTTGTTTGCTGGAATCCAAACCATAAACTTGTTCAATAGAAACGACATTGGTTTCTTCTGATTCTATTAGAAGCGAAGCTGTAGATTTATAAAGGGGAGTTAGCGTGAAAGAGATCAGTGCAGCAAGAAGAGTCACAACAATAGCGAGTAACAATATTCGCCATTTGTTGCGATTAACAATACTAATATAATGGCTAAGATCGATGATATCTTCGTCATCCTTTTGCTGCAAATTGGCTTCATTTCCTTGGGCAAGCATAGCACTTCCGTTCAATTGTAATTATTAGAAAAAGCTTTGTTCAATATTTATAATATCGCCAGGCAATATCGCTTGACTTCTGTCAGCAGTTATCTTTACCAATCTGCCATTCACTTCTCTATCTATAAATATTTTTGTTTTGCTTGCACGTTCTGTATACCCACCAGCGAGTGCAGCCGCTTTATCAATAGTTAATCCAGGCTGAAAAGCATAACCCCCGGGCTTTTCTACTTCGCCGTTAATAAAAAACGGGCGATATTCAAGGATGGAAACAGAAACGGAAGGTTCAACTAAGTAGTCGCCCTTTAGCCCTGTGTATATATAATTCTCAAGTTCACCTACTGTCATACCAGTAAGCTTAATTTCACCCAAATAAGGGTAATTGATTACACCAATATCAGTAAGTCGGCTTTCTAAAGTTAGGTCATCCTGACCATACACGTTTATTTTTACTAAATCGCCAGAGCCTAACTTGTACTGGTTAAGCTGACTGGTTTGGGCCAAAGACAATACTGGCGCTAATAGCGCCAGTAACATTATTACTACTTTTTTCATTTAATACTTCCGCTAACAAACTGCGTTACAGCGTTACGCGCATCGACAAGCTAAACACACTGCGGTCAAAGTCAATTGCGTTACGGTTACTGTCACGCTCGTCGTAATCGTAACCTAGCTGTACTAATACGTTACGCTGCATTTGGTAGTTAAGTGACAACCCTAGCGCCATGTTTTCATCTTTACGATCACTGCCGCCGGTATACTTGTCTTCAGAATAAGAAGTACGCACTGTGGTAGACACACGTTCTAACCACTCATGTTCCCATGTCGCCAAGTAAGTTGTGGTTTCAATAAAATCGCCTTCACCGTTAGTTTCGTTAGTATTGGTAAATGCCGAAACATCAACAATTGAATAGGTAAGGGGCGTCCAGGTTACGCCTATTGTCCAGTCTAACCCACTGAAGTTTTCGCGCCCTTCTGCTTTAAAATCTTTTTTACGGTTACCTATTTTGGCATAACCTGTGGTTTGCGCGGTAGACTCCCATTCCACACCCACTAACAAGCGGGTTTCTTCACTGTCTAACGGTGCTGTTGGGTCAAGGGCAAAATCGTACTCAATATCGTTATAAATAACGTCGAAGGTTAAGTCGGTTGCCGGCATTACCTGGTAGTAAAAGGTTGAAGCCAAATTAGTGGTATTGCGATCACGTGAACGATATTCATCGGTGTCTATATCGTAATCTACCGTTGAGTAGCCCGCCGTTAAGTCTATACGGCCTTTCGACGTAAGCGCACCGTATGAATAGGTACCACTTACCGAGGAGTTTTTATAGGTATCTGGCGAACTCAATTCTTCACCACGGCCAATAGAGAAACTGGTGCCACGTGCGTCGTGCCCGTCTTCATAATTGGCCGTTAAGCTTAAGCGGTTACGTACGTTTAGGTCGAAGGCTGCGTCTGCAAAGAAGAGGTGGTCGGTATAGTCGTCGTCTGTACTTTCAAAATAGTCAGCACGGGTAAGCCTGTAACCAACCTGTATTTGGTTTAAACCGTAGTTATTCACCAATACCAGTTCAGGGATAACGGTAGACGCCCAGCTGTCAATTTCGTTATCTTCACTACGAATAACGTTGCTGTCGTGTGACAAACCCACACCCAGTGAGGGGTATAGCTCAAAACCGCCCAAGTCTATACCTGCTGCTTCCTGAGCAAGTACACCCTTACCAATTAATACACTGCAAATAGCAGCTGCAACGTGTAATTTACGCATACTTATATCATCCTTACCTATATACTTTTTTTATCGCTTCCTAGAAACCACTTTTAAGCTAGTGATGCGGTAAATTGTGTTCTCAAAGTGTCAATTAAATTGTATTTAGCTGTTTATTGGCTAGTTACTTTATTGGCTAGCTACTGCCATGCTACATACTTATATATTAAATGCTAAAACCATGCGCTTAAAGCTAACGTCTAAAACTTCTGCGCCCAAAACTCGGTAATACTGCGTCCTATCTAATTAACGCCCACCCAGCTTTTTTTAAATTATTTTCCGTTCTATCTACCGTTATATACAAATAGAATACTACCCGTAGTAGTACGGGTACGCATATTATTATGTCAACGTTGCTGTTTTACTACAGAGTATTTACTACTTTTTCTTTGCTACATGTACTACATACCAGTAAATACTCTGATACGCTTTAACCAACAAAACATAAATCGCTCGCATGGTTATATGATGTCACTATTTATTTAATAGTCAAAGGCTAAATTCAATAAAGGTATACTTTTTATTCTAAAGTTATCTAAATACATAACTTAAATGTATATTATTTAAGCGTTAAATGATTTTTGGTTATAAAAAACAGTCTGTTGTGAAAAAATTGTTACAGATGTCCGTTTTTTAAAAAATTTTCGAAATCCATATTGTATAAACATAGATAATATCTAAAAACAATTACTTAGCTGGGTCCACTCTCCCCTTTACCTACTCTTATACTTATCGCAATACGATAGTTGTTGATCGCGCTGTGCTGTAAACGCTATAGTAGGCGAAAAATAAGATACAGATAGTAATTTAAGCTAAGGCTTTTTAAAAAAACATATAAAAACCACACATCTGTAACTTTTTGCCTAAATACTGGTCGTGCGTTAATTGGCGAGAGCTATGCGTTGGCATACCCTCTTATTGTACGTAGTGTGTATTACTAATACATCGGAGTATTCAAAAGGCTGATATTATGGATAACAAGGCATTTTTTTCTGATCATATGGACGAGCAAAACGATTTAAACAATGCCACAGGCGGCTTTGCTGTTAGGCACAAAACCAGCTTCTCCTCTCTTTACCGGCTTATCGACCTTTCTTTAGTTACCGCGCTTTTTTATGCGTCTTACCTGCTTTTTGGCGTGTCGGTTAATACCGAAGAGTTAGTTTTCTTATTTATCTATGTTATTGCCTTTCAGTTGGTGGCCGAGTCATTAGACTTATACCGTTCGTGGCGCGGGCACAGCACCAGTGAAATTCTAAAAACCACGTTTTATTGCTGGTCTATTGCGTTTATCGCTACCTTAACTATTGGTTTCTTTTTGTATAGTGATGTTACAAAACACCAAAATATTTTGCTGGTGTGGTTTGTGTCTTCCTCTATTACGCTAGTTAGCTGGCGCTATGTTATGCGTAAGTTTTTGTTCCACATTCGCAAAATAGGCATGAATAGCCGACAAGCCGTAATAGTAGGTGCAACCAAAACCGGTTACAACTTAGCCAAACAAATTGAAAAGAATGACCAGTTAGGCATTAATTTTAACGGTATTTACGATGACCGTTCAGCCGAGCGCGTAGCAAAAAATGGCAGGTATGAAGTACTAGGGCGTATTGATGATGCCATTGAATTAGCCAAAGCCGGTAAAATTGATTACGTGTATATTGCGTTGCCTATGGGTGCAGAACCCAGAATAAGAGAAATACTCGACCGCTGTGCCGATACCACCGCGAATGTGTATATTATTCCTAACTTTTTTGTATACAACTTAATGAATTCCCGTTGGCAAAGCATTGGCTCGGTAGAAGCATTAAGTGTGTACGACACGCCGTTTCAAGGCGCAAGCGATCTGCTAAAACGTGCCGAAGATATAGTACTTAGCCTTATTATTCTGGCGTTTCTTACCGTGCCCATGTTAGTGATTGCCACAGCCGTTAAGCTTACCTCGAAAGGCCCAGTTATTTTTAAACAAAAGCGCTACGGCTTAGACGGTAAACAAATTATGGTTTACAAGTTTCGCTCGATGACGGCGCAAGACAACGGTGCCGTAGTAAAGCAAGCGCAAAAGAACGACCCACGTATAACCAAATTAGGCGCGTTTTTGCGCAGAACCTCGCTAGATGAGTTACCGCAATTTATTAATGTGTTGCAGGGCCGAATGTCAATTGTAGGCCCCCGCCCACACGCGGTGGCGCACAACGAGGAATACCGCAAACTAATTAAAGGCTATATGCTTCGGCATAAAGTACGCCCTGGCATTACGGGTTGGGCGCAAGTAAACGGTTACCGCGGCGAAACTGAACAGTTATCGAAAATGGTTAAGAGGGTTGAATACGACATTGAATACATTCATCGCTGGTCGTTGTTTCTCGATCTTAAGATAATATTTCTTACCATTTTTAAGGGCTTTGTGAACAAAAACGCGTACTAGTCACGTAATTAGCCATTGACGAGGTAGCAAAAGAAATTTACCTTTGGCGGTTGAAGTAATAACAAAACGGACATTATGAGCGACGATAATCCTCACTCTACCAGCGGCTCATCAGGCAAGAGTTGGTTAGATAAACTAAAAAATTCGATTTCTGGCGAGCCGAGAAGTAAAGAAGAGTTGGTATCAGTAATTACCGATGCCGAACAAAATGAAATCATTGATCCTCAAACCCGCGAAATGATTGAAGGGGTAATTGGGGTAAATGAAATGCGCGTAAGAGACATTATGATCCCCCGCGCTCAAATGACCACAATAGACGTTGAGCAAAAGGTAGAAGAATTTTTACCAGTTATGCTTGAGTCAGCCCACTCCCGCTTTCCTGTTATCAGCGAAGACAAAGATCATATTGAAGGGATTTTGCTAGCCAAAGATCTGTTGGCCTTTGCGTTTAACGCTGAAAAAGAGTTCAACTTACGCGATATTCTTCGCCCTGCGGTTATCGTACCTGAAAGCAAACGGGTAGACGTATTGTTAAAAGAGTTTCGTCAACAACGCTATCACATGGCAATAGTGGTGGACGAATACGGTGGTGTATCGGGCTTAGTGACCATTGAAGATATACTTGAGATTATTGTTGGCGAGATTGAGGACGAATACGACACCGAAGAAGACGGCACTGACGATATTCGCCCGTTAAACAAATCGACTTATACCGTAAAGGCATTAACCCCTGTCGACGACTTCAACGAATTTTTCGAAACAAAATTCAGTGAGGAAGAAGCCGATACCATTGGCGGCATTGTACTGAAAGCCTTTGGTCATATGCCAGAAACCAATGACGAGATCACCATTGGTGAAATGCAATTTAAGGTGACAAACTGCGACAAACGCCGTTTGATCCAACTTAAAGTGTCGGTACCTTGGCTGGAGTAATCACTCTGGCTACTGCCCTACACTAACTATGTTAAAACGGTTTTCCCCCAGGCTTTTACCCTATCTACTGCTTATATTAAGTGGCGCTGGTCTCACGCTGGCTTTTGCGCCGTTTGATATGTGGTTGCTTACTATTGTGGTATTAGCTTTGGCCATACGCCAAATAATCAAACTTAAACATCGCCCATTTCTCGCCGGCTGGCTGTTTGGCATGGGATGGTTTGGTGCAGGTATTAGCTGGGTACACGTCAGTATTGCTGATTTTGGCGGGCTACCCTTAGTTGCCTCTGTTGCGCTAATGGCTCTGTTATGTGGTTATTTAGCCTTGTACCCTGCCCTTGCCATTAAGCTAACTGCAACCTATTTTAAGCCTGCACTTTGGCCAATGGCGTTACCCTTCTTTTGGGTAGTGGCTGAATGGCTGCGCAGTTGGATGCTGTCTGGGTTTCCCTGGTTATCATTAGGCTACAGCCAAATAGCCAGCCCACTTTCAGGCTTTGCCCCTATTATTGGTGAAACCGGCATTACCGCACTGGTTGTAATAAGTGCCTGTCTACTTGCCCTTATGCACAGTAAGCGCAGTATTACCAATGCCGTTCTCGTCACAGTGTGCCTGTTTGTTAGTGGTTATGTGCTTAAACAACATGATTGGGTTACCCCGAAAACCACGTATTCGGTCGGTATGGCACAGGGCAATATTGCGCAAAGCTTGCGGTGGGTGCCCGAACAAGATGCGCCTACCATGCAGACTTATCTTAATTTAACCGAGAGTTTGTGGGACAACGACTTGATAGTATGGCCCGAAGCTGCCGTACCCAAACTTGAGCCACTGGCACAACCTTACTTAACCCAAGTTAACCTGCGCGCCTTTGAAGAAAATACCGCCCTTATTACCGGTATTGTGAATTACAACTGGGAAACTGACGAAGCATGGAATAACCTGATTGTGCTAGGTAAACGCAATAGTGACGCCACTAGCCCTGATTATCAGTATTTTCACGCTAATCGTTTTGCTAAGCACCACCTACTGCCAGTAGGTGAATTTGTGCCCTTTGAAGACTGGCTGCGCCCGCTGGCACCGCTGTTCGATTTGCCCATGTCGTCGTTTTCACGGGGCGCGTTTCAGCAACCTAATTTACAAGCCAATGGCCTATTTTTAGCCCCTGCCATTTGTTTTGAAATTGCCTTTCCACGACAGGTTATGGCCAATGTGTATGGCCATACCGATATGATTATTACCGTGAGTAACGACGCCTGGTTTGGTCGTTCACACGGCCCTGCCCAACACTTACAAATAGCCCAAATGCGTGCATTAGAACTGGGCCGCCCTGTACTTAGAGCCACCAACAATGGCATTACGGCGTTTATTGATCACCGTGGCAACATAACCGCCCAACTCCCTCAATTTGAAGCGGGTAGTATTACCGCGCCAGTTATCGCAACCACAGGTTTTACACCGTATTACCACCTGCAAGACTTAGGTGTTTGGTTTATAGTTTTAGCCCTGTTCGCAAGTGCATTAATAATAAGAAGAAAGCATTATTAGGGCGTGCGATTTTACTCTTTTCAGGTCACTACAATAACTATTGAGGAATAATTCGTGAATTGGGTCTCTCGTATTTCAAAAACATCAGTCGCGTTAGCACTAACGTTAGGTATGACCAGCGTAGCTGTATGGGCTGACACCATTGTGATCACAGCCGATCGCATGGTCGATGTCAGCCAAGGTAAAATGATAAAGCGGGCGGGTATTATTGTAACTGACAATATCATTGCTGCCGCCGGTGAATTGGGTAAGCTGTCGGTACCAGCGAATGCCAAACGCATCGATTTAGGTGACGCTACCTTAATGCCAGGATTAATGGACATGCACGTGCATTTAACCAGCGATGCGACGCGCCATGGCTACAAGCGTTTGGAAGTCTCACTCCCCCGTGCTGCTATTACGGGCGTAAAACACGCTAAAGCCACAATAGAGGCAGGGTTTACCACAGTACGCAACGTAGGGGCACCCGGCTTTGCCGATGTCGCACTGCGCGACGCCATTAACGCCGGCGATGTTGAAGGCCCCCGTATGTTTGTGGCAGGCCCCAGTTTAGGGGTAACAGGCGGCCATTGCGACAGTAACCTTCTGCCTTACGAGTATGATAATTACAGCGAAGGCGTGGCCGATGGCCCCTGGGAAGTGCGCAAAAAAGTACGTCGCAATATTAAATATGGCGCCACCGTTATTAAGTTTTGTGCCACCGGCGGAGTATTGTCAAAAGGCACCAAAGTAGGTGCACAACAATATACGTTTGAAGAGATGCAGGCACTTATCGATGAAGCCCATTTGCGCGGCCTAACTGTGGCTACTCATGCCCACGGTACCAGTGGAATTAAAGCTGCCATAAAAGCCGGGGTCGATTCCGTTGAGCACGTTAGCTTACTGGACGATGAAGCTATTGTGCTGGCCAAGCAGCACGGCACCTACTTTTCGATGGATATTTACGTAACCGAATATATTCTTGGTGAAGGTGAAAAAGCAGGTATTCTTGAAGAAAGCCTGAACAAAGAGCGCATTGTGGGCAAAACTCAACGCGAGAACTTCAAAAAAGCAGTTGATGCCGGTGTGAATATGGTGTTTGGCTCTGATGCAGGCGTTTACCCACACGGTGACAACCCTAAACAGTTTGCCCGCATGGTGCAATTTGGTATGACTCCCATGCAAGCTATTCAGGCCGCTACCATTAACCCTGCGCGCTTGCTGAAACAAGAGGCCACCTTAGGTAGTCTGGAAGAAGGTAAGTTAGCAGACATTGTTGCCGTACCGGGTAACCCAATGGAAGACATGAGTCTGATGGAAAAGGTAGGCTTTGTGATGAAAGACGGGCGCATAGTAAAACAATATGCTATGTAGCTGAACCATTACGCTATGTAGCTGAACCATTACGCGATGTAGCTGAAACAGTACACGATGTAGCTGAAAAGGTACGCAATGTAGCGAAAGCAATTTGCTATGTAGCGAAAACGGCGCTTAATAAAGCGCCGTTTTTTATAGATGAATTATGGGCGAGACACGCTAATTGCTACCCGCCGCTTGAATAGCGGTAAGCGCAATGGTAAAGACAATATCGTCTACCAACGCACCACGACTTAAATCGTTCACAGGCTTTCGCATGCCTTGTAACATAGGCCCAATACACACTAAGTCAAAACTGCGCTGCACCGCTTTGTAAGTGGTGTTACCTGTATTGAGATCAGGAAATACAAATACGTTGGCTTTACCTGCCACTGGGCTATTTGGGGCTTTGCTTTTACCCACACTTTCAATGGCTGCTGCGTCGTACTGTAATGGCCCATCAATCAACAGATCCGGGCGACGTTTTTGCGCAATCTGGGTGGCTTCACGCACTTTTTCAACGTCGCTACCTGCCCCCGACGTCCCGGTACTGTAACTTATCATGGCCACCCTAGGCTCTATGCCAAACATTTGCGCCGACGTAGCGGACTGAATGGCAATATCTGCAAGCTGCTGGGCATTCGGGTCGGGGTTAATTGCACAGTCGCCGTACACCAACACCTGATCGGGCAGCAACATAAAGAACACCGATGACACCAACGACGCATTTTCAGCGGTTTTAATTAACTGTAACGCCGGGCGAATAGTATTGGCGGTGGTATGCACTGCACCAGAGACTAATCCGTCTACATGATCTTGCTGTAACATCATGGTACCAAGGGTAACGTTATCTTCCAGCAGCTCTTTGGCCACCATTTCGGTAACCCCTTTGTGCCCGCGAAGCTCAACCAATGCTTGCACGTAATCGTTTCTAATGGCTTGCGGAGACAGTATTTCCACGCCCTCTCCCAACACCACACCCTGCTGCTGGGCAATACGCCTGATTTCTGTTTCATCACCCAGCAATACCGGGCGAGCCAACCCCCTTTTGGAACATATCGAGGCAGCCACTACCGTTCGCGGTTCATTGCCTTCAGGCAGCACAATGCGTTTATTGAGCTGGCGGGCGCGGTTGGTCAGATAAAAACGAAACGCCGAAGGCGACAGCTTCTTCTGACGCGACACTTTTTGCGTAAGCGACGTCACCCAGTTTGCATCTAAGCTTTCTGCAGTGTGAACCATTACCTTTTCAATGCGCTGGCTATCGTCTACCGGTACTTCCTGATTAAACGCATGCAGATTCTGCGCAGTTTGCCAGGTATTGGTTTTAACCAGCATAACAGGCAAACCAGTTTCCATGGCTTGTCTGCACAATGCCATAATGTTGTCATCGGGCTGGTAGCCCCCGGTTAGTAGCAATGCCCCCAGCTTAGTACCGTTAAGTGCCGCCAAACAGCACGACACAAACACGTCACCTCGGTCACCCGACATCACCAGTAATGCGCCGGGTTTAAGCGTATGTGTCATGTTGTGAATTTCTCTGGCACAAAACGTCACACTGCTTAATCGGCGAATGGCTAAGTCGCCTTCATTTAACAATGTTGCATTGAGGTGCTTCGCTAAATCGGTGGCCCGCGGCGATACCAAATCAGCATTCCAGTCAATGGTGCCCAGTAAACTTAGCCCTTTTGTGAAAATGGGCAGTTCGCGCAATGCCTGACTGCGAATTTCGTCGTGTTCAGGTGCATCCATTCCGCCAATATCGGCGCGCAGTCGGCCGTGTTCATCCAACGGCGCATTCACTTTATTGAAAATACATCCCACTACTTTTTGGCTTTTGTGGCCGCCATAAGTATCTACCACAATCTCAAGACGATGATTAATGTCGGTAAGCGCGTCGTTGCCCGGCACTGCAACAAAGACAATATCCGCATCAAGGGCACGGCTAATGGCTAAGTTCAGGCGCTCTGCATAAGGATGGTGGCGGGTTGTCACTAAGCCTTCAATCACCGTGACCGCTTCTTGCTCGCTGTTCTCTTCAAAGCGTTCAATAATTTCTTCTAGTAGTTCATCGGTGTGATCGTTACTTATCATGCTTTCAACATAATCAAGCTTAAAAGGCGTGATAGGTTTTACACTGGCATGGTGAGTAATAATGGCGGTTGAACGTTCTTCACCGTTGTCACCTCTGCGAGGCTGAGCGACCGGTTTGAAAAAGTTTAGTTTAATGCCCTGCTCTTCTATAGCGCGCACAAGGCCCATGCTGACCGTAGTAAGTCCCACGCTGGTGCCCACTGGGATCAACATTATTTTACGAGACATAGTGACTCCTGCAATAGTTGTAGTCGCGTCTACAACACGTTTAAAAAGCGCGCCTTGTCAGGCGAACGTAGCGGCTTCTGAAGCAATCACCCACTCTTCATTGGTGGGTACAACATACACCGGCATAGTCGAATTGGTAGCGGTAATTTGACCGCTGTGACCAAACCGCGCTGCGTCATTTTTCTGTTCGTCAAGAGTAATACCGAAGTGGGCAAAGTAGCCCAATGTGGTCTGGCGAATAAGTGACGAGTTTTCACCAATGCCACCGGTAAATACAATAGCGTTAAGTGTGGGCACAGCCACCATATAACCCGCAATATATTTTGCTAACCGATAGCAAAAAAGCTCTATTGCCAGTAATGCACCTTCATGACCTTGCTGCGCTGCGTCTTCCAACGTGCGACAGTCGTTACTTAACTCTGATATCCCCAACAGTCCAGACTGTTTATTGAGTAAATCGCTGATTTCGTCTGCGCTTTTACCCAACTTTTTCTGTAGCGTGCCCGGCAGGCTGGGGTCAATATCACCACAACGGGTGCCCATCACCAGCCCTTCTAGGGGACTGAAACCCAGGCTGGTGTCTACCGCGCGCCCGTTTTCAATAGCCGATACACTACAGCCATTACCCAGATGCGCACTAATAATACTGGTCTCTTCTATGCGCTGGTTAAGCATGGTGGCCATGCTATCTAAAATGAACTTATGGCTGGTACCGTGAAAGCCATAGCGGCGTATACCGTGTTCTCGGTAAAGCGACTTAGGTAAGGCATAAAGATACGCTTTCTCGGGCAGGGTCTGAAAAAATGCAGTGTCGAATACTGCCACATGGGGTAAATCAGGGTACGCCTGTTGCGCGGTTACAATACCCTTTAAATTAGCCATGTTGTGAAGTGGTGCCATACTGGCATAATCTTCAATCGCTTTTAATACGCTGTCATCCACCAATGCGGCTTGTGTGAACTTTTCCCCACCGTGCACTACCCTGTGACCGATGGCAATCGGTGTTACACCGGTGCGCGATATAATGCTTTGAATGACGTTCAACGCTTCACTGTGTGAAGCATTTTCACTAAGGGCTACTTGTTCTTTGTGTCCATTTAACTTGTACGACAAACTGGCGTTTTTATTGCCAAGTGATTCTGCAATGCCGGTTAATCCGGCTTCACCGGTTTGGGCGTCGATAATGGCAAATTTTACGGATGAACTGCCGCAGTTTAAAACAATGACTTCTTTCTTCATGGCTAGATTTTCAAGTGACATGTACTGACTGAGTAGTTGCTTCAATTGTAGCATTTATCAACAATCAAGTTCGTTAATGTATTGCTAAATGTTTTATAAAAAACATCGCATACCCTTGTTTTAATTGAGGTCTTTTGAAAACCAACCCGCGTACCGCAAACTTTTTTTAAAAAATTTTACGTTTTGCTGTTGAAAAGTATTTGGTCCATTCCTATATCTATTTTGTCGGCGCTGAAAGGTCAGGTCGACAACACTGCCGCCGCAAAGTCGGGGCATTTAATTTTAAACATATTGCTTAATTATTAGGATATGACTATGCGTAATATCGATCTATCTCCACTTTACCGTTCATTCATTGGTTCAGACCACCTTGCTTCGCTTATTGATGCGGCATCGCGTTCAGAAAAGCAAAGCACCTATCCGCCATACAATATTGAACTGCTTGACGATGATAAATACCGCGTAACCATGGCTATTGCTGGTTTCAGTAAAGACGACGTGTCTATTCAAGTAGAAGAAAACACGCTAACCATTACCGGTACGAAGAAAGCGGAAGAAAAGGAAAGTGCTGAACGTAAATTCCTACACAAAGGCATTTCAGAACGTAATTTTGAACGTAAATTCCAGCTTGGTGACCACGTAAAAGTATTGGCTGCTGATATGGAAAACGGTCTTCTGCATATCGATATGGAGCGAGTCATTCCAGAAGCCAAGAAGCCTCGTCAAATTGAAATAGGTTCACGCCTACTCGAAAACTAATTCGACGATATTCAACACCTTCTTGGTTTGTTTCCCAACTTTTAACGGCGCCTAGTGCGCCGTTTTTTTTGCCTCAAAGCAGCACATTATTAACTGTGTGACATTGAAACATTTCGGGTAGTTGCGCGGTAAAATACGACTTGATAACAGTCACACTGCGCCTTCACAACTAACGAGCGCTAATGGGAAATGGTGAGTTCGTAATTGGCTATACCCGATTCACCCGACCTAAAAGAGCCGGTAATATTTCGGCCCGCCAGTTCACCTGTGGCAGAGTCGTCAATAGAGGTAAAAGCGCTGCTGGCAACGCCATTTTCAAAACTGCCATTGTGCTGAAGCGTAACGCAGCCACGTGCACCGTCAATCACGCCCACAAAAAATTCAAACCCGACAAATTTCGCCTTTGTCTGACTTTGATAGCTCATCAAAAACTCAACATCTGACTCACCTGACATATCACCAGTGTAGGTTTGCTTTATTGAGGCATGAGACGTTTTTACGCCTTCTGATTTTTCATTTAATGTCTCTTCGTCCCACTTCTGTATTGAAAAACTGCCTTTGTAGCTCATGGTTTTCTCCTAGCTATACTTTTGTCTATCCTATCCTGCTCGCGTACAAAAATACAACATTTGAAGTGTAAGAAACTGTATTTTATAAATAAATCAGATAAACCCCTTTAAAATAGCGAGTCCTACGGCATTACACGTGCTGGCGTCTTTTATCTCACCGGTGATAATTTTTGTCTTTAATGTCTCTAAAGTCATAGTCACAATGCGAAGGTCTTCCTCTTCACAGTCTAGCTGTTGTTCGCCCTGGGTTAATCCTTTTGCGATATAGATGTGATAACCCTGATCACAAAAACCATAGGCGAGATATTGATAGCCGACGTAAATCATTTCGCGGGCGCTAAGTCCGGTCTCTTCTTTGAGCTCGCCGGCAGCTAATTGTGCTGGGTCGGCGTCAGGATGACTTTCCCACGCTCCCTGAGGTAATTCTAACTGGCGCTGTTTAATGGTGTAACGATACTGCTCAACCAGATAAACCGTATCGCCCTCAATAGGCAAAATAATGGCAAAGTCAGGCTTTTCTACCACCCCGTATATGCCTTCACTGCCACTTTTCCTGCGTATTTTGTCTTCCCGTAACGTCAGCCATTTATTTTTATAAACAACTCTGGAGTCAATGGTGTCAATATCAGCCATGGTTAAAGCCCCGTTAGCCTCACTAATCTCATCTCTTACATCCTAACATCGTACTGTACACACAAATACAACGCCATCCCATTCATGTTGTGAAGCTAATCCACTTTAAACCCTTCGACAGTGCGCAGCAGTAACCTGTTATTGTGCTGCATATCCTTAGACAACTGTGATAACGCTTGCGCAATTCCCAATTCATGGCGCGCCGCTTCTTCCACCGCCACCACATCTTTCGCTACGGCTTCAGTGGTCATAGACTGTTGCTCTGCCGCTGATGACATATTGTTAGCCATTAATTCTAATTCTGTGGCCGCTTCTTTTACTTTTGCTACCGTATTTCGTCCGTCTTCAGTGGTATCCATTGACGTTGAAATCGACTCGACATTTTTATTGATATCGTTTACTACCACCACACTGGCCTCGCGCAGACTTAACAATAAAGTCGATATTTTGTCTGACGATTCTCTGGAGCTTTTTGCCAGTTTGCGCACTTCATCGGCAACCACCGCAAAGCCTCGGCCGTGTTCGCCGGCTCGCGCGGCTTCTATTGCCGCATTTAACGCCAACAGATTGGTCTGATCGGAAAGTGTGTTGATGGTTTCCAAAATAGAGCCTATCTCCATCACCTTCGTTTCCATTTGTTTTGCGTTCGACTGTACCCCTTTGATATCCTCTGACAGCGACGACATACTGTGTTTTATTCTGTCATTTGCAATAAGTGATTGCTCTGCCAATTCATCTAAACTTTTGCTGGCGTTTAATGTATCAAGAGATGATTGAGCAATTTCGCGACTGGTAACGGCTATCTGTTCCACTGCCGATGCAATATTGGTGGTGAGGTTCTGGGTGTTGCCTGCGTCCTGCAAGATATTGGTACTTGATTGCTCCAGTTGATCAGACAGTCTTGCGCTGGTAGTGATAGACTCGCCAAGCCCCTTTATTAAGTCTCTTAAGGCAATGATGGTGGTATTCACCGAACGGGATATTTCGCCCAGTTCATTGTCTGCATCCATTTTAACCTTAACGGTCAGGTCACCTTCTTTTGCAATTTTATTTAAATTGAACACCAATGCATTAAGTTGCCTGGTAATTACTGATAACAGCGCGCGATAAACCAGCGCGATAAAAATAGTCACCAATACAATGACAACAATGATCACTATCAGCGAAGTGCGAGCCGCTGATGCGGTGTCATCGGTAATCTCTTTTACATTGTTAAATACGGTTTTCAAAAAAGTCGCCACCTGCCCTATTTGCGCGGTAGCCAAGCCAAACCACTCAGTGTTTGCGGGAAGCACACTAAAATCAACGGGCTCTGCAATGACAAGGGCACCAATACGCTCTACCTGTAACGACTCGGAAGACGACAAGAACGGTTCAAAGCGAATTTGTTTGTCGTTGGCTAAACTTAGGTTGAGTTTTTCATAAAGGTCGTTGATTTCATTACTGTAGCTTGTAATTTCATCTCTGACGTTTGGGGCAATATGCTGTCTTGCCAGCACGGCATTAATTTTGCCGCGACGCTGACCAAGCTTTTCTTTTAGTTGCGCAAACATTAGCCCCTGCGCCAAGCGCTTTTTCGCACTTTGGTCGTAAACCAATAAAGTAAATGCATTAGCGGCGCTTAACGCCCGTTGATTCAGTCGACTGTAAAATGAAAATGCCCCTGCCCCTTGCAGGGCGTCCACTTCATTTCGTATTTTGCTTTTGCCGCCCCCAAGATCAAAAAGCGGCTTAAGAATACTCTCTACTTCTAACTCTTCTGGCCAGGTTTGTTGTGCCAATGCGGCTAACTCTTTGAAAGCAGTATCGGCATTTTCACGTTGGTTAACGACTTTTTGCTTGGCTTCATCGGAAGGATTACCGAGAAACCCCGCCGTTAATCCCCGCTCCAAAGCATGGTGATGTGCCACTCTTTCCACAGCAGAAACCAACGACACAACCCGTTTATCTTGCTCGGCTTGGTGAATAAAACTGGTCAACTGACCGATATTTTTAAATGCTAAGAATGCCAGTGATAAGAAAAGTGCGCCAGTGACTAACAAGGTCAACTGAACAATGGTAAGTTTTTTAGATAACATAAAACGAGAAATCTCCTTGTTAAGGTGTATACAAGTAGATCACTGCATTTCTTAGGCAAAGTTGTCGTTATTATTATGGCCTGTTGCACTTGTAAGTACTTTTTTGCGTACTTTTTATAAAGCGCAACAGACGTTATGTTATGGGTTGAAATGCACTAACCAGTGCTATAAATCCTTTTTGTGTAGATTTTAGCCGTCGTTGAGTATAGGTAATAACTTATAAAACAGGTAGGAACAGACACACATTAAGCCAGCTTAATACCCGCCGTTTTTAGACGAGTTTGGTCTATCATAAAAGCAGAACTCAATTTGCGCCCGCACAGGCAATGCATTTGCATTACCTCTTTATTCATACTAATATTCAAACCAATGAAACAAGTAAAAGATAGAGGTTGTTATGGCACAAGTTGCTTTAGAAACTGAATCAACACTGACCGACCGATTTCAAACTACGGTACCTAGTCCTGTTCGCCAAGCGCTGCGCTTAGGCAAGAAAGACAAAATTAAATACGCTATACAGTCTGACGGCAGTGTTGTTATCTCGCGTGCAGAATCACAAGAAAGCGACCCTGTACTTGGTGAGTTTTTATCATTCATAGCACGAGATATGAAGGCTCATCCTGAAAGACTAGAGCCGTTATCAGCAAGTATGCGAGAAAGCGTTGACGCGTTGGTTGAAGGTGTTGAAATTGATTTAGATGCTCCGTTATTGGATGAGGACGAGTAAGTTTGCAAAAAACGATACCAATGGTCGTAAATGGTTGGACACTTTACACTCATCCATTGTTTAAAGAGCAATACCTTAGCCTGAAATCACAAGTTGAGTCTTTACGTAAAAAAGATTCAAAGGGCTACCTTAAGAAGAATGCAACGAAACGATTAGCCGCTATTCAAAGGCTAATCTTTGAATTAATACCGCATGATCCTACCAGCGCTGAATTTCGCCAAGGAAGTACATTGGGTGATGATAACAAGCATTGGTTCCGGGCAAAGTTCTTCCAGCAATACCGTTTGTTTTTTCGTTATCACCTAGAGTCAAAAATCATCGTTTATACTTGGGTAAATGATGAAAAGAACAAACGCGCATATGGCAGCAGAACAGATGCATACAAAGTGTTCGAAAAGATGTTAATTTCTGGACACCCTCCCGATGGATGGGATGATCTTTTGAAAGCAGCCAAGGACGAATCACTCTATCCATAAGCGAACTGCTTGTTTTTCTGCAAGAAAATAGTTTGGATAGCATTTCCGATTATTTATATGCTGGCACGATACAATGAAATAGTTATAGGTCGGTTTATAAGGATATTTCGTCTAGAGCCTGTTGATCTATGCTGTACATTTTTGCAGCGGGCTGTGTGCCAATTGAAAAACTAAGGAACGCTGAGGGAAATAAGTCAGTGGAAAGCCATTCCACTGACTGCAAAAACTAAATATATTCTACTTCGATGATTTCAACTTCAATACTACCAGCAGGTGTCTGAATAGTAACAGCATCATCTAACTCTTTACCAATTAGACCACGTGCAATAGGTGAATTCACTGAAATCAGGTTGTTCTTAATATCCGCTTCGTCATCGCCTACGATACGATAGGTGGTTTCTTCGTCTGTTGCCGTGTTTAAAATGGTCACCGTGGTGCCGAAAATTACTTTGCCTGTGTTGTCCATTTTCGTGACATCGATGATTTGCGCGTTAGACAACTTACCTTCGATGTCTTGAATACGCCCTTCACAGAAACTCTGCTGTTCACGGGCAGCGTGGTATTCCGCATTTTCTTTTAAATCACCATGCTCACGCGCTTCAGCAATAGCCTCAATAATACGTGGGCGGGTTTTGGTTTTAAGCTCGTTTAGTTCGTCACGCAGCATTTGAGCGCCACGCGCTGTCATTGGATACTGGCTCATGGATACAGTCTCGCCTAGCTAGTTGTTTTAAACAGAAAAGTGCGCCGCTAAGGCGCACTTTTTATTCGTTCACACAAATGTAATATAGCTAGGATACCGCGTATCCTAGCGTATGTCATTAGTGTTTCAGTCTGGCGTGCAGTTCTTGTACTGATGCAACTTTGTTTCGGTCATCGGCTGACTTAGCGCGAATGGTGGCAAAGGCAGCATTCATTGTCGTGGTGTAAGTAACCTTGTTCACCAGGGCTTCACGACGAATGTACACTGAATCAGTAATGGCTTGGCGGCCTTCGGTTGTGTTGATCAAGTAGGCGTATTCGCCGTTCTTGATAGCATCCACAATGTTGGGGCGACCTTCAGACATCTTATTGACTACTGTGCTCATAATGCCCGCATCGTAAAGCGTTGTAGCCGTACCACGCGTCGCTTCAATGCTGAAACCAGCAGCGACAAGTGCCTTGGCAAGCTCAATGATTTTTGGCTTGTCGGTATCGCGCACAGAAATAAGCGCTTTACCTTGTTTAGGTAACGGTGCACCGGCCCCTAAGTTAGCCTTGGCATAAGCTTCTTCAAACGTATCGCCTACACCCATAACCTCACCGGTTGAGCGCATTTCAGGGCCCAGTAACGGGTCAACGCCCTGGAACTTAGCAAATGGCAATACCACTTCTTTCACTGAGTAGAACGGCGGGATCACTTCTTCTGTTACGCCCTGCTGCGCAAGGCTAACACCCGCCATAGCGCGAGCTGCAACCTTTGCCAGCTGCACGCCAGTTGCTTTCGATACAAACGGAACTGTACGTGCCGCACGAGGGTTAACCTCGATAAGGTACACTTCACCGTCTTTAATCGCGAACTGGGTATTCATCAGACCGACCACGCCAAGCTCTAAAGCCATCGCACGTACTTGCTCACGCATCACGTCTTGAATTTCTTTAGACAAAGAGTGTGGAGGCAATGAACAAGCCGAGTCACCCGAGTGAACACCCGCTTGCTCGATGTGTTCCATAATACCACCGATCACCACGTCTTTACCGTCACAGATAGCGTCGATATCGACTTCGATAGCGTCGTCTAGGAAACGGTCTAGCAATACTGGCGCGTCGTTAGACACTTTAACCGCTTCGTTCAGGTAGCGCTTAAGATCTTTAATGTCGTAGACAATTTCCATCGCACGACCACCGAGTACATAGCTAGGACGTACTACTAGCGGGAAGCCAATCTCTTCGGCCATGGTTAACGCTTGTTCAACGTTGGTTACCGTCGCATTCGCAGGCTGCTTAAGATTAAGCTTGTTCACCATTTGTTGGAAGCGCTCACGGTCTTCGGCGCGGTCAATCGCTTCAGGTGATGTACCCATAATTGGTACGCCAGCGGCTTCAAGGGCACGGGCTAGTTTAAGTGGTGTTTGGCCACCGTACTGCACGATAACGCCTTTTGGCTTTTCTTTTTCAACGATTTCGAGTACGTCTTCTAACGTTACCGGCTCGAAGTAGAGACGATCAGACGTGTCGTAATCGGTTGATACGGTTTCAGGGTTACAGTTAACCATAATGGTTTCATAACCGTCTTCGCGCATCGACAATGCCGCGTGAACACAGCAGTAATCGAATTCAATCCCCTGACCGATACGGTTTGGACCACCGCCCAATACCATAATCTTGTCTTTGTCTGTTGGCGCCGCTTCACACTCTTCATCGTACGTTGAGTACATGTAAGCCGTGCTTGTTGAGAATTCAGCAGCACAGGTGTCAACGCGCTTGTAAACGGGCGAGATACCAAATTCACGGCGGGTTTCACGCACATCGCTTTCGGCCACTTTCGTTAGCTCAGCAAGTCGCGCATCAGAGAAACCTTTGCGTTTAAGGGCGCGCATAAAGTCTGCATCGATACCCGGTAGACCCAGTTCAGCGACTTTCGCTTCAAGATTGATAAGATCTTCAAGCTGTACCAGATACCAACGGTCAATGTTAGTCAGGTTGAATACTTCATCAACACTCATGCCCATGCGGAACGCATCGCCAATGTACCAAATACGCTCAGCACCCGGTTGACGGAGTTCGTAGACAATTTTGTTGTGCGACTCAGGATCGTCAAGGTCAAGCATTGGGTTAAGCCCCGTTGCGCCAACTTCCAGACCACGAAGTGCTTTTTGCAGTGATTCTTGCTGGTTACGACCAATGGCCATCACCTCGCCCACTGACTTCATCTGCGTCGTCAAGCGGTCGTTAGCACCGGCAAACTTTTCAAAGTTGAAGCGTGGAATTTTGGTGACTACGTAATCGATTGACGGCTCAAACGACGCTGGCGTTAAACCACCAGTGATGTCGTTGGCTAACTCATCAAGGGTATAACCAATGGCGAGCTTGGCTGCTACTTTGGCAATCGGGAAGCCCGTTGCTTTAGA
This sequence comes from Alteromonas sp. D210916BOD_24, assembly GCF_047159385.1. Classification (GTDB taxonomy): domain Bacteria; phylum Pseudomonadota; class Gammaproteobacteria; order Enterobacterales; family Alteromonadaceae; genus Alteromonas. The sequence goes on from NZ_AP038333.1 coordinate 2,273,090, forward strand.
GGCCAGTGCTGATGAGCGCGATACGCGTGGGTTCATCTCAATGATGACCATACGACCGGTTTTAGGGTCAACACCAAACTGAACGTTTGATCCACCCGTTTCAACACCAATTTCACGTAGTACTGCCATGGCAGCGTTACGCATGATTTGGAATTCTTTATCGGTAAGCGTTTGCGCTGGTGCGACGGTAATTGAGTCACCGGTGTGTACACCCATTGGATCGAAGTTTTCGATAGTACACACAATGATACAGTTATCGGCGCGGTCGCGTACTACTTCCATTTCGTACTCTTTCCAGCCTAGCAACGACTCGTCAATCAACAACTCGTTAGTCGGTGACAGGTCTAAACCGCGGTGACAAATTTCGTTAAATTCATCAATGTTGTACGCGATACCACCACCGGTTCCACCCATGGTAAATGACGGGCGAATGATACACGGGAAACCAATACGGCTAAGTACGTCGTGAGCTTCGTCCATGCTGTGCGCAATTTCGGCACGAGGACATTCAAGACCAATGTTTTTCATAGCCTGGTCAAAGCGCTCGCGGTTTTCCGCTTTATCGATAGCATCTGCCGTGGCACCGATAAGTTCACAACCAAACTCTTCCAGTACGCCGTGCTTATCTAAGTCTAGCGCACAGTTAAGTGCCGTTTGACCACCCATAGTAGGGAGAATGGCGTCTGGACGCTCTTTTTCGATAATTTTGCGTACGACTTCCCAATGAATTGGCTCGATGTAGGTAGCATCTGCCATTTCCGGGTCAGTCATAATGGTGGCGGGGTTGGAGTTAACCAAGATAACGCGGTAGCCTTCTTCGCGAAGGGCTTTACACGCCTGTGCGCCTGAATAGTCAAATTCACAAGCCTGGCCGATAACAATAGGGCCAGCACCAATGATAAGAATACTTTTTATGTCGGTACGTTTTGGCATAGCGGGCTAATTCCTACTGCTTGTGCTGTTCAATAAGTTCGATGAAATGGTCGAATAACGGCGCCGCTTCATGTGGGCCAGGACTTGCTTCAGGGTGACCCTGGAAGCTGAACGCTGGCTTATCTGTGCGGTGAATACCTTGCAACGATTTATCGAACAACGAAATGTGCGTAACTTCTAGATTATCTGGCAAACTAGACTCATCGACAGCAAAACCGTGGTTTTGGCTGGTGATCATGACCACATTGCGCTTGAGATCTTTAACCGGGTGGTTGGCACCGTGGTGACCAAACTTCATTTTCACGGTTTTTGCACCACTTGCCAGTGCAAGCAACTGGTGACCAAGACAGATACCAAATACTGGAATACCGGTTTCTACGATGGCTTTAATCGCTTTAATGGCGTAGTCGCATGGCTCTGGGTCGCCTGGACCATTCGACAGGAATACGCCATCAGGGTTCATTGCCAATACGTCTTCTGCCGGTGTTTGTGCTGGCACCAAAGTCACTTTACAACCGCGGTCAGCTAACATGCGAAGGATATTGTTTTTAACGCCGTAATCGTATGCGACGACGTGGTATTTAGTTTCACTTGGCGTGACATAACCTTTGCCAAGTTCCCAGCTGCCTTCTGTCCATGTTTTCGGCTCAGTAATACTGACTACTTTCGCCAAATCCATGCCTTTAAGGCCAGGGAATGCTTTTGCTTGCGCCAGTGCGCTAGACTCGTCTAATTCATCTGAGCAAATAATGCAGCCATTTTGTGCACCTTTGTCTCGCAAGATCCGCGTTAAACGACGGGTATCTATATCTGCAATACCCACAACGCCTTTCGCTTTTAGGTATTCAGACAGTGTTTGCTGTTGACGAAAGTTACTGGCAACCAGAGGAAGGTCACGGATAATAAGGCCTTTAGACCAGATTTTATCTGCTTCAACGTCTTCGTCGTTAGTACCGGTGTTGCCAATGTGTGGATAAGTAAGGGTGATGATTTGTTCAGCGTAGGATGGATCGGTGAGAATTTCTTGATAGCCAGTCATGGAAGTATTAAAAACAACTTCCCCGACGGCGGAGCCAGTAGCGCCTATCGCCGTACCTTTAAAAACAGAACCATCCTCTAACACCAAAAGGGCAGAATTAGCCAAGTCAACCTCCAGATTAAGGATAACTATGTGTTTGTGCAGTTTTCTGCACAAACCCCACAAAAAACGGGAGGTAGTGATAACATTACATCCCGTTTTACGATCTTTGCAGCTAATAAAACCGCACTCTTCAGCCATTTTGGCGGCTTCAGAATACGAAATTCTGGCAAATTCCGGCGAGTATACATTACTCATCGAAAATGGCAAATTTATTTGTAATAATTTACTAAAATACCGCTTATATCACCTTTTTTGCTCAGAACCATTGAAAGTACGGCTTATTGCTCATTTTAAATGCAACTTAGGTTTTACACTTTTGTAACGTGTTGGGCACTGTGCTGACCTAAGCTCAACCGTGCCTATAGACTACAGCTTCAGATTCAGCACATCTACCATGGAGTATAGCCCAGCTTGTTTACCACACAACCATTGTGCGGCATGAACAGCCCCTTTGGCAAAGGTTAGTCGGCTGGATGCTTTGTGCGTAATTTCTAAGCGCTCACCAATATCGGCGAAAAGCGCCGTGTGCTCGCCCACAATATCCCCTGCTCTGACCGTGGCGAAGCCAATAGTATTGTGATCCCGCTCGGGCTCTTTGCCTTCACGACCATACACTGCACAGGTTTTTAAATCACGACCCAGTTCATCGGCAATAGCTTGACCTATTGCCATTGCCGTACCTGACGGTGCATCTTGTTTAAACCTGTGGTGGGCTTCGGTAATTTCAATATCTGCGGTCTCGCCCAGCACACTTGCAGCCTGACGTACAAGCGACAACATCAGGTTTACGCCCACGCTGTAGTTAGCAGCAAATACAATAGGAATGTGTTTTGCGGCATCATCAAGTGCAGCCAGCTGCGTGTCGTTTAACCCCGTGGTACCAATAACCACCGGCATATTGTGCTCAACACACCACGCCAAATTACTTTCAATAATAGATGGCAGAGTAAAATCGATCATGACATCGGCGTCTTGTGCCGTTAGCGCAGACAAGGCGCTGCAATTGATTGGTTGCTTCGCAATACCGGCTAACTCACCAACATTCATGCCTACCCAAGGCGAATCATCCCGCACCGTAGCCACGCTCAAGCTGGCATTTTCACTTAAATCTAACGCTTCAATGAGCACTCGGCCCATGCGCCCATTGGCACCAAACAACCCTACTTTCATATTTTCGCTGCACACTTATTCAATTCGTTAACTTGCTGGCATTTTGCCAAATACATGCACTATTGCAATGCGATTATCATATTAAATATGCCTATTGTAGCGTTAAGATGCATTTCACCGACTTTACATCACTGTGTTGAGACATCACCACCCAGTTTGAGGTAGGATGAAGAAAGGTAATGCGTTGGCATACGATACCCAGCGTCCTATCGGTTACAGCACCACACGTTAAAAGACAACACTATGAATAAATCACTACTGTGGGATTTGCCCACTCGCCTTTTTCACTGGTTATTAGTCGTCAGTATTATCGCCCAATATGCAACCGCAGAGTGGCTGGATGATGCGGTGCAATGGCATTTTTATATAGGCTATTTCACGTTATTTCTTATCGCGTTTAGAGTGATATGGGGATTTGTCGGCACCCGCTATGCCCTGTTCAGCCATTTTGTTAAAAAGCCCCATATTGTTTGGCGCTATGTCACCCAACTTTTCAACAGGCAAAGTGCTGTCACCATTGGTCACAACCCGCTGGGTGGCTGGTTTGTACTAATCATGCTGTTTCTTGTTGGCGTGCAGGCTATTTCGGGTCTGTACATGACAGACGATATCTTCCTGGATGGGCCTTATCGCGCACTGGCCAGTGATGAAGTGATTGGGATAATGACACAACTTCATCATGTGACCTTTGACGTATTACTTTATGTTATTGCGCTGCATATAGGCGCTGTTGTTTTTTATAGTGTGTATAAAAAACAGCGCTTAGTGCCTGCCATGGTGCATGGCAAACAAAATTCACAATACTTTAATTACGTCAATTCTCCTATTAGCCATTCCAAGCTACGTCGCGCCTTGGTGGTCGCGCTGATAGCGGCGGCACTTGTCTATGTCGCCGTAGAGATCTACCCACCTGCACCAGACGCAGGTGAGTATTATTATTACTAACCCAATGTGAGAGACAGGTTAACTCGCTGGTTGCGTGTCAGCGACTAAGCCCTTCTCACGCATGAGCGCGGTGATATCGGTGACACTGCCCGGATCGTCAATGGTTGAGGGCACCGACACTGTTTCATTCGCCGCGATTTGTCTTAACAGCTTGCGTAAAATTTTGCCCGAGCGTGTTTTGGGTAATTGTTTCACCACAATCGCCCGTTTGAAGCAGGCCACCGGGCCAATGGTTTCACGTACTCGGCTGATAAGGGCTTGTTCCAGTTCCCCTTCGTCAACCGATACACCGTCTTTGAGCAATACCAGCCCTACTGGCAATTGCCCTTTCAAACTGTCTTGAATCCCTATCACACTACACTCTGCAATAGCGGGGTGCCCAGCCAGTACTTCTTCAATTTCGCCGGTAGACAGACGGTGACCCGCTACATTAATCACATCGTCTGTTCGCCCCATGATAAACACATAGCCGTCTTCGTCGATGTAACCGTTGTCACCGGTACTGTAGTAGCCTTCAAACTCTCTTAAATAACCGTCTACAAATCGCTCGTGATCCTGCCAAATAGTCATCAGACAACCTGGCGGTAAGGGAAGCCGTATAGCGATCGCCCCTTTTTCCCCTACTGTTTGTTCCTCTCCCCCACTTTGCAGTACCTTTACACTGAAACCAGGTGTGGGCACGCTTGAAGAGCCTGGCTTAGGCGTCATCGCCTCTATCCCCATCGGGTTTGAGCAAATAGGCCAGCCAGTTTCGGTTTGCCACCAATGATCGATAACCGGAACGCCTACTTTTTCGTTTGCCCAATAATAGGTAGGTGGATCTAATCGTTCGCCCGCCATAAACAAGGTTCGCAAGCTAGAAATGTCGTACTGATTAAGTAGGTTTGCCTCGGGATCCTCCTTTCTGATAGCGCGAAAAGCAGTAGGTGCGGCAAACAATACGTTGATTTTGTGGTTATCTATCATACGCCAAAACGCGCCAGCATCAGGTGTACCCACTGGTTTGCCCTCATACATTACCGAGGTTGCCCCTTTAATGAGTGGCCCGTATACAATGTAGGAATGCCCCACTACCCAGCCCACATCAGATGCAGCCCAAAACACGTCGTCTTGATCAATACCATAAATGGCGCCCATCGAATAATGTAAGGCAACCGCATGGCCACCATTGTCCCGTAGTACACCTTTAGGCTTACCCGTTGTGCCAGACGTGTATAGTACGTAGAGCGGATCAGTGGCATCCAGTTCGACGGCGTCTATTGGCGAGCTACTTGACACCAGCGCTTGCCAATCGTGGTCAAAATCGGCATTTAGATCAGCGCGAAGTTGTGGCCGCTGAAATACCACGCATCCGGTAGGCTTGTGCGTGGCCTGCGCGACGGCTTCATCCACCAATGGCTTATAGGGCAGCAGCTTTTTACCTTCAATACCACAGGATGCAGTAACAATAAGCGTGGGCGTGGCATCATCAATGCGCACTGCCAGTTCATTAGCCGCAAAGCCACCGAACACCACACTGTGTATGGCACCTATTCGGGCGCATGCCAACATTGCGATTGCCGCCTGAGGGATCATGGGCATGTAGATGATCACCCTGTCACCTTTACTTACACCCAATTTTGCTAGTACACCTGCAAAGCTGGCGACTTCTATCAGTAGCTCTTGATAAGTAAAGTGCGCAACAGTATTCGTGACTGGCGAGTCGTATATAAGGGCTGTTTTATCTCCCCGCCCCGCTTTTACATGGTGATCTAAGGCCAGATAACTGGTATTCAGTTTTCCCCCTTTAAACCAGTCATAGTAGCCGTTAGTTGCTTTGCTACACGCCTGTGGCGGCGGAGTAAACCATGAAATAGCGTTGGCTTTTTCCATCCAAAAGGCCTCGGAAGATTCGGTAGAGGCGCGATATTCGTTTTTATAATTCATAACCATGACCTTTGTAGGGTTTTGTCAAACCCTACTTCAGTAATTGCCATTGTGCTTATAAGACTTCAGGCTTATAAATTTTAACTATATGAAATCAAATGAAATAATATTGATAGTGAGTAGGTTGTTAGCGCGATAAAATAGCCATTTTGTGGATTACACGGGGCTGTGAGTGATTTGAACTTACGCACGTCATGTTAAGTTAAAGACGATATACGCAAGCGTTAATATAACGCCACAAGGTGCACATTGTTGTATGGGCAGAAAAGCGCTGGCATGAATTAGTGCATTGCACTGAGTTTTTGTTTCCAGCTATCAATACTTAGGGGCTTGTCCAGATAGAAGCCCTGAAATGCTGTGCATCCACAGTCTTTGGCGTAATCGAGTTGTGTAGTGTTTTCAATACCTTCGGCCACCGTATTGAGCGCCATGTTGCTGGCCAAATGACAAATACTTTTCACCAGGCAACGTTTTTGTTGAGATGACTCTATCCCTTCAACAAAAAGACGGTCGACCTTTAGTTCAGAGATTGGCAGTGACTGTAAGTAATTTAAATTAGATTCGCCGATACCAAAATCGTCGATGGAAAGATTAAATCCACTTTCTGCAAGCTCTCTTACTCTCTGCTGAACGGTGCACACACCGTGAATTAACGCACTTTCGGTTAGTTCTACCGTGATCAAATGATGTGGCACATGCCAGCGGTTGACGATTGTTACGAATCGCTTTACAAAATCGGCTCTGGCAAGGTGCTTGGCACTAATGTTGATTGAAAGTTTAGTACTGACGTTATCGCGAATACACTCACTTAACAATTTACAGGCCTCGTTACTTACCCAAAGATCTAACTCTGCTATGACCTCACTTTCTTCGGCGATGGGGATAAATTCACTGGGGCTTAACTCACCTAATTGAGGGTGACGCCAGCGAAGCAGAACTTCAGAATTAATGATGGTTTGGTTTGTGTCGTATTGGGGCTGAAGCTGAACGTAAAACTCATTGTCAGACACCGTGCAATTTAAAGCATGTAAGATGGAATGATAACGATCTACATCGCGCTGATGAACCCGCCATACAGGCAAAGAAGCGTTTGTGGTTGCTTGCCGGTAACAAGGTAATGCAACCACTTTGTCTAATACACTTTTTAAGTGCTTAAATGACAAGTGTTTCATAGGTAACGTACAACTGACAATTTGAGTGTGTACGTCCAAGGAATGGTTATACAAATTTATCGGCAGTAGTACATGCTTTTGAAGCTGACGGTACGTTGCATCAATGGCTTCATTTGCCTGGTCTTCATTTTCAAAAAGCGACTGAAAAAATAGATAAAAAGCGTGATCTTGTGCTTTACATATCAAATGTGTTTTTTGCTCATCAGGCGCGAAGCCTCTTTCAAAACGCCGGGCGATAATTCGCAGTATATAGTCAACAGTAGGTAGGCCAAATGCGTGTTCGTACTCTTTCATATTATCAATTGAAAGACGAAGGCAGGCCGTTATTTTCCCCATATCGGCAGAGGGTGCCGCAAGCGATTTAATGTGATGTTCTAAAAAGCAAGTATTAAACAACCCGGTGGTTGCATCGCGAAAGGCTAGTCGTTTGTAGTGTTCTATCTCATGGAGTTGGTCTGTAATATCTCGCAGTGTCACAATGCTTAACGCCTGATTGTGCAAGGTGCAACGTTTTACGCTGACCTCACAGGGCGTGTGCTTGCCACTTTTATTGCGCACGGGTTCACATGAGGCTTCACTTGCCCTTTCGTTAAACGGTATGCCACATAACTGACTAAGTATCGACACGTTATGGTCAAACGCCTCAGGCGTAGCAACCAGTTTAATATCCTGACCAATCAGCTCTTCTGGCTTAAACCCCAACATGCCTTCCACCTGATTATTCACGGTCAAAATAGTGCCATCTTTATCTACACTCAATACCACGCCATTGACGTGATTGAGCAAACTTGTTACATATTCGGTAAAGTTGTGTTGCGAGTCTGACAACGTTTGTACATCGGTTTCATCTTGCACTGCGCCATAAAACCTAACAATTTTACCCGAGCCGGTAGATTCTGCCGCCCTTTGCATGTGAACCGTAAGCTTCACGCTTTTGTAGCGGCCATTGCCATTTCTAAACTGAATAAACTCCACTAACGTGTTGTCTTTTTTCAAGGCGTTTAGCATAGTGCTACTGAGCTTTTTACGGGTAGTTTCATCAAGGAGATCCAGCACCTGATGCACGTAAATTTCCTGCAGATGCTCTAAGCCCAATATCGATTTAACAACAGAGGTAACCGACAACAGCCCGCTGTATCGGTCAACCTCCCAGGCACCGACTTTTGACAGGGCACTGACTTCCTCCAAAAGGGTTAATTGCGCCGTTAGCTTTTCAGAATAAGGGTGCTGTACTAATTGATACTGCATGCCGATTTCTATTCGCTGACGGGTTATTTCAAGAAAAGCGTGTTGTTGTGCACTTAGTGAAGCGTGCGTCATAAAACAAAAGAGTACGCCTTCCAATTGGTCTTGTAAGTTGTTAATGCTCGCCACCACCACATAGGTATCAGCAAGGTGAGCAAGAACGGCGGGTAACTTAAAGTCTTGTGCGGGAATAGGAGCACTCATAGGAGTCATGGGAAGCATCAACCTAACGTGGCTGGGGCAGTATATGACGTTAGATTCCAGTTCAGGGTGCTGGCTGTCTGCGCACAGCACAGTGGCGCTGCCAGTATAAGGGTTGATAGAGGTCATGATCATGCACAGGGCGTTGACCTTGCTCTTGCCATTGTCGAGGTGCTTTATATAATCCTGCGACGTTGTGCGCATAATGGATAACATGCGATCACTGCGTAATTCCATCAAACCCGTTCCTGTGTGCTGAACTTAAAGTTTATGCGAAGTACAACACCCTGGCTACGCGCTATTATTATGGCCTCACAGTTCTGGCACTACCTAGCTATGGCTTTGGTATGGCATAGCTAATTCGTGGCAAATATGACAAAAATTAACTGATTTGCGCAAATGCTATGGCGTGGCAAAAAGGCACCAGTGAATCACCGCTATAAGGTTAATATACACCTCAATTGACGCCAACAAAAGTACATTTTTTAACCAGTTCTACTATTAAGAATAAGGATATGACTTCCCTACATTTTCCCCTTCACCACACTTGTGGTGTGATGAGGGGCATTAAGGGAAGTAAAAGGAAGGACGTTAGGTTTTAGTCTTTTTTATAATCGTCATGACACGATTTACAACTAGCACCTATTTTGCCGATAGCGCTGCGATAAGCACTTTCATCACCCGCTTTTACAGCAGCCTGCAGGCCTTGTGCAGCCGTTTTAAGCGCAGCTATTTTGCCTTTTACATCACTAAAGTTTTCCCATAAGGCGTCTTTGGCACCGGTTTCAAGGTCAAACCCACGGGTATCGACGGCAAGGTAGTCTCCCATCATTTCCGCTAATTGCTCTAAGCGAACGGCGTTGGTTTGCATAACGCTCTCATCAAAAGGCAATGCCCCTTTTGCCATTCCGCCCAACGGACCCATATTACTGCGTAACAATTGAAAGAGTGACTGACGATATTCAATGGCTGCAGCGGCGTGTTTCTCTGAAGTGGCTTGGCTCACTTCACTTGCAGTAGCGATAGCGGATGACAATGCGCTGGTAGTAACAGCGAGAAGAATTGCTTTAGTTAGTAATTTCATGCCTGTTCTCTTTATTTTTGTGATGAACACAGGGTCAACCCTTTAAGTGGTGCTACCCTGCTTGTCTTGTAAGTGGTTATCCTGACCAATAGTGCTAGTGGGTGCAAGCAGAATTACACTAATTCTGTGGACAGACACTCATTTGTGGACAGACACTCATTTGTGGACAGGCACTCATTTGTGGACAGGCACTCATTTGTGGACAGACACTTGTTTTTGGACAGACACTCGTTTGTGGACAGACACTTTCTTTTTGTCACAATCACTAAGTGACTATTGGAGAAGAAAGGTCAGATACGAAAAAGCCCTCTAAAAGAGGGCTTTAAAATTGCGGCGTACAATTTTCATTCTAATTGGACGCCAAGAAGAAGTGCTTACTAATGTTATTTAGTTAGTTAAATCGTCGAAGAACTTTTTCACACCATCAAAGAAACCCTGTGCCTTTGGGCTGTGCTTGCTTGACGCTTTGCCCATCGACTCTTCCAGCTCCTGCAGCAGTTCTTTTTGACGTGCTGACAAGTTGACCGGTGTTTCCACGACCACTTTACACATCAGATCACCCATGGCACCACTTCGAACAGACTTCACACCTTTTCCACGCAGGCGGAACATACGACCCGTTTGCGTTTCTGGGCTAATCTTAAGCTTAACCTTACCGTCTAATGTCGGTACTTCAAGTTCACCACCCAATGCTGCAGTAGTAAAGCTCAGCGGTACTTCACAGTATAGGTTGTTGCCGTCGCGCTTGAAGATGTCGTGCTCGCGAACGTGAACCTGAACGTATAAATCGCCTGGAGGCGCGCCATTTTCACCCGCTTCTCCTTCACCCGATAGGCGAATACGGTCACCCGTATCTACGCCAGCTGGAATTTTAACGTTAAGGGTTTTAGTCTTCTCTTTGCGACCATGACCGTGGCAGCTGTTACATGGATCTTCAATGATCTTGCCCTTGCCCGAACACGTCGGACAGGTTTGCTGTACCGCAAAGAAGCCCTGGCGCATTTGCACCTGACCATTGCCATGACAGGTTGGACAGGTTTTAGGCGATGAGCCTTTTTTCGCTCCTGAGCCATCGCACTCGTCACATTCAACCAGCGTAGGTACGCGAATATCTACGCTTTTACCGCGTACGGCTTCCTCAAGAGACAGCTCTAAGTTATAGCGAAGATCAGAGCCTTGGCGTGCCCGTGATTGACGACCACCGCGGCCACCACCGCCAAAAATATCGCCAAATACGTCACCGAAGATATCACCGAAATCGGCACCACCACCGAAGCCTGCGCCACCGCGATTAGGATCGACGCCAGCGTGACCGTATTGATCGTATGCTGCACGTTTTTGCGAATCTGACAGAATCTCGTAGGCTTCCTGGATTTCTTTAAACTTATCTTCCAGTGCTTTGTCGCCTTGGGTACGATCAGGGTGATATTTCATGGCGAGCTTTTTGTACGCTTTTTTGATTTCGCGTTCACCAGCGCCTTTATCTACCCCGAGTACTTCGTAGTAGTCTCGTTTCGACATATCGTTTACATATCCTACTTTTTGTCGACGGGGTTACCCCATCGAATCTACATCTAAACTGTTGTGAAAATAACCTGAGGAATATTGCAATATCGCCAAGTCATTTACACAACAAAGGCGCAACAAGAAATTCCTGCTGCGCCTGAACTGCTTAATCAGCCCGCCACATTAGCGTTAACGGGCTTATCGCAACAGCTTACTTCTTGTCGTCGTCTTTCACTTCTTCGAACTCAGCGTCAACAACGTCGTCGTCAGCTTTAGCAGAAGCTTGCTGTTCGCCGCCTTCTGCGCCGCCAGCTGCTGCTTGTTGGGCTTGCGCGGCTTCCATCAACTTGCTAGACGCTTGAATAAGTTCTTGCGTTTTCGCTTCGATTTCCGCTTTGTCTTCGCCTTTCACCGCTGTTTCAAGCGCTGATAGTGCTTCTTCAATTGGTGCTTTATCGTCTGCACTTAGTGCATCGCCCACTTCTTCAAGCTGCTTGCGAGTAGCGTGGATCATGCCATCAGCCTGGTTACGTGCTTGAATTAGCTCTTCAAACTTCTTGTCAGCTTCTTTGTTCGCTTCCGCGTCAGCAACCATTTTTTCCACTTCTTCATCGCTTAGGCCTGAAGAGGCTTTGATCGTGATCTTCTGCTCTTTACCTGTGTCTTTGTCTTTCGCAGACACGTGTAGGATACCGTCAGCATCCAGGTCGAAAGTAACTTCGATTTGCGGTACACCGCGCGTTGCCGGACGAATACCTTCTAAGTTGAACTGACCAAGAGACTTGTTGCCGCTTGATTGCTTACGCTCACCCTGTAGTACGTGTACTGTTACCGCAGACTGGTTGTCTTCCGCAGTAGAGAAGGTTTGCGACTTCTTCGTTGGAATAGTCGTGTTCTTCTCGATAAGCACTGTCATTACGCCGCCCATGGTTTCGATACCAAGAGACAGAGGTGTAACGTCTAGAAGTAGTACGTCTTTAACGTCACCAGAAAGTACACCACCTTGAATTGCCGCACCTACTGCTACTGCTTCATCAGGGTTAACGTCTTTACGTGGCTCTTTGCCAAAGAATTCAGTTACATACTTCTGTACTAGTGGCATACGTGTCTGACCACCTACAAGGATGATGTCGTTGATGTCACCCACAGACAGATCAGAATCAGCTAGCGCCTGCTTAAGCGGCTCTAGAGAGTTCTTCACTAGGTCTTCAACCAAAGACTCTAGTTTTGCACGCGTTAGCTTAATGGCTAAGTGCTTAGGACCTGACGCATCAGCTGTGATGTAAGGCAGGTTAACTTCAGTCTGTTGTGAAGAAGACAATTCAATCTTGGCCTTTTCACCGGCTTCTTTAAGACGCTGCATAGCAAGCGGATCTTTACGAAGGTCAATGCCTTGGTCTTTCTTGAATTCTTCAACCAGGTAGTTGATTACACGGTTATCGAAGTCTTCACCACCTAGGTGTGTGTCACCGTTAGTCGCAAGTACTTCAAACGTGTGCTCGCCGTCTACTTCATCAATTTCGATGATAGAGATATCGAACGTACCACCACCTAAGTCATATACTGCAACAACGTTGTCGCCTTGCTTCTTGTCCATGCCGTAAGCAAGGGCAGCCGCTGTAGGCTCGTTGATGATACGCTTAACTTCAAGACCCGCGATACGACCTGCGTCTTTGGTAGCCTGACGCTGAGAGTCGTTAAAGTAAGCAGGAACAGTGATAACTGCGCCAGTCACTTCTTCGCCAAGATAGTCTTCAGCGGTTTTCTTCATCTTTTTAAGTACTTCAGCAGAAATCTGCGGAGGCGCCATTTTCTCGCCTTTCGCTTCTACCCACGCATCACCGTTATCTGCCGCAACAATTTTGTAAGGCATGATGTCGATGTCGCGCTGTACTTCTTTATCTTGAAAACGACGACCGATTAGACGCTTAATTGCGAATAATGTGTTTGTTGGGTTAGTCACTGCCTGACGCTTTGCAGACTGACCTACCAGTGTTTCACCGTCGTTGGTGTACGCGATGATTGATGGCGTTGTACGATCGCCTTCCGCGTTCTCAATTACGCGAGGTTTGTCGCCGTCTAATACTGCGACACATGAATTCGTTGTACCTAAGTCGATACCGATGATTCTACCCATTTCGTGTCTCCGAAAAATTTTTTAATACTGTACTTTTAGTGGGGTTATTCCCCGTGCTTTTCAATACTTACCAGTAAAAAAACTGACTTTTTTGTGTATTTAAAGCAAAAATGTTTATTACGCTTGTGTATCCACACCACCGCTTGGTGCGCGCGATACCATTACCATGGCTGGGCGTAACAAACGGCCGTTAATTTGATAACCCTTCTGCATAACTGCCATTACCGTGTTAGGCGCGAATTCTGCACTTTCTTGCATAGACATAGCCTGGTGCAAGTCAGGGTTAAAGGCTTCACCTTGCGGATCAATAAGGCTTAATCCAAATTTCTCAATAGTGCTTAAGAAAGTTTTGTGGGTCATTTCCACACCTTCTAGAAGCGGCTTGATGGCGTCATTGTCGCTGTCAGTCATTTCGATAGCGCGCTCTAGGTTATCGATAACCGGTAGCAATTCACCAGCGAAACGCTCTAGCGCAAATTTACGCGCTTTTTCCACTTCACCTTCAGCACGACGACGTGCATTTTCAGCTTCAGCGCGGGCGCGAAGTACACCGTCTTGCTGTTCTTTAATTGTGGTTTGAGCCTCCGACAACGCTGTCTCTAACTCGTAGATACGCTGTGCGTTTTCATCTAGTGCTGCACCTTCAGCACCAGACGTTTCTACTTGCGCCTCTTCGGCATTTTGTACAGTTTCATCAACTGTGTTTTCTTGTTCTGCCTGCACGTCGCGATTATCGCTCATGCCTACCTCCAAACGTTTTTCTTAATAAGGCATTGCCCATTGACATTAAAATCATAGGGAATAAGTCTGTTGCGCTTATTTATGGGGCTAGTTTTAAGGTGTTCAAGGGTATCCACATTATTTTTGTGGGTGAAAGTGCGAAAAGTGCTAAAAAATGTGATGCCGTACACAAAACGACGAATAAATTCCCGTTGATAGCGCATAAATCTCAACACCTAAAAGCAAACCAAGTGAAAGCCTTCTGCGCCCTCGCTACGCTGGCGATGCCGTTAATTGATTTGGATTGGGTTGTCTATCCTACCTCGCTGGCATGAATCGATTTTTAACAGTGACCCTATCAAACTCTATTTACTTTTTGTCACTTTCCCCCCTAACATAAACCCACGCTTTTTTGCGGAACTGACAATGAATTCAACACTGCTACTTTTTTGCGCTTATTTTCCCGTGGTACTGCTCATTTGGTTAATGGCCAAAAAACATGGACTGGCAGCCTGCTATGCCTTACCCCTTAGTGCAGCTGTGGTGTATATGCTATGCATGTTGGTATTTCCCTTTGCTCCTATTCTGGTGCATGCCAATGTTATATTGGGTGTGTTACTGGCGGCCACGCCCATTCTTATTATTGCCAGTGCCATTCTTCTTTTTAAGGTGTTAGATAAAACGGGTGCCATGCTGGTGATAAAATCACACCTTAATCAGGTGTCGACTAACGCCGTGGCTCAGCTTGTTATTGTAGGATGGGCCTTTGCTTTTCTTATTGAAGGTGCCAGTGGCTTTGGCACGCCTGCCGCCTTAGCTGCGCCTATTCTGATCGGGCTCGGTTTTGAACCTTTACGTGTTGCGGTATTAGTATTGGCAATGAATTCGGTTCCTGTCTCGTTTGGTGCTGTGGGTACACCCACCTGGTTTGGTTTTTCCCCGCTGGGTTTATCCGAAACAGAACGTTTAGCTATTGGTAAACTATCGGCCATTATTCACATGGTGTGCAGTTTTATTATTCCCTTGTTAGCGTTAAGCGTGCTACTCAGTTGGCGGGTGATCAAAGCCAACTTGCTGTATATCTGGCTTTGCATTAGCGCCACTATGGTACCGTTTCTAGTGGTTTCTTTTTACAGCTATGAATTCCCTTCGCTTATTGGTGGCGCTTGTGGGCTTTTCGCTTCCATTGTATTGGCGAAAAAAGGCGTAGGACTGTCGTCGAGTGTGGGTTCTTCAAACGCGCCAACGGCGGTAAGTGCCAATCACACCAGCAACGTTCACACCATGTCACTAGTAAAGGCCACCTTTCCATTATGGGGTACCATCGCCGTATTGGTACTTACTCGTCTTCCCTCACTGCCATTTAAGGCATGGCTCACTTCAGCAGAACCGGCTATAAGTATGAGCATTGAACATCTCGGTTATTTCTCGCTCAGTGCCTATGGCGCCCTGCAATGGCAATCTATATTGCATACCGGTATAGATTGGCGTTTAAATTTGCTTTATATACCGGCGCTATTACCGTTCTGGCTGGTATCAATGATCATGTTGTTAGTGTGTAAAAGTCGCTTACAGCTAGCCAAAGAGGTGATGTTCTCAACCTTGCTACAAATGCGAAAGCCGATCTTTGCATTAATTGGCGCCTTGGTCTTTGTATCGTTGATGATGATGGGTGGCGCCCATTCTCCTGTGTATTTAATTGGGATCCACCTTGCTGATACCTTTGGGGGGGCCTGGCTGTTTTTCGCCCCGTTTTTAGGTGCGCTAGGGGCCTTTTTCTCAGGCTCTGCAACTATTTCCAATTTAACCTTTGGGGCAATCCAAACCGAGGTGGCTGCCCGTGTTGACTTGCCCCAACAGTTGGTGCTTGCGCTTCAATCTGTAGGCGCCGCGCTAGGTAACATGGTATGTATCAACAATATTGTGGCAGTGGCCAGTGTATTGGGGTTACAAAAAGCAGAAGGGCCGATATTGCGAAAGACCATTGTTCCTATGATGGTGTATGCCGTGTTAGCAGGGAGTACAGGTACCCTCTACTGGTTTTTGTTTATGGCATAGCACAAAAGTACAGCGTGTTGCTGCACTTAAGACAGGGACGGCTTGTAAAAACCGTGTTAATCTCGACTGAGCTAAGCAGTTGTTTTTTAATGGACCTTTTATGCTGAGTATCTGGACAGTCGGCACCCTGGTTGGATTTTATCTTCTCGCGCTTTTTGCCGTGGCGTTTTGGGGTGACAAACGCCTGCGAGATAATCAACAACACCCGGTGTTATACAGTCTGGGCTTAGGGGTACACTGCACGTCGTGGGCGTTTTTTGGCACAACGTCGCAAGCCGTGCAGTACGGCTGGGCCATTATGCCCACTTATTTAGGTATCATCCTGACCATGGCATTTGCCTTTCCGGTGGTGCTTCATATCAGTCGGCTTTGTCAGCAACACCACATCAGTTCGTTGGCCGACCTAATATCTCTGAAATATCAGCACTCCCACCTCATTGCCGCTTGCATTACCTTATTGTGTTTTATTGGCGTTATTCCCTACATTGCGTTGCAATTAGATGCGATCACTAAGTCTATCAATTTGATCACGGGCGGTGCACAAACCAGTAATCCCCAAGTCAGTATCTACGTAGCTGGCCTGATGGCGTTATTTGCGATTCTTTTTGGTACCCGTACTTTAAACCTTACCGACAAGCACCCCGGCTTACTGCTTACCATAGCGTTTGAGTCAGTGGTTAAGCTGGTTGCGCTATGGGCAGTGGGCCTTTTTGTCTGCTTCTCGTTGTTTAATGGTGTGCTGGATCTTGTGGCACAAGCCTCACAACACACGGCGACTCAAGCAGTAATTAATGCCGACAGTGCCCCTTGGGTATATTTGTCGCACATCATGTTGGGTGTGTGCTCGATGTTTGTATTGCCACGGCAATTCCACATGAATTTTGTCGAGCAAAACGGTGAAGGTGAACTGCGCACGGCACGTTGGCTGTTTCCCTTATATTTACTGGGTATGACGGTGTTTCTTATCCCAATTGCCCTTGCCGGAAAAATGTTACTACCGGAGGCCACCAACTCTGACGGATATGTACTGGCCCTGCCCCTTTATGCTGACAATCTGCCATTGTCATCACTGGCCTTCATTGGTGGCTTATCGGCCACCACCAGTATGGTTATTGTGGCAACCCTCGCCATGGGTATTATGATTTCAAATAACGTGGTCACCCCGTTGTGGCTTAAAGCCCGCTTGAAAACCGCACCTGATCATTCAATGCAACCGGGCAATATTCTGACTATTCGACGACTGACTGTGTTAGTGGTACTGAGTATTGCCTTGTGGTATCACCTCAATATTAGTCAGGCCGCACCGCTGGTAAAAAGTGGCGTCATTGCTATTGCCTTGTTGGGTCAATGTTTGCCCGTATTACTGTTTGGTTTGTACTGGTCTAAAAGCACCAAGGCCGCGGCCGTGTGTGGGTTGCTAGCCGGTTTTGTGTGTTGGGCGTGGTTTCTCCTCTACCCCAGTTTACTGTCCAGTTATTATTTTAATGCCCCCCCTACTGACGGTGATTTAGGTGTGGGCTTTGCTTACTCGCTACTTGCCAATTGCCTGATTTTTGTTGTAGTAGCCAGGTTGACCGCCAGAAAAATTAGCACCACAAATCCTGACCAGTTACATCATGAAGCATCAACCCATTTAATGGTAAAAGTGCGCGACTTGATCACGCTTACCGAACGGGTTTTGGATACAGACGCACAGCGCAAACTAACGCAGCAATTATCCGTTGATGTAAATCGAGCGTTTGCCAATGGTTATGCCAGTCAGACGCTGATAGAACGAGTAGAAAAATTACTTGCCGCGCAGGTAGGCGGGCCCAGTGCGCGTATATTGTTAGGGGCCATTGCCGATACGGGAAGCGACACGTTGCCTGAGTTGGTAGATTGGGTAGAAGAAGCCTCACAATCGTTTCAGTTTAATCACGAAGTATTGCAATCGTCGGTTCAAAATATTGAACAAGGTATCAGTGTATTGGACGACAAACTGCAATTGCTGGCCTGGAACGATCGGTATGTCGAGTTATTCAACTACCCAAAAGGCTTTTTAAAAGCTGGCATGCCCATTACCGAAATACTGAATTACAACGCAAGGCGTGGCTTGTTCAGTCCCTCCACGGACGCGATTTCTCACCACCATGCAGCTGACGTAAACAACGAACAGAACAAGGCAAAAGCCACACCTCAAATGCCTGATTTTGCTAACGCTGAATTAATTAGCGCTGAAATAGAGAAACGAGTCAGCTACATGGTTAACGGCAGCCGACATAAGTACGTGCGCAAACAACCTGACGGCAGAGTGATTGAGCTTAACGGCGCACCCCTTCCCGGTGGTGGCTATGTCACTACCTATAGTGACATCACTGAATATATCGCCATTCAAAAAGCATTGGAAAGCGCCAAATCCGATTTGGAAGCACGGGTCATTACCCGCACTGCCGAGTTAGAAGAAGCCAAACGACAGGCCGACAGAGCAAACGAAAGTAAAACCAAGTTTTTAGCTGCCGCCGGGCATGATTTAATGCAGCCTTTTAATGCCGCCACCCTGTTTGCCGCCATGTTAAGCAAAAAGACCGAAGGCAGTGAGCTGGCCAGCTTATCTGAAGGCGTGGTTAACTCGTTGAATAACGCCCAAAGCCTGCTCTCCATGTTGCTGGATATGACCAAACTGGATTCCGGTGTCCTCCACGCACAAAAGACGACCTTTGCAGTGGATGAAGTACTGGCGTCGCTGGTACAGGAATTCAGTATTATTGCCAAACAAAAAGGCATTGAGTTGCGGTATGTTAAAAGTAAAGTGTCTGTCCACTCAGATAAAAACCTGCTTAGACGGGTACTGCAAAACCTGCTATCGAATGCCGTGCGCTATACCACTGAAGGCAAAATTTTGGTGGGTGTACGTCGCCTGAAGGTAACACAGGGTATTAAACGCACCCAGGTTCACCGACAAAATGGCCAGTGTTCAACAAGCCATGACGATGCCATCCGCATACTGGTATGTGATACCGGTACAGGGATAGCAGCCCACCAGCAGCAGGAAATATTCAGTGAATTTCATCAACTGGAAAGCAATAACAGTGGTGAAGGTATTGGGCTTGGGTTAACCATAGTGGATAAAATATGTCGCCTGTTGCAACACCCTGTTGAAGTCACTTCCACCATTAACAAGGGAAGTTGCTTTAGTGTGTGCGTTCCTCGGGTGGCACACATTTACCCATCCCCTTCAGCGACGGCCACTTCTGAACTCTCTTCTAGCCTATCGGTGGAGCCCTCACACGGCTCATCTCCTTTGACACACACCCCGTCTGCAGATTTTTCTGATAGGTCCCGTACATTTTTGCAAGGCCATACTGTGTTGCTAATTGAGAATGACGAACAAGTTGCTCATGCCATGTGCGCATTACTGGCAGACTGGGGAGCCACGGTACAGTGGGTTAAAAATCAGCAAGAAGCCCTGGAGGCCACAACAAACCAGTGCGACATACTGATTGCTGATTATCACCTTAATTATGGTGAGAAAGGGGCCGATGTTGCTAGAGCGCTTTACGACAATGGCGTGACATTTCGCTTAAGCCTACTGATAACCGCAAATCGAACGAATGAAATACGCGAAGAGGCCGCTGCCCTTGGCATGGCCTATTTGCCCAAACCCGTTAAACCAGCGGCACTCAAACGCTTACTTAAGCAAGCGCTAGACTAATTACAACATGTTGTGCCTTAAGCTTAATCCACATGCATGGCGTGTTTAAAGGCAATACCTGCTTTGGTGCGGTTTATCACCCCCAGCTTTTTAAGTACTGCTGATACATGCTGCTTCACCGTCGATTCAGAAATAGCCAATTCGTAGGCAATCTGTTTGTTGAGCAGTCCATCAGCCACCATCCGCAACACTTTAAGCTGGTGGGGCGTCAGCTGACGTAATCTGGCATTAAAATCTTCACTGGTCGTATCGCCAGACGGACTATTTTGAATATGAGCAGGAACCCAGGTTTCGCCATCCAGCACCTTATTGACTGCATCGACAATGCAATCTACCGACGCAGATTTAGGAATAAAACCACTTGCCCCAAGTGCAAGTGCTTTCTCCACTATTAGCGGATTTTCCTGTGCGGTGACAATAACCACTAATACGTCTGGGTATAGTGCGTGAATTTCTGTTAACCCGTGCAAACCATCATTGCCTGGCATGGTAAGATCTAAAAACACGATGTCGATGGTATTGTCTTGCTGCAACACAGCAAGGGTGTCTGGGTAGGTCGACGCCTCTGCCAGTTCCAGATTTTGCATACTCTGAAGGGCGTGGCTCATGGCTGCGCGAAACAAAGGATGGTCATCGGCGATAAGAATTTTTACAGACATGTTGGCAATACAATGGTGTTGGTTGTTGTAACAAGATTGTTAATTATCATACTACCACGTCACCCCTAAAGGTATAGCTGAAAGTTTGTACCATGCTTTATTACTGCGCTGTGCTGAGCAGTGCTTAATGGGTAATATGCATATGAAGGTATCATCAAACGTATCGTCAAAACACAAAAGCCCACACCTTGCGATGTGGGCTGATGTAAGTTTTCTCGTTAGCGATTAAAAGCGATAGCCTACCGTGAGGTGAACCGTACGCGGATCGCCATAGTAGCCTATCAAGGTGGTATCGCCCCCTAGGCCCGGACCATAATTACCTGCATCGTCACGGGTAACAAAGTCATAACCACCCACCAGATATTCTTCGTCCGTCAGGTTCTTCACATGTAACCCGGCATACCAATCTCCTTCTACGCTTTCCCAACGCGCGCTTAAATTCACCATGCCATACGCGTCTTGTTGGATAAGATCACTGGTTTCAAACAGTAAATAGTCACCGCGATAATAGTAGTTAGCGTTAAACGAAATATCGCCAAAGTCGGTTTCTAGTAAGTAATTTGCGTTGAAATTAAAGGTATTTTCAGGCGTACTTGCTAGACCAATCAGCGGCGGTATCGCATTGTTTTTCTTAATTTCAAAGTCGATATAGCCATAGGCTACGTCAAACTGTAAATTGTCTGTGGCTACCCAAGTCGCTTCAAGCTCAAGACCTTTTGCCGCGGTTTCAGCGGCATTACGCAAACGCTGATCCAGTGCGGTAGGGTCAGATGAATCCCCTTCTATTCCAATGTATTGTCTGTCTTTGTGGTCGTAAGAGAACAAGGTCACGTTCATGCGCAGTGCATCACTGAGATCGCTTTTCACACCCAGCTCGAAACTATCCACCACTTCAGGCTCTACACCCGGCTCATTGGTTTGTGCTCTTGGGTTAAATGTGCCCGATTTAAAGCCTTGAGAATAGCTGGCAAAGAACATAGTATCGCGGTTCATTTGATACTCGACCCCCACCCGTGGCGTAAAGCGCGACCAGCTTTGTACTGCTGGCGCGTCTAACGTGCCATCGCCATTGGAATCGCTACCCAGTACTTGCGGTACTAACTGACCATCCGGGCGCACATAGCCGTCAACCCAGTCAGTGTAGGGGTATACGTTGTCAAAGATTAAACCGTTATTCACCACCGCTGACTTTTCTTCGTCAGTGTAACGAGCACCTAATGATAGCGACACTTTATCTGTGATGTCGTAATTCAACTGCGCATAAGCAGCCCAGCTTTCAGAGTTATTACAGCCTGTGACTTCACGGGTTAAGCCCGGCGCACCTAGTGATGCACCTAGTATGCCCAACACTGCATCAAAATTACCGCAACTTTCACCGTCATAAAAATACACGCCCGATACCAAGGAGTACTGTTCACCGGTATAGTTCGCCTGCAGTTCATGGGTATCATTGCTGTCATCATATTCTGCTGGCACATCGAAAATGGGTAACGGCGTATTGTCAAAATCGATGTTGGTGGGTGAATAACTTTCGCGATGTGAACCAATGTATTTCAGTTCTAAATTATCCGAAACGTTGTAACGAGCTAGCCAGTTATAACCTTCTAATTCTACCTTGTTCCAGGTTGGCAGGCTGGTGTAAGAATCGTACACCGAATCGGGTACTGGCGCGTCAGTTAAGATACTGGGCAGTAGTCGATATCCCCCTTTGGCATTTGATGTATCTTCGGTTTTGTCCCAACCAATGCGGAAAAAGAGGTCTTCGCTAGGATGCACTTCAAGGGTTACCCGTGCTGCCCATAAATCTTTGTTGTAGTTTTCTTTGTCTTGATTCGGCAGTGCGCTGATAAGATATTCACCGAACCCATCACGGTTTAAATTGGCATAACCCACACCTAAATAAACCGTGTCCTCAACCAGTGGGATTTGCCCGGTAAGTTTGATATCTCGTTGACTATAGCTGCCTACAGTAGCCTCCACATTAACGTGAGTATCCCCTGTCATCTCTTTGGTCACGTATTTTACTGCGCCACCAATGGTGTTTTTGCCGTATAGCGTACCTTGTGGCCCGCGCAATACCTCGATGCGCTGCACATCCAATAAATCTAGCACCGCCCCTTGTGGCCGGGCAATGTAGACGTCATCAACATAGATTCCGACACCAGGCTCATAACCCCACAGTGGATCTTGTTGTCCAAGCCCGCGAATAAACGCGGTAAGTGTAGAGTTGGTACCGCGGCTAGTCTGTAATGTGGTATTTGGAGAGAACTGTTGGATTTCAGTAAGCACACTAATACCCTTTTCACCAAGCTCGGTTGCTCCTACTGACGTGATGGCAACGGGCGTTTCCTGCAGTGATTCAACGGTTTTACGCGCGGTAACTTCAATGCGCTCCAGCTTGCCTTTTTCTGCGTCTGCTGTAGTTTCGGCTTCCTGCGCGAGCACAGGCACAGAAACCAACCCTGCCGCGACTGCCATGGCACAAAGGCTGTGACGCATAATAGAAGAAGTACCGTTCCCGCTCTTATTGAGTGAAGCGAAACCTTGTGTATGTGTTGATAGTGACATAGTGATTCCTTTTTTGTTTTAGATTTTGTTCACTGCCGGATGTGTAGCCTACGGTCAAAATCACTTTAGTTAATTATTTGTTAACAGTATGTAGTACCATCGTACTATGGGATTTTGTTAAAAGTAACGTCAAACTCTGCATCTCAATTCAATTGCTTTTTATTTGATTTGTATGAGTTTTCCCTGTTTTACCCTGCAAAGCAGGCACAGGCATTCTCATCATTGCATATCAACTTAACTGTTCCGGATCATCTGCGGTCACAGATTTTTAAGGAAAATAACTATGTTAAGTATGATTGGCTTAGTAGGCGGGTTGTTGTTGCTTATTGTATTGACAATACGCGGCATGAATTTGTTTATTGCGGCGCCATTGTGCGCACTACTGGTCGCACTCACCAACAACATTGCCGTGTTCACTGGCGACGTAAACTTTGTACAAACCTACATGAGTGGGTTTTCAGGGTTTATCGCATCGTGGTTTTTCATGTTCTTGCTGGGGGCGTTATTCGGCAAGTTTATGGAAGACACCGGGGCGGCTGATGCAGTTTCTCGCTGGATTGTGACAAAGATAGGTTACAAGCGTGCTGTGCTTGCCGTGGTACTGGCTTGTGCCATTTTAACTTATGGCGGTGTGAGTGTATTTGTGGTGGCCTTTTCGGTCTACCCCATGGCAGTGAGTTTATTCAAAGACGCGAACCTGCCGCGACGCTTTATACCTGCAGCTATGGCCTTTGGCTCGGTCACTTTTACAATGACCTCTGCGGGATCGCCTGAAATTCAAAACTGGATCCCAATAAAATACTTAGGTACCTCGCCTTTTGCCGCGTGGGAAGTAAGTTTAGTGGTTGCCGTGTTTATGGCGGTATTTGGCTACTGGTGGCTGGCGAAGATGATCCGCAAAGCGGTAAATAACGGCGAAGTATTTGAAAGTCGCACTAGCGACCCTGAAGTACGCGAGCGAGAATTGCCCCACCCGCTCACCGGTATTATTCCGCTTATTGTGGTACTGATAATTTCTTTTATGTTCCATGAAGCGTTGGCGCAGTTGGCACTTATATTAGCCTTAGGCGGCGGGGTACTGTGCTTATTAGTGATCAACTACAAACACTTTCACAGCTTACCGGTAGCGGTCAACGCTGGCACCACCGGGGCATTAATTGCCATAGGCAACACGGCGGCGGTGGTTGGATTTGGTGCCATTGCTAAAAATACCGATGCCTTTCAGCAAACCGTGGCGCTAATGACGCAAATACCTGGCAATGAATTAATTGGCGCTGCCATCGCCGTAAGCGTGATTGCCGGTTTAACTGGCAGTGCATCAGGGGGACAGGCGATTGCGCTGCCCTTAGTCGCACCGCATTATCTTGATCAAGGCGTACAGCCCGATCAGCTACACCGCATTGTGTCTATCTCATCGGGTGCGTTAGACTCGTTACCGCATAACGGTTATGTAGTGACTACCATCCGCGCCATTTGTCATGAAACTCACCAAGCCGCTTATTGGGCTGTGGGGGCATTGACCGTGGTGGTGCCACTCATAGGGCTTGCTATGGCTATTGGTTTGTTTAGCGTTTTGTAAAAAGGACAACACATGGGTTTACAGTTTTCGGTTAGGCAAATTATGCGGCACTATTCGCGCAGCGTTTGGCTTGCGCTGCTTATAGTAACAGCCAGTCAGCCCGTACTGGCAAACAGTAACGTGGCAGACACCTTGTGGGTAGAAAAACAGACCTTTACCATGGCGTCATTCACCACCTTTGGTGGCAAAACCATTCGCGATGTTAAAGTGGGCTGGGAAGCCTACGGGCAACTTAACGACACCAAAAGTAACGTTATTTTGATCACCCATTACTTTTCAGGTACGTCCCATGCGGCAGGTAAATACCAGGAGACCGACCCTGCTCCTGGTTACTGGGATAGCCTCATCGGGCCAGGTAAAGCGATTGATACCAACCGCTATTATGTAGTGAGCGTCGATACACTGGTTAACTTAAATGCCTATGATGAGAACGTGATTACCACAGGGCCGGCATCTATTAACCCTGATACTGGGAAGCCTTATGGGCTGGACTTTCCCGTGGTCACTATACGCGACTTTGTAAACGTGCAAAAAGCCTTATTGGAAAGCTTGGGCATTGCTAAACTGCATGCGGTAGTGGGCCCTTCTATGGGCTCGATGCAAGCCATAGAATGGGTCAGTGCTTATCCAGATTGGGTGGAGCGCATGGTTTCGGTGATTGGCACCGGTGAAAGCGACGCCTGGACAGTCGCCGCGCTAGAACATTGGGCAACCCCAATAAAATTGGACAGACACTGGAATAACGGCAATTACGGCAACACCACTCAACCTGTTGATGGATTGGCCGCCTCGTTAATGTTAATTACACAAAACGCCCTGACACCGGATTTTTTCAATACGGTGGGTAAAAACCTTAAATTCAGTAATATTGAGCAAGGCCCTCTTAATGACATCAATGACACTCACTCAATTGTCGCATGGCTTAAACAACGGGCATACCAGCGCAGTAAACATATGGATGCCAACCATTTACTGTATTTGGTACGCGCCTGCCAATTGTTTGTCACGGGCCATCAAGATAGTCTTGAAAAAGGACTTGCCGAAATTAGCGCCAACACATTGTTTATCCCATCTCAGACCGATTTATTGTTGATGCCTTATTTGTCTGAGGATGTGCATCAGGCACTTGCTACTTTAGGTAACAACACACGCCTTACTCATCTGTCAGGGCAATTGGGGCATTTAGAAGGTGTAACAAATATTTCCGCGCAAGCTGAGGCGATTAAGGCCTTCTTAGATTCAGAATTAAAGGAAAGGTTATGACAAACAACAAAATGGAACGCGACGCGCTTTTTACAAGGGTGACCAACGGCAACTTACGCCAACCAGGGGTTCCGCGTTTGGGCTCAACCAAGTTACGCCAGGCCATTCACACTACCCTGCTGTGTTTATCTGCCATGAGCGTGTGCGCGTATAGTGAAGCACAGCAAAGTACTGCTGATACAACGAAAAGTAACCACGTTCCTGCGCTGCGACTCGATTTAAGTGACGTGACCGTATCTGGGCTGTCGTCAGGAGGCTACATGGCCACCCAATTTCAGCTTGCTCATAGCGACTGGGTAAAGGGCGTGGGAGTGCTGGCTGCTGGCCCTTATTATTGTGCGCAAGGTGACATTACCACCGCACTGTCGCAATGCGTAAATAAAATAGAGGGCGAAATAGATTTAGAAAAGCTGCAACAGCAAGCCGAAGCCTACGCCGCACAAGGTAAAATTGCCCCTTTACGTCACATGAAAGATGCGAAAATATGGTTATTTCGCGGCACCCATGATATGAGAGTAAGTAAAGAAGTTAACAACCTCTTGTACCAACAATATCAAAAGTGGACAGACACACAAAACATCACCTACGTAAACGACAAGCCCATGGCGCATCTGTTCCCCACTACGTCAAGGGGCGTCAATTGTATTCAGACAGAAAGTCCCTACATTGGCAATTGCGACTACGATGCGGCTGGCGACATGCTTTCACACCTTCTTGACGGCTTAACTGCACCTGACACCGCGCTAAGCGGTACCGTGTATACAATCGATCAACAACGCATAGCCGGTGATGATGCCAAAACACTGGCAAGCGAAGGCTTTGTGTATGTACCTGAAAGCTGCGCACAAGGTGAACAGTGCCGTGCTCACATCAGTTTTCACGGCTGTAACCAATACGCCGATGTCGTGGGTGATGCCTATGTGACCCAAACCGGTATTAATGAATGGGCCGACGATAACCGCATTGTGGTGCTTTACCCGCAAACTAAAAAGTCGTTATTTATGCCGCTTAACCCACAGGGCTGCTGGGATTGGTGGGGATATTCATCCAGCGATTACGCCAACAGAGACGGTGTGCAGATTAGCGCAGTAAAACAAATGCTGGTGTCGCTTAACACCTTACCTGCAACAATGCCTGACCAAGCAAGCCCGCAGCAGACATCAACCGTGGAGAATAAAGATGACTAAACGCACAGTATTTATTACTGGCGGCGCCAGTGGCATTGGTTTTGGCATTGCAGAAGCCATGGTAAAACAAGGCCATCACGTGATTATTGCTGATATTAACGAAGGCGCAGCACAAGAAGCGGCGGCTAAACTGGCACGTAACAATGGCTCGGCAAGTGCCATAGCGGTTGACGTGTGCAATGCAGCGCAGGTGGCTGCGTTACCTGACGCGTTAGGCGACATTACTGTTGATGTACTTATTAACAATGCGGGTATTCAGCATATATCGCGACTGGAAGACTTTCCCGCCGACAAGTGGCAGCAGCTCATCAACATTATGCTAGTCGGCCCGGCCTTGTTAACTCAGGCCTTTTTGCCCGCAATGCGAGAGCAGAATTTTGGACGTATCATTAACGTGGGGTCTATTCACTCTATTGTAGCGTCGCCGTTTAAATCGGCCTATGTTGCCGCAAAACACGGTCTTTTGGGTTTTGCCAAAACCATTGCATTGGAAACCGGAGACTGTGACGTCACTATAAATACGTTGTGCCCTGCCTATGTCAAAACGCCTTTAGTCGAGCAACAGATTGCCGCTCAGGCCAAAGAGAACAACCTTACCGAGGAAGAAGTAGTAAGCAAAATCATGCTAGAGCCTATGCCTAAAAAACAGTTCATCAGCGTGACAGAACTTGCCGACACAGCGAGCTTTTTGATGTCATCGAGTGCGCGTAACATTACCGGGCAAACCATGATTTTAGATGGTGGATGGACAGCCAGGTAGTTTACTTGGCTTTCCCTGACAACGTTAGTTCAAGCTATATTGAAGAACAAAATTTAACGTCACTGTGCTCTTCTAACCCCTCCATGTTATTGAAGTACACTTTCAAATCTGAGCTATTTTCCACTGGGGTATTGATCATTTCGATGCCTAACCAACCATCCCTTGAGAAGTTTTTAATTGCATACAATGCTTCATCTGCATAGCTTAAGGCTTGAGAAAATGTGACACCACAACTTTGTTCATTACCTGGGTAACAGTAAAATCCAGTAGAGCAAGTCATAGAGATGAATTGTTCATCGCTATATTTAAACTTATGCTTTCGAATTACTTGTGTTATTCGAACCACTAGCTTCTTCGTTTCTATTATATTTGTGTACGGCGAAAGAATGATGAATTCCTCTCCCCCCCACCTAATAATATAATCAGATGACCGACAAACACTTTTGAGTAACCTAGCAAACTCTTTTAAAACGAAATCTCCAACGTCATGCCCATATTTATCATTCACCTGTTTAAAATGATCTAAGTCGACTATATAAACTGCAATACCTGACTGAGAGTCTTCACTAAATCGGCGTTTGGTTTGCTCCCATATTGTTTCAATATGAGCTTCTAAAAAATGTCTATTATTTAACCCTGTCAACTGGTCAGTAATAGCCATATTTTCCAACGCCAACTTCTGCTCTTGTATTTTCTTTGTTCTCTTTTTGACAGCAGCTTCTAGTTTTTGATTGCTGTCTTTAAGCATTTTCAACCTAATTCGATAGGAAAAATAAAACAATCCCACAAAAAGACCGAAAATGAGAAATTTAAACACATTAGTTTCATAAAAATATGGAGATATTTTGAAAGAATAAACAATTGGCTCACTCCATTGTGAGTTATAGCTGGAAGCTTGAATTGCTAGCGTGTATTCGCCCGGAGGTAGGTTTGTGTAGTTTATATTTCTTCTACTAGAGTTTACTTGAGTAAATTCTTTGTCAAAGCCTTCTAGCCGATATCTGTAATGCATGTCTTCAGGTGAATAGAAATTACTGGATGCAACGCTGAGTGCTAACTTCCTCTCTTCATTTATATTTTGAATATTCGAATGAATTTCACTTATAAATGGAGAGTAATTTCCCTCCCCCCAAAACACTTGGCTAGCTTCTATAGCAGTAATACCTGTCTGTCCACCATTAAAAAGCAGAGTGCCATTTTGTAGTTTAACATAGGCGCCAATAAAATAGCTTTCCGCTGCGCCTTGACTTTCACCCAGCACTTTAACTTTTCCCGTTGTGGGAGAAAACCGATTTAACCCTCTAGAGGTTGGAATCCAAAGAAAGTGCTCTTCATCTTCAATGGGACCAGTCATAACACTCGAAGAAAACCCATCAGCTTCAGAGTAATGTTTATATTTATTTTCTAGAATTGAATCACCAACATGAAGGTTTAATCCACCTGAACTCGCTACCCAAAATTGACCTCGCGAATCGATGAGCCCCCCAGTAGTGGAACTATGCGATATATTATCTTTCGTACCCGGCTTATGTACAGTTAACGAGAAGTTATCCTTATTTATGATATATAGCCCGTTTGTCGTAAAAGCCATCATATATTTTTCAATTTCATAAAAAGAATATGTTCGTTGAGCAGGAATATATTTAATTAATGCCCCAGTTATCAAATTAAACACACTGATACCGTCAGACGAATTTGAGCCGACCCACAATTGGTCTTGTCCGTCTATATGAATTCCATAAGCGCCTTTATATTTGTCAAAAGGAATAAAACTAGAGAATTCTTTTTTGACGGTATCAAATATTGTTATACCTTTTTTTGTAGTGCTATAAACTTTGTTGCGCTTATGGTCGAATGCTAAACCATAGGTAATGGATGATTTAAATTCATCGGGTTCAGAAAAAGCAGTCATTTTTCCCTTTTGAAAATCGAGCTTAATTATGGCTTCTTTGCCACCTAGCCACACTTCATCACTTTTACCAACTGTCATCGCTATGGTTCTGGCTCCCCCTGGAATTAACTCTCCCATTACTGGGATGGTGGCAATATGACTATTGTTTGGTGAATATAAATAAACTCCAGTATCGTGACTGCCTATCCATACGAGATTTTCTTTATCTACAAATACTGAAGTTAGGTAATCAGTATCCAATCCTCTGTACTGATGGTTTTTCATTGTAAGGTGCAACACTTCCTCTTCACCTTTTTTAAACAATAAAAGTCCGTTAGTAGACGCAACCCAGATCGTTCCATTTTTGTCTTTTTTTATACTGCGAATGTCATTATCTTTTGGCCCTTTTTCGCTCTTGAAAACGGATTTTTCTGCTAGAGAATATCGGTATAAACCGCTGTTAGTCGTACCCAAATAAATACTATCTTCTGTCACCAGAAAAGCTTGCAACGAAGTAGTAGCTCCTGTTTTTTCTTCAAATGAAAGGATTTTTTCCGCATTAAAATTATCGTGAATTTTGTAGACAGACTTTTCTGTTAACACGTAGTTTTCTTCGTCTGTATTGATACCAACAATTCTATTTTCTTGTAGCGCGAACGGATCATTCTGGTGACTTTTTACTTTCACGAGCTTAGAAGAGTCGAAAAAATAGATAAACAACCCATCATCAGTGCCTATCCAAATATTACCATTGGGTGCAGAATGTATAGCGTTTATGTAGCCTTTATCTAGAGGTTGCAGTGACTTATGATATGTACCCGCGCGAAATACTTTTGAATTACTTACATTGACAATATTTAACCCGTTATTCGTACCAACCCAAATATTGCCGTAATTATCAACATCTAAAGAACCGATGTAATTTGAAGACAAAGAGTTAACATTCCCTGAGATGTTTTTAATTATTGTTTTATCGTAGCCATCAAACCTGATTAAACCGTTTTGAGTTCCAATCCATATGGCGCCAATTTCATCTTGAGTTAGTGACGTTGTTGTATACTTTATCCCTTTATGTTTAAAGTTTTTAAATTTGTATTTATATTGCTCTAATTCAAGAGGCGTTTCGGCAGCCTTTGCAGGCACTAACATAAGAAAAAGAAAACAAAGAAGCAGTTGAAATTTTATTATCATCTTATTTTTAGTTTTTAGTTTTTAGTTTTTAGTTTTTAGTTTTTAGTTTTTAGTTTTTAGTTTTTAGTTTGAAAATAAGTTAACGAATAAATATGTAACAAGAAAATATAGCAAGAGGATATTGCTATATTTAAGCTGCTACTAATATCAGTTTATCTAGTAATCACCTTATTCTTTCCACCTTTTTTGGCGTCTAACATGGCATCGTCTGCATCTTGCAGCATTTCATTAGGCGTTTGGTGTTGCTCTTTTAATCCCGCCACACCAACACTAATTGTGATTTTGTGAGTCACGCCTTCGTGAACGAAAGAGAAATTCTCTACCGCTTCTCGAAGCCGTTCAGCTAATAATGAAGCGTCTTTAATATCACTTTCAGGTAACAACACCACAAACTCTTCACCGCCCCATCGACAGGCAATATCGCTATCTCTCAGGCTTTTTTGGAAAATACCAGCCACTTTTTTTAGCACCATATCGCCAACCAAGTGACTGTATCTATCATTAAAGTTTTTAAAGTTATCTATATCAACAAATAAAATACTTAAACTTGTTCCGTACCTTACCGCTCTTTCGAACTCTCTTAACAGCACTGACTC
The DNA here is from genome assembly GCF_047159385.1 of Alteromonas sp. D210916BOD_24. Classification (GTDB taxonomy): domain Bacteria; phylum Pseudomonadota; class Gammaproteobacteria; order Enterobacterales; family Alteromonadaceae; genus Alteromonas. The sequence goes on from NZ_AP038333.1 coordinate 2,304,713, forward strand.
AAGGTACCGACGGTTATTTAATGCGGTTAAACTATCGGTATGAGAAATATGATTGAGTTCATCTATGAGCTGATTTTTTTCGGTAATATCTCTGATAAATGCAGTCATTTCTGTTTTACCATCAACATTAATTTTAGCAATGGTGATTTCCAGTGGAACCTGCTGACCATTTGCTTTTACGCCCATAACGGATGCTCTTAAATGCATAGGGCGAGATGCCACCTCGGCATTTTTAAAGCTCTGTACATATTCAGGGTGTTTGTGTCTGAAAGCGGCTGGGATCAAGTTACTAAGAGGCTTCCCCTCCAGCTCATTGGTACCAAATATTTTTTTTGCTGCATTATTGGCTAATAGGATATTTTGGTCTTCATCAATAGATATAATGCCTTCATAGGCATTGGTAACAATAGCTTCATACCTACTTTCAGTTTTTGTTACAGCTTTAACGAGAGTTGTATTTTCAGTCGACCTAACGAGCGTTACCATGACTCTCTGATGACCGTTGTCATTGTTAATACAAGGCGCTACGAAACCGTTCCAGCAGTGATTTGTTTCACACTGGGATTCAGCCAGTGTAAATTGTTGTGATAATTTAGTTTCTAAAGCCCTAGAACATGCATCCCGCATTGGCGTGGTTATATGCTGAGGAAATATCGCTGCCAGATTATTTCCCTTAGCGGTACGTGTAGGCACACCCGTTGCCTCGGCAAATAATTCATTAGCAATGCTTAGTCTGAAGCAATCTTCCACCGCACGTTCAAAAATTGCCACTGGCGCACAAACCAAATTCACAGCGTCTGCTAACGCATGATGTGATGCACTGCTAAACATGTATAACCTCGCCCTGGCAACTTAACTGAGAACAGTTAACTATATAACACAATTCAATAAACTATATGAATAACCCAAATTTTTTCTATTAATCTCCTTCAAATAGCACCGAGTTGCACAAATGAGTGGTAGACTAAATTTCACTCTGGTTAGGAAGCATTGTATGAAGTGGTTTAGCAAGGGAAAAGTCGCGTTGTTTAGTGTTTTGGTTGCTGTTGTGGCTTACTCTATTTGGCAGGCGCGAATGACAGAATCCCCTCTTCTTACCGCCCCTGCCATGGTACTTACCGCCACTGATTTACCTCAAGACTTCTTTGACACGCAAGTAGAGCCAGTTCTCACCTCGCGCTGTGTGGTTTGCCACGCCTGTTACGACGCGCCTTGTCAGCTAAAGATGTCATCTCCAGAAGGACTGGCCAGAGGCGCTAACAAAGAAAAGGTCTACGAAGGATCGCGCTTAATTGCCGCCAAACCTAACCGGTTATTTGTTGATACTGACGCTGTTGAACAATGGCGAGAACGCGGCTTTTACAATGTGCTCTCATCGCCCCAGTCACAACGACAGCAACAAAAAGGGACAGACACTTCGCAAACTTCGGTTTTAGCGCAAATGTTACTGTTGAAAAAAGTCCATCCATTGCCTACAGGATCTCATCTCAGTGACCGATTTGATATTAGTCTAAACCGCGAACAACAATGCCCAACGCTGGATGAAATGGGTACTTACATTGCCAAACATCCTCTAGGCGGCATGCCCTACGCCTTACCTGGACTCAATGACGCTGAGCACACTACTTTACTTACTTGGTTATATCAGGGGGCGCCATTGCCCTCGCCCAAGCCGCTAAGCGACCGAGAAATAGCCAAGGTCAGCGAACTGGAAGTCTGGCTGAATCAAAACAGTAACAAAGCGCAATTGTCAGCACGCTATATTTACGAGCACCTGTTTACTTCCCATTTGTATTTTGAAGAGAATGTCGAAGAAGGAGAAACGCCGCAGTTTTATAATCTTGTTCGCTCTACGACCGCGCCGGGTAAACCTCTTGATATTATTGCTACACGTAGACCCTTTGACGATCCAAAAGTGGCGCGCGTGTGGTATCGCCTGCAGCCTGTACATTCGACCATTGTCAGTAAAACCCATCAGCCTTACGCCATCACCCCAGCCCTTTTGGCCAAGTGGCATACATGGTTTATTGAAAGCGACTATGCCGTTGAGTCGCTGCCTTCTTATCAGTCTGATGTAGCAGCAAATCCCTTGACTGCTTTTAGTTTGCTACCTGTAAAAAGTCGCTATCGCTTTATGTTAGAGCGCGCCCAAAACACCATTATGGGTTATATCAAAGGGCCAGTTTGTCGCGGCCAAGTGGCGTTGAATGTGATCAACGATCGGTTTTGGGTGTTTTTTGTTGATCCCGACGTTGCCGCTTCACCAACAGTAAATGCTTTTTATGCCTCACAGCGAAAGAACCTTCATCTGCCTGCCGAAAAAGACAGTACCGCGTTTGCCGTCAACTGGGTTAAATATGCTAAGCGACAGGGTGACTACATGCGTGCCCGAACGCGATTTTTAAACAATGAGTTTACTCATTCAGAGCATTTAACGTTAAACAGTATTTGGGCGGGGGATGGCGACAATACTAACGCTAGTCTTACCGTATTTCGCCACTTCGACAATGCCACTGTAGTACAAGGCATGGTGGGTAAACCGCCTAAAACCGCATGGGTTATTGATTATGCACTGCTTGAACGCATTCACTATTTGTTGGTGGCAGGGTTTGATGTCTATGGCAATTATGGTCATCAGCTGATGACCCGACTGTATATGGATTTTCTTCGCATGGAAGGCGAATCAAATTTTCTCAATTTATTGCCGCCCAATTCGCGGCGTACGCTTTTGGCAGATTGGTATCAAAAGGCCGGTCCTGAGCTGAGTGATTTCCTCGAAGGCGATATTAATAGTTTTGAGCAAAAAAGTGGCATTGTGTATGAAACGACCACGCCACAACAGGAACTTTATGGCTTGTTAAAAGCTTATTTGCATGATGTACAACCAAATACAGCCACCACGAAAAAGCGCGTACTAAGCCCCGAGCAACTGACAGCGTTAAAAACCATTGATGAATTGCCCGCCAAACAGGCAACCCTGCTACCCGAAACCACTATGGTCATGGTAAGAAGCGATACCTCCCCCAGTGAATTTGAAGTGTTTACCATTTTGAGAGACAGTGCCCACTACAACGTCAACAGCTTATTTCTTGAAGAAAAAAACCGCGAACCTGAGAAAGATGCATTGACCTTGGTGCACGGATTTTTGGGAAGCTATCCCGATGCCTTTTGGCAGATAAACGCATCAGACATCGATCAAACACTACACGCGCTTGCTGAGCTAAATGACGAAGCAGATTATCGCCAATTATTAGATAAAATAGGCATACGACGCACTAATCCAAACTTCTGGAGATTTAGTGATGAACTGGCTGCGTGGTCGAAGGCGCGCTTCCCTATTGAAGGTGGGTTGTTAGATTACAATCGACTAGAAAACCGTTAAATAAGATGTGTGGTAGGTGAGCAGGCACATTTAAGGGAAAGACCAATAACGTGATAGACGTAAAAAAACCAAGTGGGCGCTAGCCTGGGTCACACTGGTAAACTTTGCGTTACTGCTTTTCTTTTATGAAACACCTGTGCTAATGTCCAACTCATTGGAAATGAAAGAACATTAGTGCTCCATGCCCTATCAAACCGTTGCTTTAATTGGAAAACCTCAACACGCGGCTACCCACGATAGTCTGAATATTCTTGCCAACTATTTGCTTGCTAAAGGCTGCGATTTATTGGTTGAAGAGAGCATCGCCAAAGAACTGGAAACCGATAGTTTCAGAAGCTGCAATTTGGTAACCATTGGTAAAGAAGCCGATCTGGCAGTGGTAGTAGGTGGTGATGGCAGCATGCTGGGTGCAGCGCGAGTACTGGCGCGCTTTGATATTCATGTGGTTGGGGTTAACCGTGGAAATCTGGGGTTTCTCACTGATATTCATCCCGATGACATCACGCAGCAGTTGGATTTAATCTTCAGCGGCGACTGTGTGGTAGAAGAACGCTTTTTACTTGAAGTAGCCGTGTACCGTCACGAAAAACTCAAGAGCAATAATTCAGCAGTAAACGAAGTCGTATTACACCACGGCAAAGTGGCTCACATGATGGAGTTTGAGATATACATCGATGATCAATTCGTGTTTAGCCAGCGCAGCGACGGCCTCATTGTAGCCACCCCTACGGGTTCTACGGCGTATTCCTTATCTGCTGGTGGCCCCATCATCATGCCAAAGCTCAATGCCCTGACGCTAGTGCCCATGTTCCCCCATACGTTGAGCAGCCGGCCTATTGTGGTTGATGCCGACAGTCAGGTATCGATGAAAGTATCAAAGGTCAACAGTGATTCACTGCAAGTAAGTTGCGACAGCCATATTGTACTTCCCGTGCTGCCCGGTGATGAAATTCGAATTAATAAGAGCGCTGACAAACTGCACTTGGTTCACCCCAAGGGATACAGCTATTTTAATGTGCTGCGCAAGAAACTTGGCTGGGGCAGCAAGCTGTACTAAGAGAGCAAGCGACAACGCTTTACTCTGCAACTATTACAAGATCATGTAGGTTTTTCGTAAATCTTAGCATACTGAAAAATAAAGATTTTTTAACTTTCCGTATTTTTCTAACAAAATCTGCCACTTACTTGGCAATCTTTTTTCGGCATAGCCATTGCAATCTTCCTGATACGCAAATACGCGCATTAGTCGATACGTCGCCTATATGAACGTATCGCTTTTTCTGCAATAAATAATCAGGAGATAACATGAGCAATACCAATATCAAATTTACAGCACCGGGAATGGATAACGATGCAGCTGCTAAAACTATTGAGGTATTGGAGAAACGTCTAGTTGCCTTATTAGATCTTCAACTGACCTTGAAGCACATTCACTGGAATGTCGTTGGTCCTAATTTTATCGGTGTACACGAAATGCTTGACCCTCAAGTCGACGCAGTACGTGGAATGACCGACACTATCGCTGAACGCATTGCTACGCTAGGCGGTGTACCCAAAGGTACACCCAAGGCCATCGTTGAAGGTCGTACCTGGGAAGATTACAAGATTGGGAAAGGACTGGTACTCGACCACCTTAAAGCACTAGACGCGGTCTATTCTGGCGTGAATCAAGATCATAGAAACGCAATTGAGACCTTGGGAGACATCGATCCCGTCTCTGAAGACATGGTAACTGGCCAGTTAGCTGATTTGGAACAATTCCAGTGGTTTGTACGTGCGCACATCGAGTCAGGCAGTGGTGAACTTCAGGCTTAGGCTTTTAGAGCATGACAACATCCACTTTCTTTAGCGTGCGCTAAATTGAACTGGCAAAGGAGAGTTAAAGCTCTCCTTTGTTCTTTGTAACATGGATAATATAGCTAGTAGAAGAAGCGCGGCTCCTATTCCCTTCCTATTGACTGTACAAATAATTTGTTAACCACAGAACCCTCATTTCTTTTACAAACTATTTTAACTTTAAATTCATGCGCTTACTTATTAAATCAAAGGCTTCCGTCGTTTTCTTTCAGCTATGCTCTTTACACTTTTAAAATACTGTATATATTTACACATACTGTATATATCATCATGTTCAACTTATTCGAGTGTGGTTATGTTAGCGCATCTTTCAATTTCTAATTTCGCGGTAGTCAAACAATTGTCAATTCACCTTGAGAATGGACTTACCGCCATAACGGGTGAAACCGGCGCAGGTAAATCCATTGCAATCGACGCCCTAAGCTTGTGTTTAGGTGAACGAGCGGATGCCAACGCGGTACGCAAAGGTACGGCGAAAGCGGAAATTATCGCCCATTTCTCGCTGTGTAATAATGCACTTGCAAAGGCTTTCCTCGACGAGCATGAACTCACCTCGGACGAAGATGAAAACAGTTGTTTTGTAAGGCGAGTAATTTCTAAAGAAGGCCGCTCGAAAGCCTTTATTAATGGTATTCCAGCTTCGCTTCAGCAGCTCAAAGGGTTGGGTCAATATTTATTGGCCATTCACGGGCAAAATACACATTTACAACTATTGAAAGAAGAACATCAGCGCCAGTTAGTCGACAGTTATGCTAAGCACGCGCCCCTTTTAGAAGAAGTGGGTCGCGCGTTCGCTGTGTGGAAAGACAAACAAAAAACGCTTAAAGACCTTCAAGCCCAGGCACAACAGCGGGAAGATAGACTTCAACTGTTAACCTATCAGGTGCAGGAACTGGACGAATTTGCCATTGAAGAGGGTGAATTTGAAGAGTTAGAAGTGGAACACAAACGTTTGAGCAACGGGCAAAGCCTGCTAGAGCAAGCGCAAAGAAGTGTCTATAACCTTTATGAAAGCGACGAAGGTAACGCGCTGTCAGTGATCCAAAGCAGTATAGAACGCCTCGGGGAATTAGAAGCCCACGACGCACACTTAACCCCCATCATTTCACTGCTTAACGACGCTGCTATTCAGGTTGAAGAAGCCGCAGGTGAACTGCGCAGTTATTGCGACCATTTAGAGATAGATCCATTGCGTTTGCAACAAGTAGAAGCACGTTATGCCAAAGCGATGGAACTAGCGCGAAAACATACCGTGATGCCAGAAGAATTATTTCATCATCACCAAGCCCTCACGGCGGAGTTTAACGCACTGGGAGAGCAAGAGAGCTTGTTGGGTACGCTAGAAACAGAAGTAGAAGAAGTGCGTAAGCAGTATTTGCATGCCACAACCCAATTATCTGAAAGCAGATGCAATGCCGCGAATAAGTTGGCCTCAGACATCGAAAGCCAAATTCGGCAGATGAATATGCCCCACGCCAAAGTCAATATTGACGTGTTGTACGATGAACTAAAAAAACCCGTAAGTACGGGGTTGGATACCATTGAATTTAAAGTTTCCACTAACCCTGGGCAAGACGCTGACAAGCTTGAAAAAGTGGTGTCAGGGGGTGAGTTATCTCGAATTGGTTTAGCCATTCAAGTCATCGCCAGTGACAATCATGCTACACCTACCATGGTTTTCGACGAAGTAGACACCGGCATCAGTGGACCTACTGCATCCATTGTAGGGGGGCTTTTACGCAAATTAGGTAAGCAAGCTCAGGTCATGTGTGTTACACACTTACCGCAAGTTGCCGCACAAGCGCATAATCAACTATTTGTGACTAAAGTAACTGACGGAGAAAGTACAGAAACCCAGATGCTTGCGTTAACTAAACAAGATCGTATCGATGAATTAGCACGCTTATTAGCTGGCGACAAAGTGACCAAATCTGCCCTTGCGAATGCAAAAGAGTTACTTAAAAGCGCAGCTTCGAACTAAAATGCAGTTGATTGGTCATAGTTGTCAATGTAGCATGCCTTCGCGCTTGCAATAAAACCGTCACCGATTTTCAGATTGGCGGCACTAACAAAGGCAATACTGGACAAAATATCGCATGAAGTTGCAACACCTTATAATTATTCTTGGAATAACACTTACCTCAACAGCTTGCTCAAACTGGATCTACCGAATAGATGTGCCTCAGGGCAACTTTTTAGATCAAAGGGATGTAGAAAAACTGCGCGTTGGTATGACAAAGGAACAGGTAATATACGTTCTTGGTAATCCTGTAGTGCAGGATTCTTTTGATGATGACACCTGGTACTATGTTTATGATATGAAACGCGGAATGAAAAAGCGTGGTGAGGATTTTCAAAAGCAAATGGTGATCAATTTTGTCGACGGTAAAGTCGTCACGGTTGAAGGTGATTTCGAATTATCTGAAGACTTCAATACCCCGCTAGATAACTAAACGTTAGGGTTTCTTGGCTTAGAAGGTAGCAACAGCTTCCTTCTGAGAAGGTACGTACGTCTCGCTTCTTTTTTATTACGCCGCCAATCGACCAATCTTACCTTGAGGCTTTTATGGAACATAATTTTTGGCATAGCAAATGGCAAAAGAATGAAATTGGATTTCACGAGCCACAAGGCAATGCATTACTGGTCAAATTCGCTGACATGTTACTTGGAAAGACAAACCCTTCAAGTAAACCCATGCGTATATTCGTTCCTCTTTGCGGCAAAACCCGTGATATTCACTGGTTGTTATCTCAGGGCGCAGACGTGGTGGGTGCTGAGTTAAGCGAAGTCGCCATTAAGCAGTTATTCGATGAATTAGGCGTTAGTCCAACTGTCACTGTCTCTTCGAAAGGCAAAATATATTCACACGATGGTTTAACTGTATTTGTAGGGGATATATTTGAACTTAACGAAGATGACCTAGGCGAGGTTAATGGCGTATACGACAGGGCGGCATTAGTTGCGTTACCAGAAACACTTCGTCGCCAATACACCAATCACCTTGCGACTATAACACGCCACGCTCCCCAACTTATAATATCTTTTGAATACGATCAAAATGAAATGGCTGGCCCGCCTTTTAGTGTTGATGAAAATACAGTGCAAGCACTTTACAGCGACATATTTGATATTCAATTACTTGAACGCTCCGAATTGGTTGGTGGCCTGAAGGGAAAAGTAAAAGCTAACAATCTCGTTTTTCACCTACATGCCAACAACATGCCCTAGCCTGTAAGTCTGCAGGCTAACGCGGATATTGGTCTGGCGTTGGTTACATGCCAATCACCGTCTCAATTCCAAAAAGAAGCGCTCCAATTAATCCCCCCACTAACGTCCCATTTATACGCACTTTCTGAAGATCCCTACCTATATTCAATTCTATTTGCTGTGCCATTTCACGCTCGTCCCAACTATTAATGGTGTCTCGAATGTGCTTGGTAAGAAATTCTGCCAGTTCCGGCGCCATATATTTTGCGGCTTCGCCAATGTGGGTGTTGAACGCCCGAGACAACTCACTGTCTTGAGTCAAACTAGTTCCTAATTCCTTGAGTAAATTTGCAACTTTCGTTTCGGCTTGTCCATTTTCTTCAGTCAGTGTTATCAGCAACCACTTATGAAACCGCCCCCACGATTTATGAATATATTCTTTTAATGCCGGATCATTACCTATTTTCTCGCGGTAACGATTCACTTTATCTTCCATTAATGGACTGTGTTGCAACTCATAGAGAAAATCATGAACTTGCTCATCAAAAGCGTGCCTGATTGGATGTTCAGGGTCTTCATATATATCGTCTAAAATGCTCGACACAGCCTTCACGGCTATCAATGCGCCCTGTTCACTGAGCCAACTTGAAGGGAGCAGTTTTTCTATGCGACTGTATTCCGTCTTTAGCCACACAACCAAGGTGTCGGCAATGTACACTTGCGTGTCTGGTTGGGCTAATAAACTAGCGAGTTTCCCTAAAATCCTATCAAGTACAATCTGATGTTGACGTTCTTTAGTAATTGCATTTAACGATGTTGCCATTAATTGCCGTAAGTCTAATTGTTCGAACCCTTTTTGAGCGGTTTTGGCGATAAACGCTTTTACAGGCTTATCATCAAGCACACGAAACAGTCCCGCCACGCTATCGCACAAAAATCGACTGAGTCGCGATGCATTTTTGTCTACCATCAACCAACGACCAGCTCCTTTTGCAGGATCACTGGTACGAATAAGTCGCTCAATGGCGGCTGGATGAAAAAACTTCTCTTTCACAAATACCGCAAGATTACTGGCTATGGCAGACTTATTAGTCGCGACAATATTAGTATGAGGTATTGGATATCTTGCTGGGATCGGCTTAAAAAGAGCCGTTACCGCAAACCAATCAGCTAATCCCCCAACCAGTGCCGCTTCACTGGCCATTTTCACTAACCCTAACCACCAAACCCCAGTCAAATCGCCAAACAATTTCGGAGCAAGTATTGTGAACATAAAAACAGCCGCAGCAATAAGCAAACAGCCGAGTGCCATGTTTTTCGCTCGCCTCAATTGCGTATGTTTATCCTGCATTCAACACTCCGACTTCAACGCTACAACGCTACAACGCTACAACGCTACAACGCCATTGTTACTAAATAATATGCGTACGAACTAATAAATAAAAACATCTAAATATGCAAGCAACAGGCCTACCCCGCAATCCAAAACAAAAACAAAAGGGACAGACACTCAATTGGAACAAAAAGGACAGGCACTCAGTTAAATAAAGACTGAGTGTATTGTGGACAGACACATATTCCAACTTAAGAACAAGCCATGTTCGCCATTTGCTAAGTTGTCATTTACAAGATAAGTGCCTGTCCACTTCCCCAATACGCCGAAAGAAAGTGCCTGTCCACTTTCCCCAATACGCCGAAAGAAAGTGCCTCTCCATTTCCTCCAATACGCCGAAAGAAAGTGTCTGTCCTTTTTCTCTCCCCCAATACGCCGAAAGAAAGTGTCTGTCCTTTTTCTCTCTTTTTCTCTCGCTTGCGGTGAGAAGCGAGAGTTGGCTAATTTACTTAACTTTTAGTTTGTTTTACTAAAATACAGTACTTGGTATGTTAAAAGTCACTAATTACTGCCAACTAAAACATATAACACATTGTTTTAAATGCATTTTTAATAATGGCATAATAAATGGTTAGTCATTAATAAATTGTAGTATGAAAGCGTCTGTGTTTTGGGCAAAAAGCCATTCGCTTCTTAGTAAAAGTTGTTTAAAGGAATTGATAATATGAAAAAGTCTCTTGTTGCTGGTGCGGTTTTACTGGTTTCCACATCAATGCTTTCAGGATGTGTTATCCACGTAGGTAACGCCAATGCGATGGAAGGAAGTGATTTTAGTTCTATTTTGGGAAATATAGATATTGCTGCTGGAAAACACGCTGGCGATATTTCATCAGTAAATGGAAACGTTGAGATAAGCGAGGGCGGAAGTGCCGATGAGGTGAGTATTGTCAATGGCAATCTCAATATGGAAGGTCACGTTACCGTGGGTAGCGTCGATATTGTTAATGGTGATATTACTGCCACTACCCATTTAACCATTCTGGACAATATGGAGTCGGTTAACGGCAATATTCAAATTCCCAATCACAGCAACATAGGCGGCAGCATTGAAACTGTCAACGGCGATATTGAGATTGCCAATTCGGTTGTCAAAAACAACATTGAAACGGTAAGTGGTGATATTGCTCTACGTGGTGTTACCCATGTAGTAGGAGATATCGTTTTTCACAACACTGAAAGTTCATGGGGTGCGTTTTCTGATGACAAGCCTACATTAACCATAGGCCAAGATGTGACGATTGATGGCAATATTATTTTAGAGCGCCCTGTTACGCTTGAGTTGGAAAACGACGCGCTGCATCAAAAAGTGGTTGTCAGCTATTCCAGTGCCAAGTAACGTTACGGTTTTTATTGCCTTTTAAATACCATGACCGAACAAGAAAAGATGTTGTCAGGCGAGCTATATTACCCGTCTGACAAACTACTCACCGCACTGCGTAAGCAGTGTCGACAACAACTCGACCTCCTAAATGCCACCTGCCAAACCGAGCATAAAAAGCGCAGCCAGCTGTTAAAAACCTTGTTTGGAAGCACGGGTAAGCGGCTTTATATCGAATCAACATTTAAGTGCGACTATGGTGAGAATATTCATGTTGGTGAGAAATTTTTTGCCAATTTTAATTGTGTGATCCTCGATGCAGCAAAGGTAACCTTTGGCGATAACTGTATGCTTGCACCTCAAGTGGGTATCTACACGGCTACGCACCCTATCGACCCAATTCAAAGAGCCACTGGCATTGAATTTGCCAAACCAATCACCCTCGGCGACAACTGCTGGGTGGGTGGCATGGCTGTGATTAATCCCGGAGTGACATTAGGCAACAATGTTGTAGTCGCATCTGGCGCTGTTGTGACGAAGTCTTTCGGCGACAATGTGGTAATTGGTGGTAACCCAGCCAGAGTTATCAAATCAATTGATACTCGTGTCGTTCACACCACGGGTAAGACTAGTTAGGCTCTGCAACATCGACAAAAAGTCCATTCCTTTGCGCGCAATCTGGTGCACCGTAAAAAACGATACTGTGTTACCAGTGTAGTAATGCCGATTCAAAACACAAAAAGCCGGCGAATGAAGTGACCCCCAGTAGTTGGACTATCCAATTACTGGAGTCACTTCACTGATGAAGCCGGCTTTTTTGAAAATAAATAACAACGCTACGATGACGTAGGCAGTATTATCGCTACTTGCGTTTTACTGAACGCCCTACGCGTTTATTCACCCCTTGCTGTTTGCGCACTTTGTGCTTTTTCACCGAGCGGCGCATACGGCTTAGTCTGGCGTGATCAAGCTTACCTTGGCGCACATTGACCATGGTTTGGGTTTCATCAGGCAGCTGAACGTGATTGCGCAGTGCATTCACATCTTCCAGACCTAACTCTACCCACGCCCCTTGGGGCAAACGCTTTTGCAACTCAATGGGGCCGTATTTCACCCGAATAAGGCGGCTTACCTGTACCCCTTGCGATTCCCATAAACGGCGAACTTCGCGGTTGCGACCTTCTTTAAGGGTGACATTAAACCAGCGGTTCATGCTTTCTTCTTCGGCGTTCTGCGGCGTTGGTGTGCCTGATATGGTCAGGAATTTAGCTTCGCCGTCTTCCAACTGAACACCTTTTTTCAAGGTATTCAGCGTCTTCGGCGTGACTTCGCCAAACACCCTAACCGCGTACTCCCGCTCCACCTCACATTTGGGGTGCATCAAGCGGTTAGCCAATTCACCGTCATTGGTGAATAACAGTAATCCACTGGTGTTCATATCAAGACGACCAACGGTTATCCAACGCCCTAGGCGAATGGCCGGCAGTCTATCAAAAACCGTGTCGCGGCCTTCCGGATCGTGCCGGCTACATAACTCACCTTCTGGCTTGTTGTACATTAGTACTCGGCATATAGGTTGCTCGGTTTGGCGCGACAACAAATGCCCATCCACGCGAATTTGTGCGGTGTGGTCGACACGGTCGCCCAACGTCGCAACGGTACCATCTACCGATACGCGTCCTTCTTCAATCCATCGCTCCATTTCACGTCGCGAGCCTAGCCCTTGGTTTGCCAGTACTTTTTGCAACTTTTCAGTCATGGGTTTTCACTCTTTAATTGCTTGTTTTCGGTCGCACGGTCTATTCAGACGGTGCCTCATTTAACACCTTAAGCGGCGAGTCAGATGCAATGCTTTCAGCCATGTTTTCAAAGGTGTCAGCGTTAGGTAAATCGGCTAACGACGTCATTGAAAAATAATCCAAAAAGCCTTTGGTTGTAGCGTATAACGCTGGGCGTCCAGGCACTTCTTTGTGCCCCACTACTTTGATCCAATCTCGTTCTGTGAGTGTCTTTATAATATTGCTGCTTACCGCCACACCGCGTACCTGCTCAATTTCACCACGGGTAATAGGCTGACGGTAGGCAATTAAGGCCAACGTCTCAAGCATTGCTCGAGAATATTTTGGCGCATTTTCTTGCCATAATTTACTTAACCACGGACTAAGCGCATCCAACGATTGAAATCGAAAGCCACTCGCCACTTCCACCAGCTGAATACCCCTTGGGCGGTAATCAAGCGCTAGCTCATTGAGTACCTTACTCAAAGTTCGGTCGGCTATCACAAATTCGTTGAGCACAGTGTCTTTAAGTTGCTGTCTGGAAATGGGTTTATCGGCGACAAAGATTGCCGCTTCAACCAGTTGTTTAAGTTGTGCCGTGTTAATTTTCTTCATGAGCACCTAATTTTACATGAATTTTGGCGTAAGGACCTGCCTGAATGCATAAAATAAGTTGTTCTTTCACCAATTCTAAAATAGCGAGGAAACTGACGACCACACCCGCTTTCCCTTCTTCCACCGTAAATAACTGTTCTAAGGGAGTATATTGTGTAGAAGTGAGGCGCGATAAGATAAGTGACATACGCTCTCGTGTACTTAACGCCTCTCTGGCAATGGTATGATGTTCAAAGGCCTGTGCCCGTTTCATGGCAGCACTGAATGCCAATACAATTTCAGCAAGCGTGATGTCGGGTTCAATACGAATAGGCGCAACGTTGTCACTGGTTTCAACATAAACATTGTAGATATCTCGCTCTAGGCGAGGTTGGCAATCTAAATCTTCAGCGGCTTGTTTAACCAATTCGTATTCTTGTAAGCGTCTTATCAGTTCAGCGCGAGGGTCGTCTTCTTCATCCGATTCGTCACTGCGTTTAGGAAGCAGTAACCGGGATTTAATTTCGGCTAATATCGCCGCCATGAGTAGGTACTCTGCAGCTAATTCAAGCTTGAGCGACATCATGGCATCCACGTATTCCATGTACTGTTTAGTCACATCAGCGATAGGCAATGTGGTGATATCAAATTTTTGCTTGCGGATAAGATAAAGCAGTAAGTCTAACGGCCCCTCGAAGGTTTCCAGAATAACTTCCAGGGCGTCTGGCGGGATAAACAGATCCTCGGGCTTTTCAATAAGGGCTTCACCATTGATAAAAGCCAACGGCAACGGCTGTTGAATGGGTGTCGACGATGGGGCACTTTCATCTGGCGGCACTGAAGCTAATTGGGCGGATGAGGTTAGCTTAGGCGTGACACCGTCTTTACCATCACCTCGTTCGAATTGCGTTCCACTACTCAATGCCCCGTCTCACTTCTATTCAAACGGACTTGGATCGCCCGTGCCATGGCGTAAGATTACAGGTGTATCTTCCGATAAATCCACTACCGTGGTCGGCTGTTCACCAATGTAGCCCCCATGAATAATAAGGCCCACCTGCTTTTCTAAGTTATCGCGAATAATATCCGGGTCTGATTCCGCCATTACATTACCGGGTAAAATAAGTGACGTTGACATGAGTGGCTCGCCCAACTCTTCAAGTAAGGCAAGCGCAATAGCGTTATCAGGCACGCGAATACCGATGGTTTTTCGCTTGGGGTTTTGCAAGCGTTTGGGTACTTCCCGTGTAGCCTTAAGGACAAAAGTATAGCGGCCGGGTGTATTGTTTTTGATTTGGCGAAATGCCGTATTGTCGACCTTGGCGTAAAGCGATAATTCAGACATATCTCTACACATCAATGTGAAATTGTGATCTTTATCGATTTGGCGAATGCGACAAATTTGCTCCAATGCCTTTTTGTCTTCCATTTGACAGCCAATGGCATAACCTGAGTCAGTGGGATACACCACCACTTCTCCATCTCTAATCAACTCACACGCTTGCGTGATCAAACGCTTTTGTGGATTGTCTGGATGTACGTAAAAAAATTGGCTCATACTGTTTCTCTTGTTCCTTTAGCACACTTTATACGTTGATAAGTCGCTATCGCGCTGTGTATTAATTCATTGCTGGGCACTGACTACTTTCTTTTCAGCTACCCATTAATCCATAAGTGGTGGTACGCCGTTTTTTACGAAACGTTCACGTCGTTAACGTGTTGCCAATTGTGCCATATAGGTAACAGCTTGCTACTGATACCCAAATTTTTCCCCAATTCTGTCCATCGAGATGGGAAATGAAAATCAGACCCCGCTGAAGCCAGTAACTGGTGGGATTGGGCAAGTTCATTAATTAACTCTTGCTTGGTTTTGTTGATCCCCGGAAACGCGGTCTCCATTGCATCGCCACCTGCTTGTTCGAACAATGCCACCAACCGCCGCAACCATTTTGCAGTCATGTCGTAATGTGCTGGATGGGCCAGTACTGCCTGCCCGCCAGCGTCGTGGATCCAGGTAATGGCAGTTTCAATACTGGGCCATTGAGCTTTGACCGCGGCGCGCTTGCCCTTGCCTAAATATTTTTTAAAGGCCGCTTCCATACTTGGCACACCATAATTGTTGACTAACACGCGGGCGAAATGCGCTCGGGTGACTTGCCCCACTCCCGCCAAAGCTTTTGCTCTTGGCAATACGCCGTCGAACCCGCATTTTTCCAGCTTGTCAGCAATAAGTGCTGCGCGCGCCTCACGGGCCTGACTTTGTTCCTCAAGCCGCGCTAAAAAACGAGGGCATTGGCGATTGACGTTTAACCCTACTATATGGATATCAAACCCATGCCACAAGGTTGAAATTTCAACCCCGTCAATCAACGTAAGTGCACGTTTTTGCTTAGCTTGTACAGCATGCGCTTCATCTAGGCCAGCAACGGTATCATGGTCAGTTATCGCCAGCACATCAAGTTGCATGGTATGTGCGCGAAGGACTAATTCTTCTGGCGTTAAATGCCCATCGGAATATTTTGTATGACTGTGTAGATCTATTTTCAATGTCTTATGCAAATTTATGGTTGACACAAAAGGCAATTTGTTTTCTTCTATATACACAAAGTATACGTACTAACGACTTCAAATCCTAACGAAGTTTAAACAAACAACGAGTAATTCATGCATACGTTTGGTAATTCAACAGCAATGACAGTTGCAACTTGGTGGTGGCACTCCCTAACTTAACGGGCGGTGTGCACGGTTGTGCGTGAATGAAATACACTTAAAGGCCCGTTTTTACGGGCCTTTTTTTTATCCTTTTTTGCAGTTGGAGAGTAGCAAAAATGAGTTTAGCGGAACTGGGGACTTCTCCGGGTAAAGTAGAAACAATAGAGCAAATGGGGCATTACATAGATGATCCCCTCGCCGCCTTTGCCCACTTATGCGCTGGCAAAAGCAATGCGTTACTATTAGAGTCAGCTGAAATTGATTCTAAAGACGACTTACAAAGTTTACTTATGGTTGACGCGGCCCTTCGTATGGAATGCTCGGGCAACCGGGTAGAAGTGACAGCGATAACTGGCAATGGCGTATCGGTATTGCCTTTGTTCATTGCCCACGCGCCGGCAGGTCTGACGGTAGTAGCGCGCTCTGACACCTCGGTCACCTTGGTGTGTGAAGCCGCCGGAGAAGAGTTGGACGAAGACAGCCGGCTAAAAGCAGCAAGTGTTATGGATGCACTGCGTATTGTGATCAACAAAATAACGCCCATTCGCCAACATCCCCACGCAGTGTTCCTTGGCGGTGTATTTGCCTACGATATGCTCGCCGGCTTTGAGACATTGCCAGACGTGGTTGAAGGCGACAATGACTGCCCAGATTTTGTGTTTTATCTTGCTGAAACCTTGATCACCGTCGATCATCAAACCCGCGAAACCCAACTCATTGGTAGTGTATTTAGTGGCAACGATGTCGCGCAGCACTATTTTGCAATCGCACAGCGCCTCGAAGCCATCCATCAATTACTACACGATATGCCATCACAACCGGTGCTCACCCGCCAAAGCACCAAACAAAGTGGACAGGCACTCGAAAGCCAGGAAAAAGTGGACAGGCACTTAAACCTCCAACCGCAACAAAAAGCACAACAAAAAGGACAGACACTTAGTTCTCACGCAGATACCATTGAAGTGGATGTTGATATTGACGATGACACCTTTTGTGGTCACGTATTAGAGCTAAAGCAACATATTTTAGCCGGCGATATTTTTCAGGTAGTGCCGTCGCGCACTTTTTCTCTCCCCTGCCCATCGCCAATGCTTGCCTATGCCAAACTAAAAGCATCAAACCCCAGCCCTTACATGTTCTACATGCAAGACAAAGCATTCAGTATTTTTGGGGCTTCCCCTGAGTCAGCACTTAAGTATGACAGTAGCACCAACCAAGTTGAGATCTACCCTATCGCTGGCACTCGCCCTCGCGGTAAACGCCCAGATGGAAGTATTGACCGAGATTTGGACAGTCGTATTGAACTTGATCTTCGTGAGGACAATAAGGAAAAATCTGAGCACATTATGCTGGTAGACTTAGCCAGAAATGATGTTGCCAAGGTAAGTCGCCCCGGTACACGTTACGTCAAAGATTTATTGAAGGTAGATCGATACTCACACGTTATGCATCTTGTATCGCGCGTAGTAGGCCAGCTTAGGGACGATTTAGACGCGCTGCACGCTTACCAAGCATGTATGAACATGGGCACATTGGTGGGTGCCCCCAAAGTGAGTGCAGCCACACTTATTCGAGAAGTAGAAAAAAAGCGTAGAGGCAGCTATGGTGGCGCAGTGGGCTACCTGAATGGACAGGGTGACATGGACACCTGCATTGTCATCCGCTCTGCGTTTGTCAAAAACGGGCATGCGTATATTCAAGCTGGGGCCGGTGTGGTCCATGACTCTATACCACAAGCTGAAGCCGATGAAACCCGTGCAAAAGCGCAAGCTGTAATTGGTGCAGTAAAAGCGGCATTGCAAGAAGAAGTGCAACTGCGCATTAAGGACAGCGTATGAACCAGCAAATCACTACCCTTTTTCTATTAGATAATGTCGACTCTTTTACTTACAACCTAGTTGATGAGTTACGTACACTAGATTTAGATATTAAGGTTTATCGCAATACAGTTTCAGCGGCGCTGCTATTTGAGCGAATGCAAGAACAAGCCACTAAAGGCCCAGTATTACTGATGCTCTCACCTGGTCCTGGTGCACCAAGTGAAGCGGGATGTATGCCTGAACTTCTTAATATGGTCAAAGGCCGCTTTCCCGTCATTGGCATTTGTTTAGGCCATCAGGCCATTGTTGAGCATTATGGTGGCGAGGTTGGTCGTGCCAGTCAGGTCATGCATGGAAAATCCTCTGCTATTACTCACTCACAACAAGGTATGTTCGAAAACCTGCCACAGCCTTTGCATGTGGCTCGCTATCACTCATTGGTCGCACTCACGCTGCCAGAATCATTACAGGTATGTGCATCCACACTAAATGACGACGGTAGCGAAGCGGTAATGGCGGTATATCACGAAGGCGATGGCATGTTGGGATTTCAATTTCACCCCGAATCAATTTTAACCGCACAAGGCAGTGTGCTGTTAAAGCAAAGTATTGAATATTTGACACTACAGGGAGCGAATAATGCTTAACGCAGGCCCTTTACTTGAACAATTAATGCTACGAGAATCACTTTCGCAAACCGAAGCCTACAGTTTGTTTAATAGCATTATGCATGGCGAACAAACTGAAGTAATGATAGCGGCCATTTTAACCGCGCTGAAAATGAAAAAGGAATCCCCCAGTGAGATAGCGGGGGCTGCCAGCGCCATGGTGGCAAACGCATTACCATTTCCCTCGCCTGCTTATGAATTTGCCGATATTGTAGGCACCGGTGGTGATGGCCACAATACTATCAATATTTCCAGCGCTGCGGGTGTGGTAGCAGCCGCGTGTGGCGTAAAAGTGGCCAAACACGGAAACCGAAGTGTATCGAGTAAATCAGGCTCCGCCGACTTGTTTCGACAATTTGGGCTGAATTTAGACATTAGTCCAGACCTTGCCAGAAAGTGCTTAGATGAAGCCAATTTCACGTTCTTATTTGCGCCCGTGTATCACGCGGGGATGCGCCATGCCGCGCCAGTACGCGCAGCGCTTAAAACAAGAACACTGTTTAATATATTAGGGCCATTGGCCAATCCCGCTGGGCCCACCCATGGCATCTTTGGGGTCTACTCTCCAGCGCTACTTGAACCCTATGCAAAAACCCTTATGCTGCTTGGTCAGCACCGCGCCATGATTGTACACGGTGACGGACTTGACGAACTGGCACTGCACGGTGATTCCATCATCTACGACTTAGAGCACGGCGACGTGAGAAAGTTAACGGTTTCTGCAGAGGATTTTGGTTTACCTCACTATCCCCTTTCAGCCATCGAGGGTGGCGAGCCCGAAGACAACAGACACTACGTAGAAGCCGCGCTCAGCGGTGAAGGTAAAGAAGCCCACCGTGCTGCGATTGCCATGAATTGTGGCGCCTTGCTCAAGGTGACTGGCAAAGTTACTACCTTTAAAGAAGGGGCAGAAATGGCTATGAATGCAATGGCTGAGGGACGACCGATGGCGCTTTTATCGAAAGTTGCAAAAATGACTCAGGAGACAAATACAAATGGCTAATGTGCTTGAAAAAATAGTGGCTGATAAGAAAGAAGAAATCGCGGCCCGAAAAGCTGCTTTTCCACTTGAGAAATTTGAGCATACGCTTTCCCCATCCAATAAAAGCTTGTTTGCGGCACTACGCGAACCCAATGCAGCATTTATATTTGAGTGCAAGAAAGCCTCACCTTCCAAAGGGCTCATTCGAGAGAACTTCGATCTGGATGAAATTTTAGCGGCGTATACCCCTTTTGCTGCGGGGATATCAGTACTCACCGATGAAAAATACTTCCAAGGAAAGTTCGAATATCTAGCGTATGTGACCGAACGGGTAGCCCAGCCCGTGCTAAACAAAGATTTCTTTGTAGATACCTATCAAATTTACCTGGCACGCTATTACCATGCAGACGCCGTACTACTTATGTTAAGCGTGCTTAATGACGAGGAGTATCGCGAGTTAGCAGAGGTAGCTGATGCACTGGGAATGGATATTCTTACCGAAGTCAGTAATGAAACGGAAATGGCTCGTGCCATTGCCCTAGAAGCCAATATTATTGGTATAAACAACCGTAACTTACGTGACTTGTCTACCGACTTAGCCACCACTGAGCGTTTAGTGCCCCTGCTAGAAGATGCGACACATGATCATGTGGTGATTTCTGAGTCAGGGATTTATACCCATAACGATGTACTGCGCCTGGCTCCTATTTCTCATGGATTTTTAGTCGGCAGTGCCTTAATGGCGCAAGCAGATTTACCTCGTGCGGTGAAAACTCTCGTGTTTGGTGGCATAAAAGTATGCGGATTAACTTCGCCAAGCCAAGCACAAATGGCCTTCGATAAAGGCGCGAGTTTTGGTGGACTTATTTTTGCCGAAAAATCACCCCGCTGTATTAGTTACCAAATGGCAGAATCGATTACGCAAAGCGTAAAAGGGGCATTTGTCGGGGTCTTCGTTAATCACAATATTGATGACGTGGTTTCGCTGGCAACGTCACTCAATTTATTTGCCGTGCAGTTGCACGGTGACGAAGATGAACACTACATTGCTACCTTGTCGGACAAACTGCCCGCACACTGCGAAATTTGGAAAGCCGTAGGCGTACAGTCTCACCTCCCAGACATTGTGGACAGGCACTTAAACAACCCCAGTATTCACAGACTGCTGTTGGATTGCCAAGTGGGTAAAGCCAAAGGCGGTACCGGTCAATCCTTTGATTGGCAACTTCTCAACGACTTGACTCAAAAAGAAAAACTGGTACTGGCAGGGGGCGTCACTCCAGACAATGTCAGTCAAGCCTTAGCGACAGGGTGTGGGCTAATTGACGTAAATTCAGGGGTAGAAGACAGCCCAGGTGAAAAGTCAGCAGATAAATTGAAAGCGCTATTTTGCGCTTGCCGCAATTACTAATTTAACTAGACAGGACTACGTATGAACCAACTAGAGACAAAATTTGGCGAATTTGGTGGCATGTACGTGCCCGAATTGCTCATTCCGGCATTAGACCAATTGGAAAGCGCGTTTTTAGAGGCCAAAGACGATCCGAGTTTTAACGAAGAGTTTTTATCATTACTCAAAGATTATGCAGGCCGTCCGACGGCGATGACGTTAACCCGAAACCTTGTTAGTAACCCTAAGGTGAAGTTGTACCTCAAGCGCGAGGACTTACTTCATGGTGGTGCACATAAAACTAATCAGGTACTAGGGCAAGCGCTGCTGACAAAACGCATGGGTAAAAAGGAAGTAATAGCCGAGACAGGCGCGGGCCAACATGGTGTAGCCACGGCACTTGCCTGTGCATTATTGGGGTTAAAAGCACGTATTTATATGGGCGCAAAAGACGTAGAGCGACAGGCCCCCAATGTATTTCGCATGAAATTAATGGGCGCGGAAGTGATCCCCGTCGATGCAGGCTCTGGTACGTTAAAAGACGCCGTAAACGAAGCACTACGCGATTGGTCTGCAAACTATGAAACCGCACACTACCTGTTGGGAACAGCAGCTGGCCCCCACCCCTTCCCGACTATTGTGCGCGAGTATCATCGCATGATTGGCGAAGAAACGCGCGCCCAGATAATGGAAAAAGAAGGACGTCTTCCCGATGCAGTAGTGGCCTGTGTTGGAGGAGGCTCTAACGCGATTGGTATGTTTGCCGACTTTATAGACGAACCGTCTGTGCGTTTAGTGGGGGTTGAGCCCGCAGGTAAAGGGGTACATACCAAAGAACACGGCGCCACAATTGTGACAGGGACGAAGGGGATCTTGCACGGTGCCTACACCTTTATTATGCAAGATAAAGAAGGGCAAATAGAAGAAAGCTACTCGGTCTCGGCAGGTTTAGACTATCCCGCAGTCGGCCCTCAACATGCTTACCTCCATGACATTGGTCGCGCTGAATATGTTGCAGTAACAGACGAAGAAGCGCTTAACGCGTTTCAATTACTGGCAAGAAAAGAGGGGATCATTCCAGCACTTGAGTCCTCACATGCCCTTGCTCATGCCCTTAATATGGCTGATGAAGCAGAAGAAGAAACCATTATTGTGGTGAACTTGTCGGGTCGCGGTGACAAAGATCTTGCCCACGTAACAAAAATTTTGGGGGATAAATTATAATGGACAGATACGCACGTATGTTTGCTAGCCTAAACGACAAAAATCAGGGGGCATTTGTTCCTTTTGTGATGGTTGGCGACCCTGATATAGCACAATCGGAAGCCATTATTGGCCAGTTAATTGAAAGCGGAGCTGATGCTTTAGAACTAGGCATCCCCTATTCCGATCCCATTGCGGATGGCCCGACGATTCAAGCTGCAAGTATTCGCGCATTAAGCCATAAAGTAACGGTTGCCGATTGCTTGGCGCTTATCGGTAGAATTCGCAATAAATACCCTGATGTTCCTATTGGCTTATTGCTTTACAGCAATCTGGTGATGGCACAGGGTATTGATACCTTTTATGCCAAAGCGCAAGAGGCTGGCGTTGATTCGATCCTGGTGGCAGATGTTCCAGTTCGCGAAGTTGCTCCATTTCAGAAAGCCGCAAACGCTACTGAGATATCGCAAATTTTAATTGCTCCACCTAATGCTACAGACGAAACGATGCAAAAAATAGGTGAATATTCGAAAGGTTACACTTATCTATTAGGGCGTGCGGGCGTTACTGGCGCAGAAACTGCCGCGAATATCCCAGCAGCTGATCTCATTACGCGACTAAATAAACACAACGCCGCCCCCGCGCTTCTCGGCTTTGGTATTTCAACCCCTCAACAAGTCGCGCAAGCAATCGCCGCTGGCGCGGCTGGCGCTATTTCAGGCTCAGCAACAGTGAACATCATTGCAGCCAACCTGAAAGATAAAGATAACATGCTTTCTGAATTGGGCCGTTTTGTGGCGAGCATGAAAGCAGCAACAACAAAAGGATAACTACGGATGCTTTACATGATATGTGCCACTGATGTGGCGGATAGTTTAGACAAACGATTGGCCACGCGCCCTGCTCACCTCGCCCGTTTAGAAAAGCTTAAAGCACAGGGCAAATTGGTGATGGCTGGCCCTTTCCCCTCGGTTGACAGCCCTGACCCAGGTCCAGCTGGCTTTACCGGTTCTTTAGTAGTGGCAGAATTTGAGTCACTTGACGACGCCAAACAATGGGCGGACAGTGACCCCTATGTTGAAGCAGGAGTGTACGAAAGTGTCATCGTTAAGCCATATAAAAAGGTATTACCTTAGCCGCATCAAGTCGGTAGTTAACTAAAGGCATCGTACCTGCAAAGCCTGACCTAATAAGTCAGGCTTTTTTTATAGCGGCCGGCTGAGCTAACTAAAAGTAGAATGCTAAGCATGTTTAGTGGACAGACACTCAAATAGTGCAATAGTGGACAGGAAGCATGTTTAGTGGACAGACACTCAAATAGTGCAATAGTGGACAGGCACTTCAATATGGCAAGATAAGAAACAATCTATTAGTTATGCTGATACGTTTTGCGTTATGGAATAACTCATTGCTTAGCAGTTTAAGCTAACCAAATTTGAAAGGAGTGCCTGTCCACTTTCTAACTAAATGAGTGTCTGTCCACTTTACTTTCAGTTTGTTAGCGAGCCTGGCCTTATGTACACATTACGTTTACCACGGTAGACTTAATTAATTCAGGGTCAGTTCAGATTGCTAAATTATACTGCTTGTTAGTTTGGCCTGAGCGAGAATTTTATGGTGAGGTTGTATGACATTATCGCTTCGCGCTGCAATAGTATGTCTAGTGTTAGGACTGTCTAGCACTACCCCTGCTATTGCACAGCAACATTCAAGCGGTGATATCACGAAAAGCGAAGCCGCAGAACGCGCCCGCAAAGCCGAAAATGGGCGCGTGTTAAAAATAGAGCAAACTGCAAAAAGTTATCGTGTAAAGGTACTAAAAAAGTCGGGACGCGTAGTCTCCGTAGAGGTCGACAAACGATCTGGAAAAGTTAAAACAACAGTAGATAAGGGCTAATATGCGGATTCTTATAGCTGAAGATGACAGCAGGTTACTAACCCAACTTGATGCGCTACTTCAACAACACGGCTATAGCGTAGACTTAGCAGACAATGGTGAGCATGCACTTTTTTTAATAAAAGAATACAGCTACGATCTGGCCATTATCGATATAGGTATGCCAAAGTTAGATGGTTTTGAGGTGATCCGAAAAGCCAGACAAGCAGATATTTCATGTCCCATTCTTATCCTGACAGCAAGGGATCGATGGCAGGAAAAGGTAGAAGGATTAGATGCCGGCGCAGACGATTACCTTACCAAGCCTTTCCACAACGAAGAGTTGTTGGCACGTACCAAAGCGCTAATTCGACGAGCTTCAGGGCAAGCCAATCCCCTCATTCAATTTGGCCCCATTGCGCTGGATACGGTCGGAGAAGAATTATCACTTAATGGCAGTGTGTTAGACTTGACCGCCTACGAGTATAAAGTGATGGAATACTTAATGCTCAATCCACAAAAGGTAATTTCAAAAACCGAGTTAACTGAACACATCTATGATCAAGATTTTGATTTGGATAGCAATGTAATTGAGGTTTTCATCGGTAGGCTGAGAAAAAAACTCGATCCCAGTGGTGTGCTCAAGCCCATCGAAACACTGCGCGGTCGAGGTTATAGGATAAACCGAAACCTATGAGGCAACTCTCGCTTCGCCTGCGAAGTATACTCCTTGCTATTATACTACTCGCTTTGTTTGTCCCTTTCACTGTAGTCATTCTCGACGATGCTTACACGGAAAGTTTAACGCAAGCGAAAATGAGTGAACTTAGGCTAATGAATTTGGGACTATTGTCTGCTTTTGAATTAGACGGCGAGGTCCCCTTTATGCCCGAAATTCTTTACGAAGAACAATTGAACCTTCCGGGTTCAGGTTATTTGGGCGTCATTGTTTTCAGAGACAAGGTAATATGGCAATCCGCTTCAGCGCTTGAGTACACCTTTTTACCTCCGCAAATCAATGTAGCAGTAGGCAACGAATTATTTATAGAAAACCACTCACCTCGTTTTGACGAAGCGGCTGAATTCTTTGTCTATGCATTTACCGCCGAATTTGCATCTAGCAGTAATTTTGAACCTGTGCGGTTTTACATTTTTAACGACAAAGCGCTATTTGAACAAGAACGCAATACATTTGTGACCACTACCTGGCAATGGATATTTACGCTATGCATTGTACTACTGATATTTATAGCTATAGGCATTAACGTTATATTACAGCCGGTTAGGAAGCTCATTGAAGAGATTTCGTTAACCTCCAGTGGTCAAAAAAGCAAACTTGAAGCGCGTTACCCGGTTGAATTTGATTCATTAAAACAATCCATCAATGGCCTGCTTCAAACTGAAGCAGCACAGCGGACAAGATACAAAAATAGTCTAGGTGATTTGGCGCACAGCTTGAAAACCCCATTAGCGGTGGCGTCAGGAAATAAAAACCTGCCACTAGAAGTAAGCGAAGCACTGGCACAGATTAATCGCATCATTCAGCGTCAGTTGAAGCGCGCCACCGCAGGGAGTTCAGGTTGGCAAAACCCAATTGCAATCTTACCCATTCTACATAAGCTAGCCGATGCAATGGACAAAGTGTATCAAGAGAAAGCACTCACTATTGAATTTGATATCCCACCAAACACAAGTTTTAAAGGCGATGAGACCGATTTGATGGAGCTATGCGGAAACCTTCTGGATAACGCGTGTAAAGCGGCCAAGTCTCATATTACAGTGTCGGCCAACCTTAATGACAATTGGCTAACTATACACTTTGAAGATGATGGCCCAGGCATACCGGAAGACAAAAAGTTACGCTTATTGGAAAGAGGCGCAAGGCTTGATACGTATGCGGAAGGTCAAGGTATTGGTATGGCAATTGTCGCAGATCTAGTGTCTATTTATGAGGGGCGATTGTTGGTGCAAGACAGTACACTCGGTGGCGCACATATTATTGTTCAATTTCCACACCATGTGCCAATTGCTTCGTAATCAAACTTGGCCCCATAACACGTTCACCACAATGATATCGAAATTTTGGACAGGCACTTATCTGCATAAAAACTCCGGACAGACACTTGTTAATTTTAAAGTGTCTGTCCACTTTATTTTGACCTTAGGTTTTATTCCCCTCACTTGATAAGAGTACCGCCAGCCATTTGCTTTCGTCCCTCGATTCAAGTGCAATTTTCACCACCATAGTCAGTGGCACAGAGAGTAACATCCCCACCGTGCCAAGCAACCACCCCCAAAAAATTAAAGAGAGAAACACTACTAATGTAGACAGCCCCATACCTTTTCCCATCAAGCGGGGCTCAACCATATTCCCCATAATGGTATTAACCAACAAAAATCCCAGCGCAGCAAAGCCCGCCGATGCAGGCCCAAATTGAACAAATGCGATGAGTACCGCGGGAACTGCAGCGATAATAGAACCGATATTTGGAATAAAATTTAGCATAAATGCTAGAACCGCCCATAGCAGGAAATGATCTACTCCCATCACGTACAGCCAAATGCCAATAATTAGTCCCGTACCCAAACTTACTACTGTTTTAATTGCCAAGTAGCTATTTACGGATCGTATAAACCTATCGATATGTTTAAGTTTCATACCAGGATCCGCCAAAGCAATATGCAAGCGACGTGGTATGCTATCTGCTTCGAAAAGCATGAATATCACAGTAAGCAGGATCAGGAACAAATTAGAGAGTACGCCTCCCATTCCACTGATAAAGTTAGTGGCAACGGACATCGCAGTGGCAGGATCGAGATGCGAAGCGATAAGTTCACGGTTTATATGAATGTTAAATTCAGAAAGCTTTGAAACAACCCAAGCAAATTCAGAGTCTAATTTACTTCGATATTGAGGGAGGTTTTCTCTAAACTCCGTCATAGACTGACCCACCAGGCCAGCTAAAAGAAATCCAAACACTACAATCAACAGTATAACGAAAGTAATAGATAGCCACTTGGGCACGCCATACTTTGAAGTCCAATGAATTATAGGACTACAGGCTATCGCAATAAAAATAGATAAAAAGAACGGCACCATGATGGTACTAGCAGCCTTTATACCGGCCAATACCACCACTAGGCATGCTAAAACGATAAGAACTTTTGCTGTTGGCGATCGTAGTTCCATTGACATTTTGTGCTACATTCCTGATTGAAACGACAATACTTTACAACGACTTATAGTTAACTACAAACAAGAGACAACAATGAATTTCAACCTTGCCACGATTAGAATTAAAAATCTTAGACTTCGCACTTATATCGGCATTAATGAAGATGAGATCAAAAACAAGCAAGATGTTGTAGTAAATGTAAAAATTGATTACGACGCTGAAAAAGCAACAAATACAGACAACATGAATGATGCGCTAAACTATAAAATTATCACCAAGGCCATCATTAAACTTGTTGAAGACAACCGCTTCTCTCTATTAGAAAAATTGACGGCGGATGTCTTGAGTATTGCTGCCAAACACTCTGCGGTCAGGTACGCAGAAGTAGAGGTAGACAAACCTCACGCTCTAAGGTTCTCGGACTCTGTTTCACTAACGCTATCTTGTACTAAAGAAGGCTAACACGCCCCCTTATAGGAAGTGGATATGAATATTCTCATTACAGGCGGCACTGGCCTCATCGGCCGCGAATTTATCAAGCAATATAGTGATATACATCAATTTACTGTTATTACGCGAGATACTGCGCATGCCAAACGTTTGTTGGGATCATCCATATCCACTTTAAATGCAATATCAGAAATAGATGATATCGGCCACTATGACGCTGTCATAAACCTCGCGGGAGAGCCCATCGCCGATAAACGTTGGACAGACACTCAAAAAGCAATTATTTGTAAGAGTCGCTGGAAAATCACTTCCGAAATCGTCGAGAAAATAAACAACTCCCAATCTGCCCCTAAGGTTTTATTGTCAGGCTCAGCAATTGGTTACTACGGCAACCAAAAAGACAAATTGATTCATGAGCAGTCCGCACCAAATAATGAGTTTACCCATGAGCTTTGTCATAAATGGGAGACCATTGCGAATGGAGCAACCACACTAAATACCCGTGTGGTTCTTCTTAGAACTGGCGTAGTGCTAAGTAAAGTTGGGGGTGCACTCGATAAAATGGCGCTGCCTTTTAAGCTTGGAGTTGGGGGCACATTAGGTAACGCAGCGCAATATATTTCATGGATCCATATCCAAGACATGGTAAATGCGATGTCGTTTCTACTTAACAATCAAACCTGTCATGGCGCGTTCAATTTGACGGCTCCAAGACCAGTTACTAACCGAGAATTCTCAAGTATTCTCGCACACACTTTGCATAGGCCCTGCTTATTTAACGTACCAAGTTTTATTCTAAAACTCCTTATGGGTGAAGCCTCCACGCTGATATTAGAAGGCCAGCAGGTCATACCCGAGAAATTAACTGCCGCCGGATATAGATTTGATTACCCAGTTTTAGATAAAGCGCTGGACGACATCTACAATACATAATCAAAAGCAGAAGACTAAGAGTAAGCGAAAAACGTAAGCCAATAGTGCAAGAGTGCAAGAGTGCAAGAGTGCAAGAGTGCAAGAGTGGACAGACACTCACTTCAAAAGATTCAGTTAGCTGAAATAACAGCGATTGTGGACAGTCACTGTAATTGAGTGTCTGTCCACTTTATTGATTTTTTCCCTTCACTGATTAGTTTTTGTGAGTGTCTGTCCTATATCTGCTATTTCTACGCAGGTACCTAAATTCGCGCTAGCGAAATCCCCAACATTTCTAAACTATTTTCCTAAGCATTTGACTGGTATTTAATATCAGTAAACGCCAACAGCCTATCGCACCTAAAACACTCACTACACATGCGCCTACAACAGGGGCAATGGCCCAGTATTCAAAATGTAAACTTCCATCCATCTGAAATACCGAAGTCTGCAGTAAATAAAGGCTTAATTCATTAGCCAAAGCCGCCATGAAACCTGCCACTGACCCGATTATGACAAATTCAAATATGACGCTTTTTCTGATCAAATTACTTTTGGCACCTAGCGTTCGTAAAATTGCAATTTCTTGACTTCTTTCGTCCATACTTGCTTGCACTTGCGCAATTAACACAAGGCTTCCCGCTAAAAGTACAAGTACCAAAATAAATTCCACTGCAATAGAGACCTGCTCAACTATCTCTCTTAATTGATTAATACGGGCATCCACATCAAACAATGTAATCGCCCCGAAGGGTTTCAAGAGGTTGGTAAGTTCAGCTTTCTGCTCGGTTGGCAAATAGAAACTAGTAATGTAAGTTGGGTTGAACGCGGCCATCGCCTCCGGATGAATGACAAAGAAGAAGTTGGGCTGCATCGTTTGCCAATTCACTTCTCGTATGCTGCTGACTTTGGTTTCAATTATTTCACTCCCCACATTAAATGTAAGTGCATCGCCCATTTTGATATTCAGACGTTGAGCGACTTCCTTTTCAACTGAAACGGGAAACCATCCGCTTGAGGCGTCCAGCTCAACGTCACCATGCCATTCTCCTTCAGTAACTTTGTTTTCATTTTGAAGAGTGTTACTCCAGGTTAAGTTCGCTTCTCTTCCTAAACCTCTTCGACCTTCTCTATTGGGCTCGTCTTCTTTGGTCACTTCTGTATTAACGCTTTCGCCATTAACAGCAACAAAGCGTCCTCGTATGACCGGATAAAACTCTTCAATCTGCACACCGTTGTCATTGAAGTGTCTGTCCAATTCAGATTTTATGTCTGAGGTAATGTTTATTAAAAAGTAATTCGGCGTACCTTCAGGTAGCTGTGCTCGCCATTGCGAAACCATGTCATTGCGCATAACTAACACGACAAGTAATAGCATGATAGTTATAGAAAAACTGATAAGTTGAACACTATTGTCCATCGCTCTTCGCTTAATTCGTGCCCAGGCTAACTGCCAAGGCCCCATTCGTCCACTACCTAATCGTCTGCCAATGGCGATCAGCAAATAGGTTACCCCTATTAGGGCTACGACCAACACCGCACCTGAAAGAAACAAAATAGCGCTGAGTTTAATATTTTGGCTATATAGCCACATCAACACAAAGATTGCGCCTCCAGAAGTCATAAATTGCAGACTTCTTGAGCGCAAATTTGAGGTAATATCTTTTCTTAAAACACGTAAGGGCGGTACCGAAAAAAGTTGCAGAAGTGGATAGAGCGAGAACAATAACGCACAGGTCAAACCCGTGGCTACCGCTATGAGCACTGGCCTCCAGTGCCATACATTAAGTGAGACTTCCACCCTATCAGCCACAAGCACCACCACTAGTTGCTGACCAATAAAGCCAATTATCAACCCTAGCGCTATCCCTAATGCCGTAATGAGTAAAATTTGAATGAAATAAATTTTACGGATAGTTTGGCTAGTTGCCCCCAAGGTTTTCATAATCGCAACTGGATCGAAATGTCGTTGGGCGTACCGTTGTGCCGCTACGGCAATAGAAACCGCAGCAAGTACAATAGCTAAAAGGCTTGCTAAAAGAAAATAGCGCTCAGCACTGGCCACCGAACGACCAATAGCCGACTCGTCATCTGCTACAGTCCTCCACGAATGCAAATCATCATTCAGGTTTGGTAATAACCAACTAGAAAATTGTTCTAGAGAGCTCGCTTCCCCTGCAAAATAGCCAATATACCGAACACGGCTACCTGGACCCGTGACTGACGTTTTATCTAAATCGGACAGTCGCATCAAAACAATTGGATCGGTGTTAAAAATGCTAAAACCTGCATCAGGAATATCGACCAGCACACGAGATACAGTAAAAACCCCATCGCCAATCTCAATGCTATCCCCCAATGACAGGCCTAATGTTTGAAACAACCTCGATTGCACCCACACTTCACCAGGTAGCGGAAGACTATCTATTTCCGTTTTCTCGCCAAAAGGCTGATCGCTGATAGTAACAGCACCTTTGAGTGGGTAGTCTTGGTTGACGGCTCGCAAATCAACCAATGACATCTCATCGCCGTTAAACACCATAGAGCGAGTAGACACTTGTTTAGCCGTTAAAAGTCCTTCTTCGTTCGCTTTTGTCAACCAAGCTTGGTCAATAGGCTTGTCTGATCGCAGTTGAGCGTCTGCCGCGATAAATGCCGCAGAACGCGATTGTAAAGCCCCCTGCAAGCGCTCGCTAAACAGCGACAACGAAAGAACAGCTGCCACAGAAAGCACAATGGCCAGTAGCACGATTGTGAGCTCACCACGTCTCGCTTCGTGGCGAAAAAGCCGCCATGCTAAATTGAACGATGTCGACATCTCTATATCGCCTCTTTATTGTCTCGTACAGCAGTTGTCTCAGTTAATTCACCTGCATTCATAGTTAACTGGCGGTCACAATGCTCAGCAAGGGCGGTGTCATGGGTTACTAACACAAGCGTTGTGCCCTTTTCTCGATTCAATTGAAATAGTAAAGATTCAATTTTTTCACTGTTTTTCGCGTCCAAATTGCCGGTTGGTTCGTCAGCAAAGAGAATTTTAGGTGAAGTAATAAACGCACGTGCGATTGCGACACGTTGCTGCTCGCCCCCCGAAAGTTGGTTGGGAAAGTGATGAGCTCGGTGCTCGAGACCTACTTTTGTAAGGATATCTGTCGCAAGCGCTTTCGGGTCATCTAACCCAGCTATTTCTGCGGGTAACATCACGTTTTCCAGCGCAGTTAGACTTTGCACCAACATAAAGCTCTGAAATATGAACCCCACTTTATTGCCGCGTAATACGGCGCGCTGCTCTTCATTTAAATTATGTAACCCTACTCCATCAAGGTAAATTTCCCCTTCGGTTACTTCATCAAGACCAGCAAGCAAGCCTAGGAGTGTCGATTTACCTGACCCTGACGCGCCGATTATGGCAACGGACTCACCAGACTTGACTTCGAAGGAAATTGGACGAAGGATCTGTAGCGCACCTTCACTCGTATTCACTACTTTAGTTACAGAGTTAGCTTTTATCATAAGAGGTCATCAATTCGTGTTTGTTAGATTTCGTCAATTATTCGCGTTTTTCGTTATTCTTTTAATACCCGTTCAAGCACTATCAGATCAAGCAGTAGAAGATCGGAAAGCCAATAACGCTGTTCTCTTGATATTAGGCGATAGTTTATCTGCAGCGTATGGTTTACAGCAACGCGAAGGCTGGGTTAGTTTGTTACAAAAAATGTGGTTAAACGACAACATTCCGATTGAAATTGTAAATGCTGCGGTGAGTGGCGAAACCACAGATGGGGGTCTAGCGCGATTTCCAAGACTGTTAGAGCAACACTCTCCCACTCATGTTTTAATTGAACTTGGTGGCAATGACGGTCTCCAGGGTCACAATATTAAAAAAATTAAAGACAACCTACGTTCTTTGGTAGAGACGGCTAAAAAAGCTAATACCACTGTTTTTCTTCAAGAAATGCAGATCCCTTCAAATTACGGTAGGCGTTACACGGAAATGTTTACTCGTAGTTTTACCGAAGTGGCCGAAGAAC
Organism: Alteromonas sp. D210916BOD_24; assembly: GCF_047159385.1. Taxonomy (GTDB): domain Bacteria; phylum Pseudomonadota; class Gammaproteobacteria; order Enterobacterales; family Alteromonadaceae; genus Alteromonas. The sequence continues at coordinate 2,337,463 of NZ_AP038333.1, forward strand.
AAAACGTCCAAAAAATTCCTTTTTTTCTCAGTGAAATAGCGTTAAAGAATGAGTTGATGCAAAACGATGGAATCCATCCTAATGCCATCGCTCAACCTCAAATAGCAAGTATAATGGACAGACACTTGAGAGAGTTAATACTTAAACCACAATAATTGTGCTATTTTAAAAAGCACATAGTTTTTCCAATCGAGGTTTAGTATGGATGTTTCTTCAGTTAACTCAGGACCAGTTTCAACGCTCCTTGAGTCGCCAAACCGTCCTGCGCAGCAGCAAGTTGAGCCGCGTAACGACGCGCTTCCCCAAGCGTCTCAGCCCACATCGACTCAGCAGTCATCGAGTGCTACTGATGAACGTTTGGGCTCACGTGTAGATGTATTTGTGTAAATTTCAGTGTTCTAATTACCTATTTTTTGTGGACAGACACTCAAATAGACATTGTGACCGTCCAATTTAGTAAGAATAAAGTCAAATGGACAGACACCTGCTGTCTTTCGAGTGCCTGTCCAATAAACTCTGTCTGCACCCAATATTCCACCTCATGTAAAGTTGCATAAAACTGCTCTGTAGAGCAGTTCACAATCCTATCCAAAGCTTCATAATGGAAAAAAATTTAGAGGATATGGATATGCCTTTACCCCGTTACAAGCAAATTAATGTGGAAGTAACACCTTATTATCACTGCATTTCTCGTTGTGTAAGACAGTCTTATCTTTGCGGAAAAGATAGCAAAACTGGAATGAATTATGAGCATAGAAGGAAGTGGATCCAACAACGCCTTCACAAGTTATCTCAAGTTTTTGCTATTGATTTGTGTGCCTACGCCGTCATGCACAATCACCTACACGTAGTACTACATGTAGCAAAAGGGAGGGCCGAAGGCTGGAGTATGGATGAAGTTTTGTTGCGTTGGCGCATGTTCTACAAATGTCCACCTGTAGTTCAGCGGTATTTCGAGGTAGAAGAGACATCTTTGTCTGAGCTGGAACGCAAGGAAATTAAAGCGTTTTCAGTTATATACCGCCATCGCTTGCAAGATATCAGTTGGTTTATGAAGTTATTGAATGAATATATTGCAAGGCGAGCAAATAAAGAGGATGAATGCAAAGGGTACTTTTGGGAAAGGAGATTTCGCTCGCAAGCGATATTGGATGAAAAAGCACTCGCTTCTGTTATGGCCTATGTTGATTTAAACCCAATTAGAGCAAACATCGCCAACTCTCTCAATCGTTCAAATTACACCAGCATCCAGTATCGACTCAATGCCAAAAAGGCCAATAAAAAGCCTAAATTTTTAATGCCTTTTAAAAATCAAAGCCATCAAAATGAACAGTATATCCCGTTTCATTTGGATGATTACATCTCACTGCTGCACAGTACCTTGTCTAATCGACGCGCCAGGCCTGTATCTACCATAATAACCCTACCGAGTAGATTACTTCATCAATTAGGTCTCAACGAAAACAACTGGGAATTTGTGACACAAAACTTTGAGCGCCTTTTCTCCGGCCCCGTAGGGTCGCCGGAAGCAATGAATAATTTTGCTTTTCAATGCGGTAGGGCTTCTCGCCCTCAGGTCGCCAATGCCGTTCGATACTTATCATAAAAAAGGGCTCCTTAATAGAAGCCCTATATACTCATGTATCGACTTTAGTCACCGCGTTGATAATGGGATGGTACGGCGTTGCCAGACTTCCCTAAAGACAAGTATCTATCTCTAAGACGCGTTTGACGAGACTCCAGTTTCACAGGAGCGCCATCTATAAAGACAGCTTCAGCTGCCTCTGTCACTTCCAGTGGGTCACCAGACCATATAACAATATCAGCAGAATTCCCTGCTTTTAAGCTTCCCACCTTATCGGATAAGCCAAAGATTTCGGCAGGCACTAAAGTCAAACTTTCTAATCCCGCCTCATGGGGTAAGCCATTGGCTACCGCGTTCCCTGCGTGTTGAGCCGCTAAGCGAATGTTATGTGTGTCCATCCCGATAGCAACTCTCACTCCAGCTTGGTGTAAACGAGCAGCATTACTTAAGGTTGCCCCCATTTGGTCAAAGCCTCCAGGTAAATTGTATTCTGGATCTATCACTACAGGGATGGATGCCTCTGCAAGTTCATCTGCTACGCGCCATGCTTCGACACCATGTACCAATACTACTTTGACAGATGGGTGTCTGTCCTTAAAAGCTATTACTTGACGTATATCTGCAGCGCGATCGGCACGCATAAGTAATGGAACCTCTCCAGAAAGTACCCGCTTTAACGCTTTGACATCTAATCGCGAGTTCAACCCATACCACGGTTTTTCTGCTGACATTGATGTAGAGGCCTTGTTCGCTTCATCGAAAAGCTTGTCTAACATCACCCAAAGCGCTGCGCGCGAACCACCTGTGTGCTCAGCACCTTCTCCACCCACATCGATTGTCATAAACGCAGAAGACTTCAAAAGCGGTGTCTGTCCACTAAGTTTGATTACGGCGCCAAGTCCACCAAATAAGTAATGACTACTAGTAATTGCAGTAGCGGCAGCAGTCATTCCTTCTAACCGTGTAATGGCTAGTAAAGAACTGTCTGGGTTAATGGCGTATTGTACGTCAAGGGCTGCGCCTGTGTTTGAGACTGGCGTTTTTTCAATACTGGCATCCACGACGCCCGATGAAGAAGAAACTTCCACAAGTCCTAGAGAAGTCAACGCACCGATGAAGCCAGGCGTAACTACTTTACCGGTAGCGTCGATGTGCTGATAACCTTCAGGAACTTCGGTACTTTTTGAAATGGACTCTATTCGACCGTCGGAGATAAGTACACTGCCTCCCTCAATTATACCTTGAGGTGTCATCGTGTGGATTTTCCCACCCACAATGGCATAGTTGTCAGCAACTGCGGAAGTCATCACTGAAAGTGATGCTATAAGTACGGCTAGCTTTCTCATTTTGTATCTCCTTCACCGACTTGGCCAAGCTCAAAATCACTTACAGGCCATGAATTGTCATCTGTTAATGAGTAGGCTAACCCACCATCGATATAAACCATTTCTGCTTTCGTGTAAGTAGAAAAGGGGTTGCCGTTCCAAAGTACAATATCAGCTTGCTTGCCTGCCTCGAGCGACCCTGTTTTATCAAATATACCTAACGACTTTGCAGGATTAGCAGACAGCCAGGTCCAAGCTTCTTCCATGGAAATATCAATACCCGCACGCAAACCATCTGACCACGCTTTCGCTGCTTCTTGGTTTAGTCGTTGAATCCCCAAGTCACTATCTGAGTGGACAATCGCACATGCGCCGGCCTGATGAACCGCTGGGATGTTCTCGCGAATTCCATCATAAGCTTCCATCTTAAAGCCCCACCAATCTGCCCACATAGCCGAACACACGTTGTTGGCCTTTAACTTGTCTGCAATTTTGTAGGCTTCTACCGCATGATGAAAAGTACCAATGTTGTAATTGAACTCTTTCATGACGTCCATCATCACCGTCATTTCATCCGCGCGATAACAATGCATATGTACTAAAATCTCACCTTTCAGCGCCCCGGCTAGTGTTTCCAGTTTAAGATCGCGCTTTGGCGGTGTTGGGTTTTTCCCTGCTTCGTAGTCCCGCTCGTAAGCGTCCCACTTGCGCATGTAATCTTGCGCATCAGACCAGGCTTGACGATAACCAGCAACGTTACCCATTCGCGTCATCGGCCCGCCCTTTTGCCCGTATACTCGCTTTGGATTTTCCCCACAAGCCATTTTCATCCCGTAGGGCGCCTCAGGGAATTTCATGTCTTGCATCGTTCTATTAGGTACGTTTTTGAGCACCACAGAACGGCCACCAAATAAATTAGCTGAACCTGGTAAGATTTGAAGCGCTGTTACTCCCCCAGCTAGTGCCCGCCCAAAACCTGGGTCTTGCGGCCACACTGAGTGCTCTGCCCACACTTGTGCAGTAACGGGGTTAGTCATTTCATTACCATCTGAGTGAGATCGCGTAGACGGTGAGGGGTACACGCCTAGATGGCTGTGATTATCGATTATTCCCGGTGTTACCCACTTTCCTTGTCCATCGACTACGACGGTATTTTCTGCAGTTTCGAGTGTCTGTCCACTTTTTGCGATAGCTTGGATCTTTCCATCGGAAAAGTAGATGCTGCCACTGTCTATTTTATTACCCACGCCATCTAAAATGGTCACATTTGTGATCAAGGTTGGCTCGCCTTTAATAGGCGTATAAGTACTTGGATATGGGTTAGGATTAATTGTGACTTTTGGTGATTGCGCTGTGTCTTGTTTGGCCTCTTGGGTACATGCCGTCAGAATCAGTGACGCCATGCAGGCCATTGAGAGCACGAGCTTGGAAGGTGTAATGTTCATGTTGTCCCCAGAGCTATTTTTATTATTTGGATCACACTAGATATGCGTACTATTCACACACGAGTGAATCATCAGCCTAGCGAAACACGCGAATATTGCCAAGTAGCACTGGGGTAAAACGTTTGTTTAGTGCGAGGACTGGCGCGCTAAAACTTCAACGATGTCATCAGAATTAGTTAAACGCCGAATATCATTAAACAAAACTTCTGCTTCAGGGTATTGTTTTTTTAAATAGCCACACCATTGCTTAATACGATTGGGGTAATATTTACCCTTGTCACCAAAAATTTCATACCCAGAATACTGAATAAGTAATGAGGCCAACTCTGGCCATGGCATAGGCGCCTCATCATGCTTAATACACCGGGCTAAATTGGGTAAGGCAAGTGCTCCTCGCCCTATCATTAGGTTTACGCAATCTGATTGTTGTTGACAGCGCTTTGCGTCTTCTGCACTCCAAATTTCGCCATTTGCCACCAATGGAATGTTGGTATGTTGCTTTATTTTGGCTATCCAATCCCAATATGCTGGCGGCTTGTAACCCTCTGTTTTGGTTCGAGCATGAACGACTAATTCAGATGCCCCCGCCTCAGTAATCGCAATGGCATTTTCGATGGCCAATGACTTATCCTCAAAGCCTAATCTGATCTTTGCAGACACTGGTATATTGCTAGGTACCGCCTCCCTTACCGCTTTGACAATATTGTAGAGGGTTTGTGTCTCTTTGAGTAAAACCGCTCCCCCTTTGCTTTTATTCACAGTTTTTGCCGGGCAGCCAAAATTAAGATCGACACCAGGGGAGCCCAAAGCAACTGCGGTTTCCGCATTTTCCGCCAGCCATTGAGGGTGTTGCCCTAACAGCTGCACGCGGACAGGGACGCCGGAGGCGGTCTTTCCACCGTGATGTAATTCAGGACAAAGACGATAAAAGGTTTTATGAGGTAGTTTTTGATCAACAACCCTGACAAACTCCGTCACACACTGATCAAAGCCCCCGACGCGGGTAAGCATATCTCTCATCAGGTGATCCACAACCCCTTCCATCGGGGCAAGCATTACTTTCATCAGGGTAAATCTCAATAAAACAGCAGAAAATCGGCGCGAGAGTTTACCAAAAAGACCGCTTAGTCTCTATCAAATAAGATTAAATTAGCTTCGTTAAAGCGCCTTTGGCAAAGAAAGCGAACTACCGGATCCTCAAAGAAGTGTCTGTCCGAAAGTGACTAGGATGAAAAACGTGCCCCTATCAAATGACCTGCTCAACTAAGTGTATTGTAACGAAGTGTCTGTCCAACACTGGGTTCAACATTGAATTGAAACGAAGTGCCTGTCCAATAATTTATTATCAATTTTGTAGGTGGGTTAATTCACTCAATCGCTGGAGTACAGCAGCTCTTTGTTGCTCTGTGTACCCCTGCCAGTTCACAATTTCAACAAGAGTGCGGTTACAGCCGACGCAAACATCTTCATCGTTTAACTTACACTGGCCGACACAAGGAGAAGGTAATGTCATATCAGGTTCGATTTTATTTCGTAAGGTTAGGTTTTTGTGTAGATATCGCAATAGTGGCCAGCGTCGCTTCAGACAATTCCTTATTCGACCACAAGCAGACAAAACAACCAAACTTTGATTCCAAATAGGATGAAAACTCTGTGTCTGTCCTACCTTCATACTGCACAAGTCGTTGTTTGTTGCCGTCGTATATCACCGCTGAATATAAAAACACACTAAGCCCTCTCGTAAGAAGGCTTAAATATACATCTAGACGTCTAAACGTTCAAGCGTCTATTTCATATATTCTAATGCGGCGCAAATAGCCGCGACTTGCGCGTCATTACAGTTTTGAGCCGTCGCATTTTGGCTATCTGGGTATACTTCCGTAGTCGTCACATACGTGGCGTCGGTCATCCCACCGCATAAATGTAATACTTTTTTGTCATAACAAATCACCCCTTCGCTGACGACATCGGCACCAATGATCTTTCCATCTTCATCGGGCGGCGCAATATGGGTAACCTGCTTCACACCATCAATAATGGCTTTTTGAAATGCCAATTGTGGGCGCGTGGTATTCGCGACAGTATAGAAACCATCGGGAATGTTCCAATTATCGTGAGTTGTACCATCGCGTGCTGCTAATGCCGGTCTAAACTCGCTGTTATCGGTATCTGTGGTTTCATGCAAATCTATATGCAAGGTAGGTGTTAAAGGTAGTGATTGGACAAACTGGAGCAACTGCGCTGATTCTGGCGCTGGAGAATTAGCATAAAACGAACGATTAGGATCGAGCGCCAAAGGGTTCCAACGATTTATCGTCTCATAGCCCCAAGGACTGACACAGGGCACTACAACAATGTTAAAAACCTCGCCATACTGAGCGAGATGCTTTTCGATAAATTGCAACGCCCCTTGTACTCCGCTAGTCTCATAGCCATGTACGCCACCTGTTACTAAGGCTGTCGATTTTGACTCATCAAAGGTTTTGGGTAAAACCGCATATAGGGGATAGCGAGCTTCATCATAAGGCAATGCGCCATATTGGGTTTGCTCAAAACCCGCAGGGACGATTTTTTCAAGTTTGTTAAGTACTTCTTCTTTGTAACTGCGCTTTACACGTTGTGACGAATACCATTGCGTTTTTTCGGCTTCTCCCCAAGGCTGACCTGGAGTTCCTATTGGATAATGGTTCATAAAAATCCTCTTTGTTGTTGCTGCAATGATAACAGTTCCCTCTCCTCTTCCGTATTGTTTTATGATTCAAATCTGTCGGAGCAATTACTCGAGCCATACGGTGATTTATTGAAGTTCAGCAGCGCTATTAATGGTAAGGAAGTACCTTTGTGAGAGAAGGTATTTGAGTTTATGTCAATTATTCGGTGACAAAGTGTCTGTCCCTTTTTGAGGAAAGTGTCTGTCCCTTTTTATTTATCCACTTTTTATTATCAAAGATGAGGAGGGAAGACAGTGCCTGTCCCTTTTTGATTGATTGTGAAGTGAAGGCGAAAAAAAAACCAGCCGATTGGCTGGTTTTTTTATATGGCGTCCCCTAGGGGATTCGAACCCCTGTTACCGCCGTGAAAGGGCGGTGTCCTAGGCCTCTAGACGAAGGGGACAAAATTTCTGCCAATGTTGCACTGCAACATTGAAATTTTGTAAGGCGAATCACGATTTATCGTGAGAGCGACCTTTACCTAGGCACTCTCGAAAGCTCTGCTTTCGAGATTTTCTGTAAGGTGAGATGAGCACTGCGAATCGAGCGACCTTATCCTTACCGAAATTTCCGGCCGAAGTTAAAAACTCCAGCCTATTTCACAGTATTAATCGACTGTGACGCGATATATATGGCGTCCCCTAGGGGATTCGAACCCCTGTTACCGCCGTGAAAGGGCGGTGTCCTAGGCCTCTAGACGAAGGGGACAAAATTTATGCCAATGTTGCACTGCAACATTGAAATTTTGTAAGGCGAATCACGATTTATCGTGAGAGCGACCTTTACCTAGGCACTCTCGAAAACTCTGCTTTCGAGATTTTCAGTAAATGAGATGAGCACTGCGAATCGAGCGACCTTATCCTTACCGAAATTTCCGGTCGAAGTTAATAACTCCAGCCTATTTCACAGTATTAATCGACTGTGACGCGATGAATATGGCGTCCCCTAGGGGATTCGAACCCCTGTTACCGCCGTGAAAGGGCGGTGTCCTAGGCCTCTAGACGAAGGGGACAAAATTTCTGCCAATGCTGCACTGCAACATTGAAATTTTGTAAGGCGAATCACGATTTATCGTGAGAGCGACCTTTACCTAGGCACTCTCGAAAGCTCTGCTTTCGAGATTTTCTGTAAGGCGAGATGAGCACTGTGAATCGAGCGACCTTATCCTTACCGAAATTTCCGGCCGAAGTTAATAACTCCAGCCTATTTCACAGTATTAATCGACTGTGACGCGATGAATATGGCGTCCCCTAGGGGATTCGAACCCCTGTTACCGCCGTGAAAGGGCGGTGTCCTAGGCCTCTAGACGAAGGGGACAGAAATTTTGTTCAGTGAAGCGAAGCATCACTAAATTTCTGTAAGGAGAGGTGAGCTCTGCGAACCGAGCGACCTTATTCTTACTGAAATTTCTATCCGAAGTTTACTAAACTTCAGCCTATATCAAACCACAACTCAATGTGATTTGGTGGAGCCAGGCGGGATCGAACCGCCGACCTCCTGCATGCCATGCAGGCGCTCTCCCAGCTGAGCTATGGCCCCGTCATAGTGCCAGTCAGTTTTATGTGACTGTTCCGTGACAGCGGGGCGCATTCTAGGCATCCCCCCCTGTCATGTCAACGGTTTTTTTATGAATTTTCTCTGTTTGCTATAAAAGTAAGCGCTTTGTCGATTCTCTCGCCAACTTTCTCTTTTGAGAGTAGATTCAAGGTGATATCTAACGACGGCGAGTTACCTCCCCCCGTTACCGCTACACGTAACGGCATACCTACTTTACCCATACCTACTTCCAATTGTTCAGCAGTGGCATTGATCGCCGATTGAATGTTCTCTGGGTTCCATTCGTCAATAGCCATTAATTTAGCTTTAACGACTTCAAGAGGCTCTTTTGCGACTGGGCGAAGATGCTTTTTCGCCGCGTTCGCATCAAAATCGTCGTAGTCTTGATAAAAGTATGTAGAAATCTCAGCGAGTTCTTTTAGTGTCTTGACTCTATCGGCTTGAATAGCAATAACAGATTCAAGTGCAGGCCCAGCTGTTAAATCGACATTTAACGCATCAAAATGCCACATTGCATGTGATGCCACCTCACTGGCAGGTAGCGTTTTAATATAATGCTGATTAAGCCAAATGAGTTTTTCTGTATTAAAGGCAGACGCTGATTGACCAATTGCGTCTAAACTGAATTTTTCAATCATCTCATCAATCGAGAAGATTTCTTGATCACCATGAGACCAGCCCAGTCTTACCAGATAATTGAGCACCGCCTGTGGCAGGAAGCCGTCGTCGCGATATTGCATAACGCTAACTGCACCATGGCGCTTCGACAATTTCTTACCGTCATCGCCTAAAATCATCGAAACGTGGGCATATTCAGGAATGGGAGCGCCTAAAGCCTTCAGGATGTTAATTTGACGCGGCGTATTGTTGATGTGATCTTCACCACGTACCACATGAGTGATACCCATATCCCAATCGTCAACCACCACACAGAAGTTATAGGTAGGCGTGCCGTCAGAGCGTTGAATAATCAAATCATCAAGTTCAGTATTGCTGATTTCGATTTTACCTCTTACGTGATCGTTAATAACCACCTTACCTTCCAGAGGGTTCTTGAAGCGGATGACAAATGGCTGACCTTCTGGGTGATCAGTTCTTTCTCTCCACGTACCGGGATAACGAGGCTTTTCACCACGTTCTTTTTGCCCTTCACGAATGGCATCTAGCTCTTCTGCACTCATAAAGCACTTATATGCTTTCCCTTCATCCAAAAGCTGCTGAATAAGTTCTTTGTAGCGATCAAAGCGATCAGTCTGATAGATAGGACCTGTATCCCACGTTAGTCCTAGCCATAACATACCATCTAAAATAGCTTGCTTGGCTTCTTCAGTTGAACGTTCAATATCTGTATCTTCTATACGAAGTACAAACTCACCACCTTTGCTCTTTGCTAAAAGCCAAGAATAAAGCGCTGTTCTTGCGCCACCAACGTGAAGATAGCCTGTTGGGCTGGGTGCAAATCGTGTTACAACCGACATGGTCACTCTCTATTTGTTAATAAGTTTCAAAAGTTGCGCGCATTCTACCAGTGTCAGCGAGACTTCAAAAGCGAGTTAGCACCCACAGCACGAAGAATCGTAAAAAACGGTATATAAAGTGTATATAGTGGACAGGCACTGGCTTTACCCACTTCCTAATCTCGTAAACTAAAAAGCGGACAGACACTCGCCTTACCCACTTCCTAACCTCGCAAACTAAAAAGCGGACAGACACTCGCCTTACCCACTTCCTAACCTCGCAAACTAAAAAGCGGACAGACACTCGCCTTACCCACTTCCTAACCTCGCAAACTAAAAAGCGGACAGACACTCGCCTTACCCACTTCCTAAACTCGCAAACTAAAAAGTGGACAGACACTCGCCTTACCCACTTCCTAACCTCGCAAACTAAAAAGTGAAACTAAAAAGTGGACAGACACTTTTTACTTCCTAACTAATCTCTCAAAACCAGTGGTGAACAAATCGAGACAAATTGAAACAAACAGGTACTTTTTTTATAAATCGGACAGACACTCTTTAACTAAAACGCTGCTCTTTTCATCAATTTAGTTAAGATGCCAGCAGAATGTTTAAAATTCGGGCAGCCAGTCATTTTTATTTAATTTTATTGTTGACACTAACGGAACCGACTCTATAATACCGCCCCACTTGCTTCGGCAAGGTGTGAAATTTATGGACGCTTAGCTCAGTTGGGAGAGCATCGCCCTTACAAGGCGAGGGTCACTGGTTCAAGCCCAGTAGCGTCCACCATCTTTCTTTAGATAAAATTTCAACACGCATCACAAATTTCGGACGCTTAGCTCAGTTGGGAGAGCATCGCCCTTACAAGGCGAGGGTCACTGGTTCAAGCCCAGTAGCGTCCACCATCTTCTTTAGATGAAATTTAAGCATGCATCAAAAATGGACGCTTAGCTCAGTTGGGAGAGCATCGCCCTTACAAGGCGAGGGTCACTGGTTCAAGCCCAGTAGCGTCCACCATCTTCTCTAGATGGAACTTCAAAAAAATCAAAATACGGACGCTTAGCTCAGTTGGGAGAGCATCGCCCTTACAAGGCGAGGGTCACTGGTTCAAGCCCAGTAGCGTCCACCATTTCCATTTCACGCATAATTCAATCATTATCTTTTTTTGATTCTATAAAAGTTATCGCGTTGGAATTTATTGCTTAACTCCCCTTCCCCCCTGAAACCTTCTGCTTTTAGTTTCAAAAATAATTCATTTCATTACCGTGCTGTTTGTGGGGAAAGAACTATACTCATTACTGGGGTCTATTGATCTTGGTTGTACATTTTGCAGTGATTTTAATGCTGTTTTGGCAGATCGAATGTTTGAAGATCCACTAGGCATAGATGCTTTTTTATTTTAGTGAATGTAATCATTCCCGACAGGGCTTAAACGGATGAAACCTCACTTAGCCAACAACACGCGGCTGTTAATTGCAGAGGAACAAGTACTGGCAAAAAGTCATATGCACTATGCCCTTGAGCAATTGGGCTTTAAAAGCATGGACTATGTTGATAAGCCTCATGATGCCCTAGCTGCCGTTCAAGAGTACGATTACGATGCCATCATTTGTTCGTATGGATTAGGTTCAGAACAGGGTGGTTATTGCTTATTAGAACAACTTATTGATGAGCACCTAGTCCCTCTAACCAGTGCGTTTATTTTTGTTAGCGCTGATACATCTAAAGAAGTCATTAATGCCATAATCGAACTTCAACCCGATGAATTTATCGCTAAACCCTTTTCTGTCAATGAGTTGGATAAGCGCTTGTCCCGCGCCCTAGCGCGTAAAAAGGCGCTTAAAAACGTTTATTTGTACATGGACAGAAAAGAGTTTGAAAAAGCGCTGGAAGAAATTGATTACTTTTTGCTACAACCAGATAACGCGGAGTATTTTCCCCTCGCGTTAAAGGTTAAAGGTGATTTATTTTTGCTAACTAAGCGATTCCACGAGGCCATTGCATTTTATGAGTCAATCATCAATGTACAAGACTTCAGTTGGGCTAAATTAGGCTTAGCCAGTAGCTACCTTGCCATTAACGAATTTGATGTGGCGGAGAAGGAAATTATTCAATTGGCATTACGCCCCGATGCAACCTTGCCAGCATACGACCTTCTGGCTAAGCTTCAAATTAAACAATCTGCCTTCGATGACGCGTTGGAAAGTACGTCACTGGCGTGCGATATGTCACCAAGAAACATTTCCAGGCATCAACAAGCTATCGATCTCGCCAGAATCACTCATGATTACGAAAATCAATTTAACAGCGCCAAAAAATTAGTGCGCTACGCGAAGGACTCCATTCACGATAAGCCAGATATCTATCTCACCGCAGCCCGAAGCGGGGTTGATTTTGCGATGACAGCAGATCCCCAACAAGTCAGTAATATTGTAAAACAGGCCAGCGATTACTTACGCCAATTAAAACGTGCCCACCCCAAAGCACAATACAATGACGAACTTGTGGTGCTCGACGCCAGATTACACTACTTGCAGGACGATTTAGCTAAAGCGCAGTCTTTACTTTCTGAGAACAATATTGATCATGACCAATTTCATTCCACCGAAGCATTACTCGATAGAGCCAAGGCATTGCATGAAGTAGGTATGACAGCTAAGTCCATTGAAATATTAGACAACCTAGTGGCTAAGCAGGCTACACACCAAGACGATGATAATCTGCTATCGACTTATTTAAAGCAGGAACAATCAGAGAAGAAAGCCATTTCATTGAGTCCAAAAGCCTTAAACAACACAGCGGTGGCGTATTACAAACAGGGCAATCTTGATGAATCTTACCAATTTTTTGTACAAGCCTTTACGGTAATGCCCAAAAATCCATCTATCGCACTCAATTATTTACAAGCTATTTTACGGGCACGGGAAGCAAACATTCCCCCCCACCCCAATTCGTCGCAAGCAATTAGAAAATGTCGAGAAACGTTAGAAACGGCGACACTGTCTGAAGAACAACAGTCTCGCTATCACTCTGTACTACAAATGTTAAATGTAAACCCCCAATATGCCCATGCCCCTCAATAGAAATAGCAGCAACATAACGGGCTATGTTTCATATACTACGACGGTTTCTTGATAGTGCGGATCCTTATATTCAAGCTCACGATTGAAAGTCATACCCAGCTTTTTCATGATATTAATAGAGGCGCTATTGTCTGGCTTGGCAATGGCCGAATATTTTTCTACCCCTATTTCATCAAGGGCCTCTTTGACGGCCATAGCGGCTTCCGTCGCAAAGCCTTTACCCCAAGTGTGGCGTTTGAAACGCCAACCTAACTCAATGTTGTCGCTTTCAGGATTTTGAGTAAAAAAACCAAAGGGCCTGACGAGTATCCACCCAATACTTTCTTTGTTTTCTAATGTTTCAACCCGCCACAGTCCCCATCCCATTGCAGGATTGGAGAAAGCTAAAAAGCGGGGTACAAAGATATCCTGAATGTCTTCTCTTGAGGATTTCTTGCCACCATTGATGAACTTCATTACCAGTTCATCTTGATCAAGTTCCCACAGGAACTCAGTATCAGCTTCTGTCACATAGTGGTAAGAAAGTCGCGCACTGTCCTTGATATGCATATACATCCTTTTTTCATTATTATTTTTAATATTACTTTCGGTTACACGCCTTTGATTTTGAAAAGTTACACGTACAAAAACCAAGACCATTGCAAACCCAAAGGCAGGGTATAATAATCTATTTCTCCCAGAATCAAAATTGATTATTTATTGCGCACCCTGTCACACTCACCTTCTATCTGCTGCTCGCCTTATCCACCTAGCATAGCAAGGTGTTTGGTAGCGCCTGTGTCGCCTTGGTGCAGATAATGGGTTTCGTGCTTTTGCCCTAGTACATTTTTCAAAAATGCCACCGTGCCGTTGACGTCCTCGCTCACGAGTAATTCGCGCATATCCAGCCCCGTTTCGCTGAACAAACACAGATGGAGCTTACCAGATGCTGAAACCCTCAGCCGATTACAGCTCTTACAGAAGTCCTTACTGTAAGGCAGGATAAGGCCAATTCTTCCTGCATAGTCAGGGTGATAGAATTCCTGGGCAGGTCCCGCATCTTTGCGTCTTATAAGAGGCTGCCATCCCATTTCAAGCAAGGTAGTTTTAAGCGGCAAGCCGCTTTGATGTTGCTTATTGAAAAACTGTGAGGTATCGCCGGTTTCCATCAGTTCAATAAATCGCAATGTGACCGGCGTCTCTTTGAGCCAGGTTAAAAACCGACCCAACCGACTATCGCTAAAGTCATTTAATAGCAGGGCATTAACCTTGACGTCTAATCCAACGTCTAGCGCCCTATCGAGGCCTCGAAGCACGGCTTTTAATTTGTCTTGCCCAGTGATTGCAGTAAACTGACGGGGATCCAGGCTGTCTATACTCACATTCACCTGATCGAGGCCTGCGGCTTTCCATTTATCGGCAAATTTCTCTAGCCGACCACCGTGGGTAGTCATTGCTACCCGCTGAATGCCAGGTGTAGCAGCGGTTAATTGCAAGATGTCGATAAAATCTCTACGCAATGTTGGCTCACCGCCTGTCAGCCTCACTTTTGATGTGCCTAACTGGGCAAAGGCAGTAAGTAATGTGTTGATTTCGTTAAGTGACATAAATTGATCGCTAGAAGGGCCACTATAACCATCTGGTAAACAATACTGACAACGAAAATTACACGCTTCGGTCACAGACAAACGCAAATAGTGGAACTGTCTACCGAAACTATCTTCTAACAAATCAACACCTTCCTATTCACTTTAAACAAGCACTGCTCTTATGTTATCGATAATGGTGTGCGCTAGCGCCAGCACTCGCCGATGCATATTTCACTCGTTATCTTTTACTCAGTGTACGATGCTCACTAACAGATTTAAACATCTTCATTGCTATAAATAAGACCAATTTAATCTCTTGGATCGTTCATTGCGATTTCTTTTAAGCGCAATAACCAAATCTCGTGTAACCTTGAGTTTTGCTCACTATTAATTACACGACGTCAACCCAAACATACAATGCGAAGACATCAGTTTCCCACCAATATCGATGAGCCGGTGAAATGGCACGTTGTTAAACAACTTTGGCCCTATTTACTCGAATTTAAATCTCGTGTTTTGCTGGCATTGTTTTGCTTGATTGCGGCTAAAGTAGCCAGTATCGGACTGCCTTATGTGCTTAAATATACAGTTGATAGATTAAATGGCGACCTGACCACTCTCGCCCTGGCTGTTCCTATTAGTTTAATTATTGCTTACGGCTTTCTGCGACTAATGAACGTCATTTTAGGCGAAGTTCGCGACACATTATTTGGACGAGTCACCGAACGCGCCATGCGTCGTATTGGTCTGAAAGTGTTCAAACACCTTCACTCCCTCGATTTATCATTTCACTTGAACAGGCGCACTGGTGGGCTGTCCAGAGATATAGAACGGGGCACCAGCGGGATAAGCTTTCTTATGCGTTTCATGGTGTTCAACATCGTACCCACTTTATTAGAAATAAGCTTGGTGGTGGGTTTGTTGCTCTTTCAATTTGGCGCCTCTTTTGCGCTTATCATCACCGTAAGTGTGGTCACGTACATTGGTTTTTCGATGAAAGCGACAGATTGGCGTACCCGTTATGTCACCCTAATGAACGAAGCAGACTCCACCACCAATTCCCGCGCTGTCGACAGTTTATTGAACTTCGAAACCGTGAAGTATTTTAATAACGAAGGTTTTGAAGCTACGCGCTATGACAAGGATTTAGCTAACTGGGAAATAGCCCGACGAAAAAACAGATTGTCTTTATTTGCATTAAACGGCGGGCAAGCATGTATTATCGCCATTGCCATGACGGCAATGATGGCTAACGCAGCCTTTGGCGTCATAAATGGCGCTATGACGATAGGTGACTTTGTCCTTATTAATGCCTTTACCATGCAAATATTTATGCCGCTGAACTTTTTGGGTTTCGTGTATCGTGAAATTCGTGGAAGTCTAGCCAATATAGACAAACTTTTTTCACTGTTGGCGCAAACCTCTAAGGTAACTGATAACCAAGACGCCGAGCATCTTAAGACTTCTCACCCTACTATTGCGTTTAATTCAGTGAACTTTGCTTATGACGAAAAGCGACCGATTTTAAATAACGTTAGTTTTACCGTACCCGACGGCACAAAAGTCGCGGTGGTCGGTGAAAGCGGTGCAGGTAAATCTACCTTGATGAAATTACTGTTTCGCTTCTACGATCCGAATCAAGGTAACATTACCATAGACGGCAAAAATATCCGCAACGTGACACAGCAAAGCTTACATGCCCACATTGGAATTGTGCCTCAAGATACCGTGCTATTTAATACAACGCTGCTCGAGAACATTCGCTATGGCAAACCGGATGCGTCTATAGAAGAGGTTAACCACGTTATACAACTGGCCCACCTTGAAAATTTTGTTGCGAAATTACCCGATAAGCTAGAGACAGTGGTAGGAGAACGCGGTCTAAAATTGTCTGGGGGAGAAAAGCAGCGAGTCGCCATCGCCCGAGCTCTGCTAAAAGGTGCGCCAATTATGATTTTTGACGAAGCAACCAGTTCATTAGACAGTACGTCTGAGGGAGCGATTTTGTCGGCGCTTCGCAATGCAGCAAAAGGTCACACAAGCTTGGTAATTGCGCACAGACTTTCCACTATTGTCGATGCTGACAAAATACTTGTGTTAAAAGCAGGTGAAATTGTCGAGGAAGGTACACATCTAAGTTTACTCGCCCAACAGGGGGAATATGCCGCATTGTGGAATGCCCAACAACGGGATAAAGACAATAATGTAAATGCGACCGGTGACCAGCAATAAAGAGAACTCATGGATCCCATACAAATAAAAAATGCGATTAACCAAGTTATGCCTTTCGGAAAGTATGCCGGCCGACGATTATTTCATCTGCCAGAGCCCTATTTAGTCTGGTTTCACAAACAAGGCTTTCCAAACAGCACACTAGGCAAGCAGCTTGCGCTCATGTATGAAATTAAACTAAACGGACTAGAATCTGTGGTTGAGCCCTTACTCAATGAAGATTAAAACAATGAAGATTAAACCACTGAATAATATTTTGTAAAAAACTGGCCTACTAGTCAGCTTCAATATTTATGTTTCTCATGCACACTTAAGTTCGGCACAAGTCGTGCCTAAATATACTCGTGAATACACAAGGAGAAACTATGGAAAATTTAAAAAATACTGAAATAGTTGAAGTAAGTGGAGGCAATCCTCTCTTAAGTGTTGGTGTAGGGGTCATTGGAACGTACGCCTATGAAAGTGTTGGCGGAAAAGAGGGAATTGACACCTATCTCACTAATAGCTATGAATCAGCTAAATCAAGTATTCGCCACTGGAAAAAGCGCTTTGAAGACTTTTTCGAATGAAACTGAATTACGTTAATTTTGGTCAGTATCGTATGATGCTGGCCAATAAAAGAATACTTTTTTCTTTTATGTACTTTTCAATTACGGCTGTATTGTCGTATTTAGGGTACCTACACATTTCTGAGCTTAGGCTAATTGAGAGTAATCTTTTTTTAGATTCCGCTCCCAGCGTTTTTGCCGTCCCTATAGCCAGCTATATATGCTTCGGCCTTGTGAAAGAAGATAAAAAGCGCACCGCACTCTATTGCACTTCTGGTTTAGTCATTTATGAATATTTACAGATATTGATCCCAAAGCGCACTTTTGATCCTATGGATATTTTATTTACCGGTGTGGGTTTTATCCTCACTGTTAGCTTGGTATTGGTGTATGAAAAATTAAGCGAATGTATTTGGGAAAGGCCTAAGAAGAACGCTTAATAACGGGTGATAGATTTCTAATGTGTCACAGGAATAACGTTTGCTGTGCAAATGAATGCGACAGTTTGTCTGCCGCATTCATTAATAAGCGAGTGGATAAATTACGCGTGACGGAGGTGATCAGCCACCAAAAAGGCCATTTCTAATACCTGGTCCGCATTCAAGCGGGGGTCACACTGAGTTTTATAGGCTTGCGCCAAATCATCATCGCTGATTTGATAAGCGCCTCCCGTACACTCTGTCACGTGTTGTCCCGTCATTTCCAGGTGAATACCACCAGCGTGGGTCCCCTCGTCTTCGTGAGCCTGAAAGAATTGCTTAATTTCTCGCAAGATAGCATCGAAATTACGGGTTTTGTAACCCGATGACGCAGAGAAGGTATTCCCGTGCATAGGATCTGAACTCCATACCACATGTCGCCCTTCTTCTTTCACACGACGTAACAACCGCGGTAAATTGTCCGCCAAATTATCTGCCCCCATTCGCGTGATTAGCGTTAAGCGTCCCGGATCATTTAACGGGTTTAATGCATCTATCAGTCGAATAAGCTCATCTTCCTGCATGCTTGGCCCCACTTTCACACCAATGGGATTGTGGATACCACGGAAAAATTCTACGTGTGCGTGATCGAGTTGTCGGGTGCGTTCGCCAATCCAAACCATATGCGCAGAACAATCATAGGGTTTACCAGTTAGCGTATCAATGCGGGTCAGCGCTTGTTCGTAGTTAAGTAGTAAGGCTTCATGAGACGTGAACAGCGACGTTTCATGCAAGGTAGAGCTGGTCTGGGCGTTGATACCAATAACGTCCATAAATTCAAGGGTATCTTGAATTCTGTTGGCCATGTCGACGTAGCGATCTTTCAGTGGATTATTTTCAACAAACGCCATGTTCCAGCGGTTTACTTCGTGAAGATCGGCAAGGCCACCTTGGGCAAACGCGCGCAGTAAGTTAAGCGTTGATGCACTGCGATGATACGCTTCCAATAGGCGATCGGGGTCGGGTCGACGCGCCGCTTCTGTAAACTCGAAATTGTTAATAATATCACCGCGATAGCTGGGCAGTGTTATACCATCACGGGTTTCAAAGTCTGACGAGCGAGGTTTGGCGTATTGTCCCGCCATACGTGCGACCTTGGTTACAGGGCATCGGCCAGCAAACGTAAGGACAATGGCCATTTGCAGAATAACCTTGAAGGTATCGCGAATTTTTGGTGCGTTGAATTCATCAAATGACTCGGCACAATCTCCGCCTTGCAATAAAAACCCTTTCCCTAGACTCACCTCACCCAGTTGGCGGCGAAGTTCTCTGGCCTCAGCAGCAAATACAAGTGGAGGGTACGTGCTTAGTGTTTGCTCTACTTCTTTTAATCTAACTTTGTCTTCGTACTCTGGTTGTTGAAGAATCGGTTTATTTCTCCAACTGTCTACTTGCCAATTACTCAACGGTGCTCTCCTGAAAATAATTACGTAGGGCTGAGTTTTACTAAAAATGCTGACTTAACGATAATGCTATTAATGAATCAGTCTAGTGTGAAAATGCAATCAAAGTGGACGCTTGGGCACTTTACCACATTTATTCTAAGGAAATAGGCGCGCAAACTTGAATTTCTAGAAAGTTATCGTGCTTGCTTATAGCAAAATGGCATTCAAAAATGCGTTCAAGGTTTGCTTGCGTGACCACTTGTGACGGATTGCCGTCGGCGACAACTTTCCCTTCGTGCATAAGCCAAAGCCTATCACTATAGTTGGCGCTTAATTTGATATCATGAGAGCTGACAATGACGGTATTACCCTTCTCGCTCAACACATTTGCCAGTTGTGCCAATGCGTATTGGTGACGAATATCTAAGCCCTGCAAAGGCTCATCAAGCAACACCACGCCCTCACCCTTGACCAATTGAGGCCAGATTTGCATCAGGGTGCGGCATATTTCTACACGTTGGCGCTCACCTCCTGATAAATGCGTGACCATTTTAGTCATAAACGATGAGACTTCTAATGCTTTGTCCAGTAAAGGCGGAATGCCTCTCCATTCGCTTAGATCAGAATAAAAGCTAAGGTATTCTTTTACCGACAGGTGAAAGTTAACATGGGCGTGTTGCGCGAGGATAGTACGCATTGTCGCCAATGACGCGAGGGACCATTGCGATATCGGTTTGCCCATCATTAAAAGTGAGCCTGAATCCGGAGCAATTAGCCCTGCCATAACAAGCAGCAGCGATGATTTTCCCGCGCCATTTGGTCCAATAAGGTGTATACATTCGCCCTGATTAACCTGTAACGCGGCGATGTCTAGGCGATTGGAAAGCGTGACGCCGGATAGATCTAACAGGCGCTGATTGCTACTATCGGTCATTTTCCTACTCTTTTAGCTAGCCTTTAGCTGCCCCTTATACAACGCCCAAAGAAGAAGCGGTCCCCCAAACGAAGCCGTGATTAACGAGACCGGTAAAGTAATGGCGTTGGTGATCTCTGAACTTAACGCCACAACGAGTAAAAGCGCAGCACCCGCAACACCACTTAAAGGCAAAATAAGTCGATTATCATGCCCTACAATCAAACGTAATACATGAGGGATCAACAAGCCCACAAACGCAATTGAGCCAGCCATTGAGACCGCAGCTCCTACCGCTACGGCACTCGCTATCAATAGCTTTTCAGTGAGTGTATCGACGTTCACACCACTGCTTTTAGCGGCGATATCCCCGCCATAAAGTCGGTTTAAGTCATTCGCGTAAAACAGCTGAAGCCCCACAGCACCGGCGATAAATGGCCCGCCTATAGCCAACACTGGCCACGTGGTTTGGTACAAACTCCCCATCAACCAAAATGTGAGGTTACGCAGTGCATTGGCGTCACTAAACAGATACAACCACGCTATGATGGCGCCACTTAAGGTTGATATGGCGACACCTGAAAGAATAACGGCGGTACTCGAACCCAATAATCGCCGCGCTATACGATAAATGAGTAATGTACTGGCCAACGCACCGATAAAACACCCCAATGGCAGTAAATAGTGCAAGTAGGCTTGTGCCCAGGGTGGCACAATAAGTAGCAAGAAAGCCGCAACCAAACTAGCACCACTGGTGATCCCAATTATTCCCGGATCGGCAAGGGGATTTTTAAGCACGACTTGTAAGGTCGCGCCACTTACCGATAATGCGGCCCCCACTAACATCGCCGTTAATACGAGTGGTATTTGCAGTTGAAAAGTGATGTGCTGCTTGAGGGCTACTGGGGTATCTGTATACCACACTGTTCCCAAGACTCCAGTTATTGCAATAACTAAAACAATAACCAGCATCCCTGTTAGCCACGTTGCTTTGGTCAATTTTAAGCCCTAGAGGTTATGCTGTTTAATATGTGCAATCAGACCTTCTGAGGCTTCTTCAATGAGGTCCAATACCAACTCAAAACCGCGCTTGCCGCCATAATAAGGGTCGGGTACTTCTTTATCCTCTACCTCTGAAAAATCCAAAAACAACTTAATTTTGTCGTGATATTGGGAAGGCGACATGCCATGAAGATTAGCTAAATTACTGAGATCCATGGCGAGAATGTAATCAAATTTTTCAAAGTCACTTTCATCCACGCGACGACACTTGACCCCTTTAAAGCTGTACCCTCTTTCTACCCCTACAGCTTGAGAGCGTTTATCTGGTGGGTTGCCAATGTGATAACCATGGGTACCTGCTGAGTCAACGAAGAGATCTAAACCCGCCTGAGAAGCCTTGTGTTTGAAAACCGCCTCTGCGGTCGGTGAACGACATATATTGCCTAAGCAGACAAATAAAACCGACGTCGATTGTTTCATGCAGATTCCTTTAAAACTATGCTGTGACGGAACGTGACTAAACTTTCTGTGAAGATTCACGTATGATACGCCGTCAGAAAAATTGTGGAGTTTGTATGACCGCACACGTACTTATGCTCAGCAGTTCGCGCCAAGGTAGCGAACCTTATCTTGAACATGCCAGAGCACATATTTTTGCACACTTAGGTGATATTCGCGACCTTCTATTTATTCCTTATGCAGCCGTCACCCAATCTTTTGATGCCTATGTCGAGGCGGTGGCCAGCGCCCTGCCAGAATGCAAAGTCGTAGGTTTGCACACTTTTGATGATCCTGCTTTGGCCATTAACAATGCGAAGAAAAATGGACAGGCTATTGTCGTGGGAGGAGGCAATACTTTTCACCTTCTGTCCAAGCTCTATGCCAACGCGTTAATGGTACCGCTTAAGCATGCCATTGCAGACGCCACGCCTTATATTGGCTGGAGTGCTGGGTCCAACATATGCGGCCAATCAATCAGAACCACCAACGATATGCCGATTATTGAGCCACCGAGTTTTGATGCACTGGATATTGTTCCCTTTCAGATAAACCCGCATTACACCGACTATCAGCCACCGGGACACAATGGCGAAACCCGCGATCAGCGTCTTGCTGAGTTTACCGCGTTAAACCCGTCTACGCCTGTAGTCGCTATACGGGAAGGCACGGCACTCGTACTAAGTAAGCGTACGCTTACGTTAAAAGGTAACAAAGATGGGTTTATCTTTTTAGGAAATGACAAAAAAGCCATTCAAAGTGGTCAAGACCTAACACAGCTGCTTAATCAAGAGAGCTAAGTTTTCTTCTTGAGGCGCACGGCGGTAGGGAAATTCACATAGCAACGGCTCAGGTAACATGGCTTTTAACGACGCCAGATTTTCTTGGTATCGCGTCATGTTGCCCGTAATGTCGTTTGCTACCCACCCCTTTATTGTCAAACCGTCCCGTCGAATGGCTTCTGCGGTGAGTATGGCGTGATTAAGACAACCAAGACGCATGCCTACAACTAAAATAACCTCCATGTTTAGACCCACCACGACATCAGATAAGTAGTGAGTTGGTGTGCCGCTTTCCCCAACAGTTAAAGGTAATCGCCAACCTCCTGCGCCTTCCATAAGCAGTAAATCGGGCTGATTTTGTTGAAGCGCAGTAAGCCCGTCTTTTATTGCCACTTCGGTTAGTTGCACCCCTTCTTCCACTGCTGCAATATGCGGCGCAATGGGTGGTTTAAGCGCTATTGGGTTGATGGTTTCAATGGGCAAATTAAGGCTACTGGCTTTTTGAATATTTGCGGCGTCTTCGTTCACCCAGCTACCACTGACAAAATCGCAACCTGCCGCGATGGGTTTGTACCCTATCGCTCGACGCTGGGCGCGCCCTGCAGCGCGCAGTAAGTGACAGGTCACATATGTTTTGCCGACTTCAGTATCGGTACCTGTAATAAAATACTGCTTCATTTTTTTTCCAATCTGAAATGGCTAATACGATACGTTAAAGGCAGCTCACCTTGCACAGGGCTAGTGTTGTGATAAACCGCCGAGAGCGCTTTGACCTGCTGGCGCGACAAAGGCGCTTGGTGTTTTCCGGTTTCCCCTGCCCCAACGCCTTTTACCGAACGCAATAAAGACATGATGTCCGGGTGGGTATCGACATAGTCGCGGGTAATGACACGAGATACACTGAGTCCCGCCTGATTAAATGCCGCTTCCCATGAAGCTGAATTTGCCATCGGGGTATTGGCGTCAGTTAAATGCGCCATCTTGCGCGCGTTTTTAAGCTCTT
Organism: Alteromonas sp. D210916BOD_24; assembly: GCF_047159385.1. GTDB lineage: Bacteria > Pseudomonadota > Gammaproteobacteria > Enterobacterales > Alteromonadaceae > Alteromonas. The sequence continues at coordinate 2,361,039 of NZ_AP038333.1, forward strand.
CAAACGAGCCATCCACCATTATGGCCAGTTCAGCTACGCCACAAGGCGCAAGTATATGAGCTATTTGCTGTGCGGCACGAAACGTATTTTTAACCCACTGCAATGCCATAGACGAAAATACGGTGTTGAAGGTCGCCTGATGAAAAGGCAACGCCAGCGCACTGGCTTGAACAAATTTTACTTTCGGGTAATTTTGTCGGGCCAACGTTAGCATACCTTCGGCGATATCGATTCCAAAAGCATTAGCCCCACGCGCATGCAATGCAGAGGTATGGATGCCGGTCCCACAACCGATATCGATGGCATTCCCCTTAAGCTGTGCAGGTAAATTGCCCAATGTCTGCTCTGCCACTCGCTTTTGAATGCCCGCTAACGCATCGTATTTGACTGCGGCTTTAGAAAAGCGCTTAGCCACTGCATTTTCACTGACTACGCCATTTTTCAAGTGAGTAACCGACGATTGGCGTTTTTCTATGTGGTCCTTTGAAGTACCAAAATCTACGCCGATGGCCTCACGTTTACTAACTGTATCAGTAAGAAGTCCAAGTGACATCTACAACTCCTTACACGCTAACACGAGAGCATCCAGCAACACATCAATGTCTTGTGTTGTATGGAGACTGGACAGTGTCACTCTTAATCGGTCTTGATGCTTTGGCACAGTGGGGTAACGTATAGCGGATACCCATATGCCACGGCGTTTAAGTCCTTCACTTAAGCGCAACGCACGTTGGGTGTCACCCACTATAATAGGCTGAATGGCACTGCTAGAATCACCTAAATGCAGGGTACTTTCACCTAATTGAGGAAACTGATTGGCAAAGCCAGCTCTAAAGTAGGCAATATTTTGTGTGAGCTTGTCACGGCGGTCGTGATCACTGGCGATGTGCGTCAGTGAGTACAGCGTTGCAACCGCTTGCGCCGGTGGCATTGCCGTAGAATAAACATAGTGTTTGGCAAAATTAACCAAGTAATCAATAAGCGTTTGGCTTCCCGCAATAAATGCCCCGGCCGTTCCAATGGCTTTGCCAAAGGTTCCCATTACAATGGGCACTTGCGATTGGGTTAACCCCAATGCGTCTACCGTCCCTAAACCACGCTCTCCCAACACCCCCATGCCATGGGCATCATCTAACATAAACCAGGCGTTGTACTGCTCGGCCACTTGAGCAAGTGCCTCGCACGGCGCAGAGTCGCCATCCATGCTAAAAATACCTTCGGATGCAATGAGAATATCAGCGAAATTCTCATCTTGAATGTGCGTGTGTTGCTGGCTCAACAAGCGGCGTAAATTGTCCACATCATTGTGTTTGAAACGACGTAAACGGGCATTATTACCCACACTTAGCGCCCCTTCCAGAAACGAGGCGTGCATCAGTTTATCTGCGTATATAGATGCGCGGTTTGCCGTCGTATTGACTTCCCCACCTTGTCGATGTGAAACGGGTGTAGACTTGGGCAAGTGACCAAACAATGCCATACACAGCGCTTGGTTCGCTGCAAAACCAGAGTTAAACAACAACGCGGCTTCGCGGTTTAATCCGTCCGCGAGATAGCTTTCAAGGGCAAGGTGTGCCTGGGTATGGCCGGTGACCAGCGGTGATGCACCGCTGCCGCCACCAAATTGCGCTAAGCCTTCCACCCAAGCCTGTAACAGCCCATCGTGCTGGCGCATTCCCAGATAGTCATTACTGGAAAAATTGAGGTAGTGTTCGCCATTAATACAAATGACGTTCTCGCGTTCATATTGTTGGCAGTGGCGTTGGCGAAGCAAACCTTGCTCAGCCCTCCCCCGTAACTGCCCTTCTAACCATTCAAAGGCCATTAAGCCTCCACGGTGTGCGATGCTTTTGCAGATGCCTTACGCGGTTTGCTGGCATCGTAAAACAGTTCGCTGGAATCCATCTGCTGTTGCTGTGCCATTTCCTCTTCGAGCACTTGCTGGTGAGCCTCATCAGAAAAATCACGGGTACGTTCGGTATTAATGCCCAATTTTTTAAATAGCATCACGTCTTCATGCGTATCGGGGTTAGATGTCGTCAACAATTTACATCCATAAAATATCGAGTTGGCCCCAGCCATAAAGCACAACGCTTGCATTTGCTCGTTCATGGCTTCGCGGCCTGCCGATAAACGTACGTGAGACTTAGGCATCATAATTCTGGCTACCGCGATGGTGCGAATAAACTCGAAGTAATCGAGATCGTCAACACTATCGAGCGGAGTCCCTTTGACTTTAACCAGCATATTAATAGGCACACTTTGCGGCTGTTCGGGCAAGTTGGCCAACTGCACCAGCATACTGGCGCGATCAGTAACGGTTTCGCCCATACCCACAATTCCCCCAGAGCACACGTTCATGCCGGCAGCACGGACATTTTCCAAGGTATCCAATCGGTCCTGATATGTCCGTGTGGTAATAATATCGCCATAATACTCTGGCGACGTATCAAGGTTGTGGTTGTAGTAATCCAAGCCAGCTTGCTTTAATGCAACCGCCTGATCGCGGGTAAGCATGCCTAGTGTCATACAGGTTTCAAGACCTAAGCTTTTCACCTCTTCGACCATTTTTAGAATATAAGGCATATCTCGGTCACGGGGATTTCGCCATGCCGCGCCCATACAGAAACGGGTTGACCCCACCTGCTTGGCTTCTTTAGCACGCTGGATGACTTTCTCAATTTCTAACAGCCGCTCTTTTTCCAGCCCCGTGTCATAGCGGGCACTTTGTGGACAGTATTTACAGTCTTCAGGACATGCACCGGTCTTGATGGAAAGTAACGTACTTACCTGTACTTCATTAGGATTAAAGTGTTGTCTATGAACAACCTGTGCTTCAAAGAGTAAGTCGTTAAATGGTTTTTCGAATAGCGCTTTTACTTCTTCTTTCGTCCAATCGTTACGAATAGTTGTCGTTTGCGCCGTTTGCGCCCAAGCCAGTGTCATTGACTGTCCTTTACTAATAGTTAATGCTCGCTTAGTCTATGCGTCATTGCAAAGTTGTCAACTCTGACCATTTCATAAGATTTACTAACGGTTAAATTTTGAACAATATAGAATTCGATAAACAGCACATCTGGCACCCGTACACGTCTGCGGTTAACCCTCTTCCCTGTTATGAGGTCACTGGCGCGAAAGGCGCAGAGCTGACTTTGGCATCAGGTGAAACCCTGATTGACGGTATGTCCAGTTGGTGGGCTGCTATCCACGGTTACAATCACCCTGTACTAAATCAGGCTGCCCATCAGCAAATAGATGCCTTTTCTCACGTTATGTTCGGAGGCATTACTCACCAACCCGCCATCGACCTGTGTCGATCATTACTTCAGATGGTACCAGCTGGATTAGAACGGGTCTTTTTAGCAGATTCCGGCTCGGTTTCCGTTGAAGTGGCGATAAAAATGGCAATTCAGTATTGGGCCTGTCAGGGACGGGCTGAGAAATCTCGTATTGTTGCGCCTCGCAACGGGTATCACGGTGATACGTTTGCCGCAATGAGCGTGTGTGATCCTATTAATGGTATGCACAGCTTATTTGAGGGCGTGTTGCGCAAACAACTTTTCGCCCCCGCCCCGCAGACCCGCTTCGGACAAACCTTTAGTGAAGATGACATTCTTCCCTTAGAAGAAATCTTCGATAAACACCATCAGGAAATGGCCGCGCTTATTTTAGAGCCCGTTGTGCAAGGTGCGGGAGGAATGCGCATCTATCACCCTGAATACCTCAAACGCTGTCGTCAGTTATGCGATACTTACGATGTGCTGTTAATTTGCGATGAAATTGCCACGGGTTTTGGCAGAACAGGTAAATTATTTGCCTGTGAACATGCGGGTATTTCGCCGGACATTTTGTGTCTTGGCAAGGCGCTCACCGGAGGCTATATGACACTTGCAGCTACGCTGTGTACTGAAGATGTAGCGTTAGGCGTGTGTCAGGGCGAGCCAGGGGTGTTTATGCATGGTCCAACTTATATGGGAAATCCTCTAGCTTGTGCAGTTGCCAATGCAAGTCTGTCATTAATAAACGAAAACCACTGGCAAACCCAAGTACCATCTATTGAGAAACAATTACAGATTGAGTTGGCAAAATGTGCAGAGTTACCCAATGTGGCAGATGTCAGAGTGTTAGGGGCAATTGGCGTTGTTGAAACCGTGCAAGCCGTGAATGTCGCACAGATACAGCGGCAGTTTGTAAAACAAGGGGTTTGGATCCGTCCATTTGGTAAACTGGTATACATTATGCCTCCTTACATCATAAGCCCAGCGCAGTTGAGTCGGTTGACTCACGCCATTTACACCAGTTTGAAGTAAGTGTCGGCTAATTCGTAATTTTGAATAAGAAGCGACGAATTTAAGCCACCACTTTACTATGTTGGTATAGCATCGAGGTTTAATGGAACCTCACCAAATTTAATTTATCTGACCTGACGTGCAGTCTATCCTAATTTTAAGGATAGCCCGTTTACTGTGCTTCAGGCAGGCTTAAGATGTGCGACTGTAAGGGCAACTGGTTAACAACATACATTGATTAAAAGCGAGTTTTAAATGATTGTGCGTGTTCTTGATAAAGTAGTGTTTGCCGTTTTATTTATCATAGCGCTACAGGTGCCGATATTGGCCGATCATTACCGTCAGTACTTAAACGGTTACTACGATGCCCTTCGTGATGAAATTACCAGCTCTACTGAAGTAGCCAAACAACATGGCTTTCCTTCTGTCGATGCCATGTTAGAGAGCTTAAAGCAAAACAGTGAGTCTGTAGTAAGAGAAAACGCAAATTTAAAAGCCGAACGATTTGCACAAATTACGACGCTTGAACTTGGCATGCGCAAATTAGAACATGGCCACTATTTCGAAAAGCTGGTGTTTATGGTATCGCCATCTCAATATGGTACGCTCAATCGGGTGATGAAAAATTTCAGCCCGTCGATCCCCCTCTCCCCTTCCTCTATCGTTTTTAGTCTGGTGACCGCGATATTATTGAATTTACTGATTTGGACACCGCACTTTTGCTATTGCCAAGTAAAAAAAAGTAAACAAAAGCCACCACGCTATAGTTACCGCTAACACCTTCTCACTTTGGGTTAACCCCTGCCCGAAGTTGAAACATAGTAATTTTAACGTCTAGTCTCATTGAAAATGTATAAACAGTATTTTTGGCATCGATACTGCAAAACCTATTAGGCAGGGTAATCTGCAACGTAAATTGAAAAGGTAATTGTTATTTAAACTTCTGCAAGCAGTTGGTTGAAAACCTTTGTAAAACAATGCTTTTTCAATAGTTAGCCGAAATAGGAGAAAGTATCATGCCTACAGATGCACAATTACTCATTGGGAAAGTGTTGCAAATAAAAGACAAAATTATTGCAAAACGCCATTGCATTCCAAGTGATCTTAAAGATGAATGGCGCACGCTAGATGAGCAGACGGCGTGTTTTGAAAGCACTGCGCTATACGGAAGCGCCGTTAAAGGTGAACAGTTAAACAAGCGCATTGCGTTTTCTGGGTCGGTGAAAGAACTGTCTCAACTGGTCTCTAAGCTTAATACCCTAAATCAAAAGATGAGCTTGAGAGATAGTACTTCTTTGCCACATTAGTGGGCCGGTATATTTGACCCACTAAAGCGTATCGGCGAAAAGGTACATTAGAGGTATACCCTGAAGCTACAATACTAGCCGCGACTCTTTTTTAAGAGCACCAGCGTTCTGACTTTCCGTGTACCGTAACTGGCCAGTCTCATAAAGTCTTCACGGGCGACGGGAATATGTTGATACTCAACAGGTTGCCCATCACTGGCATCAGGGTCGTGGAGATAGTAGCAATGCGGATCACAACCGGTAATCGCTACCCAATGCGGCACCTTTTTCTTGTCAAATGCATAGGTACTGATTAAGCAAAGTACTGCGCCACCCGCTTTGAGAGTCTGGTCTATCACTTCGATATGCCAGTCGGTAATATCCACCGAAATTCCCTTTCTTCGGGCCTCCAAAATGAATTGCGATTCCACGCTTTCTACAATGGCTTTCTTTTCAGGATCGCGTACGCCGTCGACAAACAACGGTACATCCTGATTAATGATGACCTTTGCACTGTAACCTTCATTAACTGCAGCAAGTGCCAACCCCACCGGATGACAGCCACCATGACCTGACATCATAAAAATGGTGGTTGCGGTACGCCACAAGGAAAGCTCTTTTTCCTGTGACATTTCGTAACGGCTATCTAACGCGCGCATGGCCATCATGAGCGCCGACGGTCCGCAGGTAAAATCCGTTGTTTGTTGATACCAGGGATACGCCTCAGCGTTCAGAGATTTACTGGGTACCAATACTTTTTGCATACGCAATGCGTCAGTATGATCGTCGTAATAATCGCTATACATTCCAAACTGACTAAACCCCAACTTGTTATACAGAGCAATTGCGCCAATATTGCTAACTGCCACTTCTAAGCGCATGAAGCGCTTTCCCCGCAAAAGTGCCCGCTCCCCCAAGCTGTTTATGAGCTTCTCGGCCACACCGAGCCCTCGTGCGTCAGGTAATACAGCTATAGAATAAAGACGGGTAAGTTGAGTCCCACGGCGCAAAAGAAGTAACCCATATCCCACCACTTGCATACCCGTTTCACCTTGCAAAGGTGCAGGTTGCGTGGCATTGAGTTCAACAGGCACCGTATTCAGTGCGCGCTCAGCAACGATCAGTTCAGCATGTTGTGCTTCACTATAAAATTTAAAACGCGATTTACTTAAGCGATCGGTGGTAAAACATGTTTTCTCAATATGCTGAAGCGCATCAAGATCATGCTTGGTCGCTACACGCAAAGTGATCATCGTCCCCGTTGCTCCAATCTGTCAGCAAATTCTTGCATGATGAGTTCATACAATTCTTTGCCCAAATATTTATCTTCTACACCCGAGTCGATACTTGGGTTGTCGTTTACTTCAATGACATACACAGCATTGCCAGCTTGCTTAATATCAACACCATATAGCCCATTGCCCACCACTTTGGCAGCTTTAACTGCCGCTTGAAGTACGGGTTTAGGCACTTCAAAGGTCGGCATGGTGGCAAAACCACCAGAAGAAAATCTATCGCCCTGATGATTGTAAATTTGCCAGTGGTTTCTCACCATAAAGTACTGACAGGCATAGATGGGTTTGCCCCCTAGTACGCCAATTCGCCAATCAAACTCGGTAAAAATATATTCTTGTACTAGCACCAATGCCGATTCCGCTAACATCTGTTCGAGACGTTGTTTTAAGGTTTCTTTGTTTTCTGCTTTGTGAACCCCGCGAGAAAACGAACTCTCAGGTAGCTTCAACACTAAAGGTAAACCAAAGTCAGCAATTAACTTGTCGCACACTTCATCGCTGGCACTAGACACAAACGTTGCTTTTGGTGCAGGCACTTTTTGATAAGCAAACGCATCTTGCAAAAAGACTTTATTACAGCAACGCAAAATAGATTGCGTATCGTCCATCACCACAATCCCTTCTCGTTCGGCAGCACGTGCCAAACGATAAGTATGATGGTCAATCGCTGTGGTTTCACGAATAAACAACGCGTCGTAATGCCCTAATTCTTCGTGAGACAAACGACTTACTACATCAGCGCGAAAACCGACCTTCTCAGCAGCTTTGACAAAGTTCTTAATGGCCTTGTCATCACTAGGTGGAGTGCTTTCTTCAGGGTTAACTAAAATAGCCATATCCCAGCGCGCTTTCTTACCCGCTTTACTTGCTCGCCACTGAATTTTGGTATGCGCTTCTAATTGCTCTATAAATCGAGCTTGTTGCTTTTCCGTCAATTCGTTAAAGGCCTTTGCATGAACACTTGCCACGCCTTCTACCGTTACTTTGTTCGGTGTCTTAGCAGACACTTTCGATTCTGTGACAATCGGTGTTAGTACGAGAATTGGACAAGGGTATTTTTCAAAGGCCTGACGCGCTAACCGTTTGAAGCGCTGATCTTTCACTTCGCCAAACAGTACTAATAGAGGCTCATCGTTGATAACTGCATTATCTTGTTGAACTGTAACCGAAAAAACCATGCGATCGATGCTTTTTTCTTCCGCCATTCGCAAGTCATTAATGGTGTTCACAGAAGGCAAAACCAGGTGACTTCTTGCTTGGGCAAGCAACGAGCAATAATAACCTTCGCTTAAATAGCGCGCAGTGTCACACAGGTTAATAACCCGTGTCTTCGGCTCGTTTAGCTTAGGAAACTCTGCAAGGTAATCTTGAAAGGTCAGCACGGTTAAAGATGTGTTACAAAAAGGGGTAACATCATCCGTAACAATCAGTGTATTGTGCATATGGCTCGCTTCTAGTTATTGTGCTTCGATAAACGAAGCATAGTCGGTTACAATTAGGTTGGTGTTTACGCGTTGCACACGCATCAACCAGCGCAGAGTTTACGCTTTACTGCGTCGTTGCATAGCATTATCAGCACGGCTTTTTTTCATCGTTATGACAACGAAAAGTTATGCTAATTTAATCAGCGTCTTAAGCACTTTTAGCCAATAATAATAAGCCACAGTTTTAGTTAAGGAGTGAATATGTTACTGGCCAGCCTGGCAATATTAATTGGATTACCTGCCCTGTTGTGGAGTGCGGGTAAATTCGTGGGTGGTGCAGCTTCGGTTGCCAATCACTTCGGGGTCTCCCCCTTGCTTATTGGTATGTTAATTATTGGCTTTGGCACATCGGCACCGGAAATAATTGTTTCAGTCTTTGCGGCAGTTCAAGGTAATTCGGGTATTGCACTGGGCAACGCCTATGGCTCTAACATTGCCAATATTTTACTTATATTAGGTCTTACAGCCCTAATTAGCCCTATTGCGGTAAAATCTGAAATCATTAAAAAAGAGCTTCCCGTATTGTTGGGCATTACCTTTTTCGCCGCCTGGCAAGTGCTGGATCAAGAAGTGTCAAAGGATGACGCATTTTCATTAATCGGTCTGTTTGTTCTGTTGGTTTCTTGGAGCATTTACTACGGCATGAAAGGCGACAGCGACGCCCTAGCCAGCGAATATAGCGAAGAAATCAATTCTCACGAAGGCACCGTAAAAACTCATGTAATATGGCTGATTGCGGGACTATTATTACTGATTGCCAGCTCGCGAATGTTGGTGTGGGGTGCCGTAGAAGTGGCCACATTTTTTGGTGTCAGCGACACTATTATTGGATTGACGATCATCGCGGTAGGTACATCTTTACCTGAACTGGCATCTTCTCTTATAGCAGTTAAAAAAGGTGAGCACGATTTAGCCATCGGTAACGTCATCGGCTCAAATATGTTTAATACCCTAGCCGTTGTGGGTATCGCCGGGACAATTCAGCCCATGACAGTGTCTGCAGATTTTCTCTACCGCGATGTGGCTGTTATGCTTGCCTCTACGATTGCCTTATTTGTCTTTTGTATTGGCATAAAACGACAAGGACGGCTTAACCGACTAGAAGGTGGGTTATTTCTACTGGCCTATGCTATATACACCTACATGTTAATCAAGGTGGCGTTTATCTAGCAGGTACTGCACATTAGGGCGATGTCTGTTAACAATAAAGGCTATTTAGAATTAATCGGGAAACAACCCCAATGTAGTGGCTACAGTGACTAAACTGATAGCCACTATTGCCAGTAACACAAATAAATTAACCCCAAATTTGTCCTTTTGACGGCGATTTCGGCGTGCTCGCATTAGCATGCTAACGAGACTCAGCACTAAACACGCCAATAACATAAAGGTCATTGCGCTCACATAATCTTCAGACCAGCTAGTATCCCCCTTTATTCCCCAATAGGCTTGCACACCACTGATAAAATCTGGCCTGGCGTAATGAAATAAAATGAGGGCGACGACTAACCCAACCCATGCGGCGACATTCAGCACCAGCATCACTTTGTAAAATGTCGTTTGGGAGCGGGGCGTTGAACGTCGCTCCGCTAACTTCTCATAAGTATTTATTTCACCGCTCGTTGACGCATCTTGATGATTACACTGCTCTGATGTAGGCAATGGGTTCTCCTTTACCGATGATGTGGAATTTTTATTTCCCATTTGTCACTCTGTTTTCTGGCATCCCGCTTACGGTTGAGTATACTAGGGCCTGTTTATCCATGGTGTACAGCAAAGTTCAGCAGGCTCAAGCGTCTCATTGGGTAGTTTGACACCACCGTAACATGATACTTAGCATAAATACGCTTCAACGCGATGCTCAGTTCATGATATTTTTGGATCCTAAAATCCAAAACCATTGACCACAATGGTGAAATTTAGTGCATTTAGCGCATTGTTATTGAATATGAGTCAATAACGAGCAACAACACAAGTTTAGTAAGACGGAGAAATTAACATGACGCATGCGCCCGTAGTTGACGTACTTAAGGGTAAGTACGCCGTTGGCGAATCGGTAACTGTAAAAGGTTGGGTAAGAACACGCCGAGATTCTAAAGCAGGGTTATCATTTATTGCACTACACGACGGTAGTTGCTTTGATCCTGTTCAAGTTATTGCGCTCAATTCTCTGTCTAATTACGCTGACATTCAGCGCCTTACCGCGGGCTGTTCGCTAGCAGTAACAGGTACAGTGAAAGAGTCTCAAGGCCAAGGTCAAGCAGTAGAAATTGACGCTACTGATGTGGACGTGTTGGGCTGGGTAGAAAACCCAGATACGTATCCGATGGCCGCAAAGCGCCACAGTATCGAATATCTGCGTGAATACGCGCACCTTCGCCCTCGTACTAACGTGATTGGCGCTGTTACGCGTGTGCGCAACTGTCTATCTCAGGCCATTCACCGCTTCTTTCATGAAAAAGGCTACTTTTGGATCTCTACGCCTATTTTGACGGCAAGTGATACCGAAGGAGCCGGTGAAATGTTTCGCGTATCCACCTTGGATATGATGAACATTCCTCGAGATGACAAAGGCAACGTCGATTACTCTGAAGATTTCTTTGGGAAAGAAACTTATCTGACAGTATCAGGTCAGCTGAACGTAGAAACTTACTGCACAGCCATGTCTAAAGTTTATACCTTCGGCCCGACTTTCCGCGCAGAGAATTCCAACACTTCACGTCACTTAGCTGAGTTCTGGATGATAGAGCCTGAAGTGGCATTCGCAGAGTTGAAAGACGTGGCGCAACTGGCTGAAGATATGCTCAAGTATGTCTGTAAAGCGGTATTGGAAGAGTTACCCGACGATATGGCTTTCTTTGCACAGCGCATCAAAAAAGATGCCATTGAACGCCTAGAGAAGCTGGTCAGCTCTGATTTCGTGCGCATGGATTACACAGACGCTATTGCGATCCTACAAAACTGCGGCAAAGAGTTTGAGTTCCCTGTTGAGTGGGGCATTGACCTGTCTTCAGAACACGAGCGTTACTTAGCAGAAGAACACGTAGGTGCGCCTATCATTATGCAAAACTACCCGAAAGACATTAAGGCCTTTTATATGCGTATTAATGACGACGGTAAAACCGTTGCTGCAATGGATATACTGGCACCGGGTATTGGTGAAATCATTGGTGGTTCACAGCGTGAAGAACGTCTTGATGTATTCGATACACGTCTGGAAGAAATGGGACTATCGAAAGAAGATTACGCTTGGTATCGCGACCTACGCCGTTACGGCACCGTGCCTCACTCAGGTTTCGGCTTAGGGTTTGAACGACTTGTCGCCTATGTAACGGGTATGCAAAACGTGCGTGATGTTATTCCGTTCCCCCGCACTCCGGGTAACGCCAGCTTCTAAAGTGCAAGCGTTAGTGAAAATAGTCACTTAACACATTAAAGCTCGCCCAGTGGCGAGCTTTTTTTCAAAGTACCAGGTAATCGCCCTTCATCCTAACGGGCATGTGTCTGTCACTACTTAACAGCGGTTTGGGTATTGCCTATACCCGGAGAGCGACAGGCTAACACTTCATATTGATAGCCTATTTCATTGTCCTCAGATTGTGTACGTGTAATTTGCAGTATTTCATAGTCATTTAATTCAATGACCCTACTGTCGTCGCTATGCGCACAGCGGGAGCGAGAATCAGACTCGAATTCGTAGATAAACTCAGCCAGTAATCGACGTTGAGAGCGTTTAAATGCTTTATTCTTGGCTTTTGCTTCTTCCCACAATAACAAGACATCCTCTTCTATGTCTGGCTGGTCTTTGTTAATGTCATCAATAACCGTTTTTACCGACGTTGTCGGCGTATCTACACCTGCATCATCTTCTGTAAGCGAGTCACTCCCTTCCACCTGTACCGAAGAGGATGACGGTATCGGGGTGCTGGCCTCCTTCTCGTAGGTGACTGACACAATGTCTTCACTCACGCCGTTATTGTATGCCCCCATTAATCCCGCCTGCGCGGCTAAAAGAATTAACTCAAACAGCAACGCCAATGTCCAAATATAACGCACTAATGCAGTAGTGAAGACAAACCGGTAATCAGGTGCATGCCAAAACCGTCTAACCCCAATAGGTTTGAGTACCAGCAGCGCCAGTAAATACAAAGGCGTTAACAATGTGACAACTACTAAGGCTATTATCGACGTAAGAAAAAACCATGTTGGCATCATTAAAATAAGTGCAAAATTATGGCTGTATGGTAAGGCATTTGCCGACACACCTACGACATCATTAACCATACCGCTTGCTGATGCTAAGGCAAAATTAGCGATGACCGCGTAGATAAACAAAATTGCCGCTTTACCGGGAAGGCTATGCCAAACCAACATAAAGCGAGGCCACACCTCGTTGGTTAATCCAGCCAACACAAAACTGTACATGACAACATCGAAAATTGTGCTGTTAATATCGAAATAAAACCACACTAGCAGCATACTGGTAGCCACCAGATAGCAGCGTTGTGCAAAGGTTAAACTTCGCCAAAGGCGCACAGCACCAATACTTCGCTTCGCCATAAAACGACGACCGTGTTTCCTACCTGCTAAATATATGTTGTGAATACCGTAGATCTTTTCCATGAATTTCGTCATCTTTTGTTATTGTTATTCGCGCGGCCTGACTTCCCGATGAGCTTGGTATACGCTATGCTGAAGCAACAACGTGTTGTTCTAATGAAAATCAACAGGTTATACATTTTGATATTACACCCAGACCCCGTGGCATACTAACTTTTATGACACAAGCCAACAACTTAACTCTGATATGTGAACAATGCCATACTCAGGTTAACATCCCTCCCCTCTCTCATCGGCAACGCGCAGTGTGTCCGGTATGTCATCATACATTGATTTCGTACCGCAATAACGCCTGTGAGAAACTGCTAGCTTACTCATTTTCGGCGATCATTTTCCTTTTGCTGTCTTTGCCTTTCAACTTTCTAACATTCAAAGCCAGCGGACAAAAACACAGTATTGATTTACCTACTGGCGTCACAGTGCTACTTGAGCAAGATTACCTGTCACTGGCGATCATCACGAGTCTTGCCACCGTCTTGTTACCAGGCATGGTACTTATCGGTATATTGCTGCTGTCGTTGGCCCAAATAAAACAGCAACGTCCCTTTTACCTCCCGCGCTTGTTCAGGGTAGTTAAGGCTCTACTTCCCTGGAGTATGGCGGAGATTTTTCTAGTGGGAACCATAGTCAGTCTGATCAAAATAACCGAATTAGCAGACGTTACCATTGGTATGTCTTTTTATGCCTTTATTGGGTTTTCAGCTTTTACAGCTTTATGTGTTAGCCAATTCGATACCACTCGCTATGCCATATGGTTACAGCAAGGAATGCCGCCTAAACCCAAGCCCCTAACCGAGTCACAGGCCAGTGAAAGCATTCAACGCACATGGGCGCTGCTATTTACAGCGTGTATTTTATATATACCTGCCAATACGTTACCGATTATGTATACTGAACTTTTCGGGCAGGAAACGCCTAATACTATTATTGGTGGTGTTGTTGCTTTATGGGAGTCTGGCTCATACCCCGTTGCCCTCATTATTTTAGTTGCCAGCGTTGTCGTTCCAGTAACTAAAATAGGTATCCTCGCATGGCTAAATTTTTCTGTGCAGCGAGAAAAAACCAGCTCTCAACAGCTAAGAATAAAATACTATCGCCTAACTGAAGCAATTGGCCGCTGGTCGATGATTGATGTATTTGTAGTGGCAGTGTTGGTATCGCTAATTCAAATGGGTAATACCATGGCCATTTATCCAGGCCAAGCAGCACTTGCGTTCTGCGCCGTCGTATTTGTAACAATGATAGCTGCAATGACGTTTGATTCTCGTCTTATTTGGCAGCGGTGGAAAAGATTACCATGACCGAAGATGTTCAGGTTAACGAAGCACAAGTGAAACCTACCTCGTCTATATCCAGAATATGGATCATTCCTATCCTCGTGCTCATTCTCGGCGGCTGGATGGTCTATTATCAATGGAAAAATCAAGGTCCCCTTATTACCATAGAGTTACACTCTGCCACCGGCATTGAAGTGAACAAAACGCCCATCAAAGTCCGTGATTTGGATGTAGGGCAAGTCAAAAAGATTACATTGAAGCCGGATTTGGACGGCGTGTTGGTCAGCGCACGAATTGATGCCAGTGCAGCACATTTACTCAATGAAAATGCTAAGTTCTGGGTCGTTGCACCTCGCATTAGCTTTTCTGAAGTGTCTGGGCTCAATACGTTATTATCCGGCAGTTACATCGCCATGTCAGCCAATGACAAGGGTAAGGAAAAGCTACATTTTAAAGCTTTGGAACGGCCACCGGTGACCCCACCTGGTACACCTGGCCTGCACGTAATTTTGCGAAGTGACGATGAGTTTGCCTACAAACCTGGTGATCCCATTATTTATAAAGGCTTTAAAGTGGGTGAGTTTGAGGATGCCTCGTTTGATATTGAAGAACGTGTGGTGTATTACGATGCCTTTATTGAAGCGCCTTATCACAAACTGATAACTCAAAACACGCGGTTCTGGGATGTCAGTGGCGTTAAATTATTGCTTGAATCCAGTGGACTTAGTGTACAGACGGGCAGTTTAGAAACCTTGCTTGCCAATGGCGTCACTTTTGGCATTCCCGAAGGCGTGCCCAAAGGTGAGCAAGTACTGGACAACGCCTTTTTTACCGTACACAAAGACAGTGCAGCGGCATCAGATGCCAGATTTAAAGTTGCTGCAGAATACCTGTTGTTAATTGACGAGAGTGTTCGAGGCTTAACGGTGGGCGCCCCAGTGGAATACCGCGGCATTGAAATTGGTAATGTTATTGCTATCAACTCCTTTCCTGCGGTAGAAGGTAACATTTTGCAGCGCGACTACCCCATCCCCGTGTTAATCAATATCTACCCGGGTAAAGCAAGGCAACCCGATACCGAAGATGGGCTAAAAGCAATAAAACAAACCATCCGAAATTGGCTATCCAGAGACCTTCGCGCATCGTTAAGAATGGGTAATGTGTTAACTGGCGGGCTTTATGTGGATCTTCAACATTTCCCCGATGAAGAAAGTAACTCACCAATAGAAGTCATCAACGGATACGAAGTGATCCCCACGGTGAGCAACGAGTTCACCCAACTCACTCAGAAAGCCGATGCTATTTTAGACAAAATTAACCAGCTGCCATTAAAGGAAATGGTAGAGAATGTTCAATCAGCAGTCAGTGATATGAAAAAGGCGGCGCTATCGGTTGAGACAGCCAGTGACGACTTTGATTTGCTCATTGGCGACATTGATGCAAAGGCACTGAACAACAACTTAAACCAAGTGCTGATAAGTTTAGACAGCTTACTGAAGAATTACAGCGAAGGGGGCCTCAATCAGTCAGAGATTAAAGAGACGGTCGATGCACTGCAAGATACATTGCGCAATATACAACCCTTACTACTTAAGTTAAATCAGGCGCCTAACAGTTTAATTTTTTCATCGTCGAGTTCGTCTGACATTCAGCCCAAAGCAAAACGTAATTAACGAATATTCAGCTGAGAAAGCATATAAATTAAGTAAAAAGGAAACGTATAATGATATTGCAATGGCATTCTAAACATTTCATATCCAAATCGTTATTCGGTAGTAATATATTACCCCTATTCGTTGCACTATTTATTACAGGGTGCAGTGGTACTTCAGCGCCATTAACTTATTACCTTTTGCACCCCACCAACAAGCTACCAACTCATGCATCAATAAAAAATAGCGATGCACAGCCTTTATCAGCACAAGTCGTTACATTAGATAAAATATTATTGCCTGAATATTTAAAACACCGGGGGCTAGTCTATCAAACTAGCGATACTAATCTGCACATTTCTACCAGCCACCTTTGGGGGGAAAGCATAGAAGAAGGCATAGCCAAAACACTCAAGCAATCCCTTGCTGAAAGCGGGATACAATTAGTGCAACATGACGTCTTTAACGAAGAAAGCACTGTACATTTGTCACTCTATATCAGCGATTTTATTACAACATACTCCGGCGACATCTATTTGTCTGGGGAATACACCTTTACCTCTGAAAAAGATGCACCTAAATACAGGGCTTTTGCTTTACAAATCCCGTTAACTCAGGATGGTTTCGCCGCCAGCGTTAAAGCAAAAAGAGAAGTATTAAAGCAATTAGCGTCAGACATAGCGCACAACGTTAAAAACGGTGCTTAAACAGCGGTAAATTATATGGTTGAATTAATAAAACAATATTTACACAGCGGTGTTCGCAGCCATTACAAAGACGAGACAAAGCGACGTATAGTGGTCGTTAATGTATTTGCTGCTTTTGGTATTACTTTAACGTTTGTCATGGGAGTAGGCGCGCTTTTTGACAGTGATTACGGCCGTTCTGCCATACTGTTATCAGCGTGTCTTAGCTTTATTTTTTCACAGCGATTACAGGTAAAATATAAAACAGCGCGAGCACATACCCTATCAATTACACTACTACTTATCTGCCTCATGGTATTGTCGTGGATTTTGATGGTCACAGGTGGAAAGGATAATACAGGACCGCTTTGGATGTATATTGTCCCACCAGTTACCATGTTCTTCGCAGGTTTTACTCGTGGTTTAGCTGCGCTTATTGCTTACATTTGTGTGTGTGTACTGCTGCTTTTTGTTTTTGATGAAAGCTTGTTGGTTACGAGTTATCCACATAGTTTTAAAACACGTTTATTATTTTCATTTTTAACTGTTTCAGCGTTATCAGCCTTTTATGAATACAGCCGCCAAAAGAGTTACGATACTGCGAAATATCTTAGTGACCAATTCGAAAGCCAGGCAAAACACGACTATTTGACGCAGTTACTCAATAGACGCGGTGCCCAACAGTTTTTAGAAAGGGAGTACGCACGATTAGAGCGTAAAGATGGAGCTTTCACTGTCGCAATTGCAGATATTGACCGATTCAAGAATATTAACGATACATTAGGTCACGAACACGGGGATGAAGTGTTAAAGCAAGTTTCTAAAACCTTTACTTCCAGGCTGCGAAAACAAGATGTTTTGGCCAGATGGGGGGGGGAAGAATTTATCTTTATTTTTCCTGACACTGATGAAGCAAATGCAGTAACGGCGTTAAAACAAATTAAGCATATGTTGAACCAATCCCCACTCAACATTCATGATGTTGAATTAACTGTATCAAGTAGCTTCGGCGTGTGTGAAGTAACAAATGACAAAACGCTAACACAGGCGATTCAACTTGCTGATCAAGCTTTATACCATGCGAAAAAAACGGGTCGGGACAAAATTTGTACTGTTAAGGACTTAAGTTAATTTATTAATCATTATATGTGTTTGATATAAAGATATCCTAACAACACTCCTTTACACAAAATTGACTCATCTTTCGTTACAATTAGTCTGTATAACTGAAACACTTTAGCGGTACACTATAAGCAGTTTTTGCACTTAAAGTAGATTTAGCTATGAAATGGATGAAGTTTGCATTGCCTATCGGGGTGTTAGTTGTCGGCTATTTAGGTATGAAGGGAATTGAAGCATCAGCCTCAGACTCTGCTATTAATGAAGAAGTCGATACCCGTCCCACGGTCACGATAGAAGCCTTAACGCCCGAAGATGTGCGTGTTGAGTTAACTTCTTACGGCGAAATTAAACCTCTGGAAACCACTAACCTAGCGGCTCAGGTTTCAGGTGAAGTAGAGCGTTGGAATGCAAAGTTTGTCAGTGGTGGTTTGGTGCGTCGCGGCGAAGTACTTTTCGAAATAGAAGCCGACGCATATGAAGCAGCCCTGCTGCTAGCAGAAGCTAATTTAGCCAGTGCCCAGGCGCAACTTATTCAAGAGCAAGCACAGGCGGATGTAGCCGCAAAAGAAGCCAAAACAATGCCAGATGCCAGAGTGACTGACCTCTATCTTCGCAAGCCTCAGGTAATGAGTGCTCAGGCGGGAGTGAAATCAGCTCAGGCCCAGCTAAAAATAGCCCAACGGGACTTAGAAAATTGTAAAGTCAAAGCGCCTTATGATGCGCTTATTGTATCGCGTGATATCAGCACTGGCGACTACGTTACCCAAGGCTCTGCAGTGGCGGTGCTCAACAACATAGAGTATGCCGAAGTGACCTTCCCAATAGCGGGTTTTGACAAGGTTTTTCTATCAGATAAGACCATTGGCAGTGAAATTACAATCGAAGTTGACGACATTCTTGGCTCGCAAGTAAAAGGTATTATTCACCGCGATACCGGTGTAATCGATAACAACACACGCATGAGCTATTTTGTGGCAAGAATCGAAGACCCTTACGCCATTCATTCTCACAAGCCCGTGGTGAAATTTGGATCGTACAGCACTGTTTCTTTTGAAGGGAAAACGTTAAGTGATGTGTACCGCGTCCCTCAGGAATTAGTAACCAATCGCCTGCTTTGGACATTGGACGACAATGACAAACTTAAATCCCAAAAGGTTACTGTCGTACGAGAGGAAAATGGCGACTTCCTCATACAGGGCGAGTTTAATCCCAATAAAGTGGTAATGAGTCTGCCTGAGTATCCTCAAAATGGCATGGCTGTTAAGGTGATAAAAACGACGTCTGAACTTGTGACAGCGAAAGCAAACTAAGGAGCTGTCATGGAAAAACACAACGACACCCAAAGCGGCATTATATCTTGGTTCGCCCGAAATTCAGTCGCGGCAAACCTGTTGATGATTTTTATCATCATTATGGGTATTGCCAGCTATTTCACTATTCAGCGTCAAATGTTTCCCAACGTTGAAATTAACTATATCACTGTTGAAGCCAACTACCCGGGCGCATCGCCACAAGAAATTGAAGAAAGTATTTTCATCAAAGTCGAAGAAGCGGTTAAAGATGTCACCGAAATAAAACGCACGGTTTCTCGCGCATTTCGCGGCGGTGGTGCCGTTACGCTTGAAATTGACACAAAGGCAGAACTGACCGACGTACTCGATAAAGTCAAACTCAGAGTTGATAGTATTGCTACCTTCCCTGCCGGCATGGAGCCCGTGAACGTTTCGCAGGTTGAGTTTCAACAACAGGTAATTGAAATGCCTTTGGTTGGCGATTTACCGCTGAATGAACTCAAGGTGCTGGCAAAAGAAGTAGAAGACGAACTATTACAGTTGGGCACAATTTCACTGGTTGAAATATCAGCGCCTGACGATGAAATAGCGATTGAAATAAAGCCAGACACGTTGCGCAAGTATGGCTTAACTATTTCTGACATAACCCGTGCTATTAACAATTATTCTGCCAATATTTCGGCCGGCCAGCTACGCACCAACGCAGGTATCGTCTCGGTTCGGGTTGAAAATCAGTATTACAGTGGCGAAGAGTTTAGACAAATACCCATTAAGATTGGCACTGGCGGCGCTAAAGTTACCTTAGGCGATGTGGCCTACATTAACGACGGCTTTGTCGAGGGCGAACGTTACTTCAAATACAACGGTATGAACTCTATTTATATCGCGGTAAAAGCCACCAAAACACAAAACACTATTCCTGTGGCGGAAACGGTCAAAGCGTATATTGAACAGAAAAACAAAACACTTCCTCAAGGCGTGAGTTTAGAAGTTCTGGTAGACCTGACATATTATCTAAATGCGCGTTTAGATATGATGTTGTCCAACCTAGTACAGGGCTCCATTCTTGTTGCGCTTATGCTCACCCTGTTCTTGCGCTTTAGACTGGCAGTTTGGGTTATGGTCGGCTTACCTGTATGTTTCCTCGGCGCTATGATGCTCATGCCACTGTTTGGCGTGAGTATTAATATTCTATCTTTATTTGCCTTTATTATGGTACTGGGGATTGTGGTAGATGACGCTATCGTTATTGGTGAAAGCGCGTATACCGAAATAGAAACGAAAGGGGGTGGCGTCGACAATGTCATTCGCGGAGCAAAACGAGTAGCTACTCCAGCCACCTTCGGAGTACTCACTACCATTGCCGTGTTTGCACCATTTACCTTAAGTAGCGGACCTGAAGGCTCATTCTTTTATAACATCGCCGTGGTGGTTATTCTGTGCCTGGCATTTAGTCTTATTGAGTCAAAATTGATTTTGCCTGCGCACTTGGCACACACTAAGTTTTCACCTGTAAGACAAAACAGCTGGCGCGCGCGCTTTAACCGTAACTTTTTTGCCTTCGTCAATGGCCCATACAAGCGCACTGTTGAAAGAGCGATCGAATGGCGCTGGGCTGTGTTGATGATTTTTATCGCACTTTTGATGTTTAGCATGGGCCTGATCAATGCTAATTATGTACGAATGGTGCCTAATCCCAAAGTTCCTCACGATTTCCCCAGTGTGAAAATTGAGATGAATGAAAATGTCTCTGATATGACCACCATAAACGCGCTTAAAATCGTTGAACAAACCATTTTAAACGTAGAGCAGGACATTATTGAAGAGTTTGGTACAGGTATGATCCGTGACCGTCTTGCGTTTAACGAAGATAGAACGGAAGGCCGAATTCTAACGCCTCTGGTTCACGAGGATAAACGTCCCATCGACACCTTCGAATTAGCGCGTCGCTGGCGCGAAGCCATTCCTGAAATTACAGGTATGAAGTCGTTTACTGTCATTGACGATGTCAATGGTGATGGCGATGACGGTGAGTTTGGTTACCTGCTGTTTGGCCCTGATATTGATACGTTAAATGCGGCCGGCCTTAAATTTATTGAAATGCTACAGCAACAAGACGGCTTATTTGACGTTAGCTCAACCATTGATCCACCCAGTAAAGAAGTGCAAATGACCTTGCTACCCGTTGCTTACGATCTTGGCCTTACTCTGTCTGACATTGCCTCACAGGTCGGGGCTGGCTTCTACGGTGGTGAAGCACAACGCGTGATCAGAAATGGTGAAGAAGTACGCGTAATGGTGCGTTACCCTGAACTTACCCGTGAGCGATTTGCCGCCCTAAAATACTCGATGATCCAAACTCCCAATGGTGAGGAAGTGATGTTGGGGGATGTGGTGATCTTAGAAGAAAAGCCCGGGATCAGTTATATTCGCCGTGAAGGCGGTTACCGCAGTGTTTACATTTGGGGCAATATTGACGAAGAAAAAGTCGAACCCAACGCTGTAGTGGAAGAAATCCAAGAAAAATTGCTTCCGCAACTTAAGGAGATGTTCCCCTCTGTTATGACAGAACTAGGTGGTGATATCGAAGAGCAACAAGCTCAGCAAAACGAGCAAATCCTGTTCTTCTTAGCCGCCATGATCATGGTATACATTTTATTGGCCGTGCCCCTTAAGAGCTATGGTCAACCCATTATTATCATGTCTGTTATACCATTTAGCTTTACCGGCGCCGTCTTTGGCCACTTTGTTTTAGGCTTAGATCTGTCGATGATGTCAAACTTTGGGTTAATTGCTGCAGCAGGGGTAGTTATCAATGACTCATTGGTAATGACGGATTTCGTTAACCAACGACGCAGTCAGGGATACAGTGTAAAAGAGGCAGTTATTGAAGCCGGCACCGCGCGTTTTAGAGCAATTACCCTTACCTCAATAACTACATTTGTTGGGGTGCTGCCCATTATGTTTGAAACCAGCCTTCAGGCAGCGTTTGTAGTGCCCATGGCGGCGGCACTAGGATTCGCTGTATTATATGCCACAGTGGTCACGTTGATCCTAGTACCCTGTCTGTATTTGATATTGCTCGATTTACGAGGCCCTATCGTCTACTTAAAAAGAAAGATGCGACGCAAGAAATCAGTCCAGCGCAGCTCGGATGAGGTACCCATGACTAGTCATACCCCTCAAACAAGTGGCACAATCGACTAATGTAAAAAAGCGTCTCGTTAAACTGAAAAAATGAGCCTTTAATAGGCTCATTTTTTTGTGTTCGGGTAGAGCGCAATGAATTAAATAGGAAAGTAGCATGAGCAATTCAATCTCAATAAGACAAGCAACACCTGAAGATGTCACCCAAGTTCGACAGTTTATTCTGGAACTGGCCATATATGAAAAAGCCGAACACGAAATGGAGGCGACCGAAGAGGATTTGCGTCAAACCTTATTTGGTGAAGGTGCCACTGCACATTGTGTTATGTGTGAACTTGAGGGTAAGCCAATTGGTTTTGCCGTGTACTTTTTCAATTACTCGACCTGGCAAGGCAGAAACGGGCTTTATCTGGAAGATCTATACGTCTCCCCTGCTTCTCGAGGTTTAGGAGCAGGAAAAGCCCTGTTACAACATCTAGCAAAAACCGCTGTCGACAACAACTGTGGTCGCTTTGAGTGGAGTGTACTGGATTGGAATAAACCCGCCATCGACTTTTATGAATCGCTGGGTGCAAAGCCCAAAAGCGAGTGGATAGGTTATCGCATGGATGGTCAAACACTTATCGATTTTGCAAACACCGCTAATTAAAGGGCGCATGCCCTTTACGCACTCACCATACTCGCTGATTAACGATGTATATCACTGACTTGGTAACGGCTGAGGATAAGCGCCACAGTGTTTGAAGCGATTTTGCGTTTATCCTTGTCGCTTAAGCTTTCTTCAATTTTAAACAACTGAGGCCAAAAACATTGGCCTTTTACTAAACTGTCAATTTCATTCACAACTCGGTCAAGCTCATCAAAAGTGAGCTTTCCGTCCGCTTTTGCGTCTTTCAACCAACGGTGCATGGCGGTTTCTTGCGCTTTAAGTTGAGCTACCTCATCTTTTAACTTTTCTGGTTCGTAGAAGAAATGTCCAATCGCAACCCGTGCCAGGTCCAAATGAGACTCACTCACCATAAATTCGATATCTTGTAGGATCAGGTCTTTCAACTGTGTATCCAGCGCAATAGACGGATCGTATTTGGTATTAACGTTTAAAATTGCACGTTGCCACTGTTGGGTTACAAGGTGCATAACTAATTCTTCTTTGGTAGCAAAGTGATTGTACACCGTGCGCTTAGACACATTCGCCAACTCCGCCAATTTGTCCATGCTGGTACCATTCACTCCAAACTCTTGGAATGCCTGAGTAGCAGCCTGAATAATGGCTTCGCGCTTCACATCACTACGTGTACGTGTATTACCTGTCATAGAAAAATCTCAATGGGACTTACCCAGCATTTTACACTGAACAGTTTACTTTTCAAATTAAGCCAACTAAAATGCACTCATCAGTTTACTTTGGGCTATTTTTCGCCCAGATATGTATTTATTCCACACACCCTGACTATGGATCACATAAGACTATGTCCTTGATGCGATATTCTCACCTTTTGGTTATCAGCCTGTTATCAGTCACAGCACTTTCAGCATGTAGTAATGAAAAGTCTGCAACTCAGCAGGACGAGGCGTCTGCTCGCTACGTAAAATTGGCGACTGTCAGCAATATTCCAGATTTTGATGAGTTTACCTTTCCCGCCGTTGTTTCTGCGGTAAAAACCGTCGATTTGAGCTTTGAGGTATCTGGGCGTCTAGTACAAACCGACCTGGTAACGGGCAGTGATATTAACAAGGGTAAACTGTTAGCTACCATTGACAGAAAACCCTTTGAGCGAAGAGTTGATGAGTCTAAAACCCGTTTAGATCAAGCCAAGCGGGAATTAGACAGAATTGAAAAAATGTTTGCCCAGAAGCTGGTCGCACAAAGCGCATTAGACTCGGCTAAAACCTCCTACGAACTTGCCGTTATCGATTTAAAAAACGCTGAACAAGATTTAAGTTACACTCAGCTTTACGCGCCTTTTGACGCAAAAGTGTCTCAGCGACTCGTTGAAAACAACAGCTTTGTTGCGGCGGGTACGCCTATTGCGCGGCTTCAGGATGTGTCCAAAATCTACTTCAACATCAATGTGCCTGAACGCTTACTGACAGCGAATATTGGTCGCGGGATCAAGCAAGCCAGCGCAACATTAGCGACGAATCGAACACAATGGTATCCAGTTAATTACGTAGAACACTCGACTCAACCGGATCCCGTTTCACAAACCTACGAAGTGGTTTTTGCTATGGCGCCACGTGAAGATCTTCCCCTGACTCCGGGTGCGCGTGCTGTAGTCAAAGTCAGTCTTCAAGGCACTCTCTATCCTGAAGGGTTTGTCGTCCCCGTAAAAGCGTTAGTTGGCGATGACAATAACGGTTTCGCAGTATGGGTATTTAATGAGGACACCCAGACTGTCAGCCAGCATCGCATAACCGTCAAACACATTGAAAACGAACTGGCGATTGTTGAAGGTGATATTACTCTGGAACAACGCGTGGTGTCAGCTGGCGCTTCACAAATGCGTCCTGACATGAACGTGCTTCCCTATCAGGGAGAGAAGTAATTTATGGATATCGCACGCTATTCAATAGAAAAGCCCGTTAATATTTGGCTTATGGTGATAATACTGCTGTTGGGCGGTGTTCTCGCCATGTCTAAAATTGGGCGGTTAGAAGATCCCGCCTTCACCATTAAACAAGTTAAAGTCTATACCAAATACCCTGGTGCCAACGCCGAAAAGGTAGAACGAGAGATTACCGAACGCCTCGAAATTGCTATTCAACAGATGCCGCAATTAAAAGAAGTGACGTCAGTGTCCTCGCCAGGGCTTTCTGAAATAACTGTCGAAGTAAAAAGTACCTATGACAGCAAGGTATTACCACAGGTATGGGATGAGCTTCGCAAGCGCTTGCGAGACACCACCAGTTCGTTGCCATCCGGTGCACAAGACCCAGAGGTTTACGACGACTTTGGCGACGTATACGGCCTCTACTATGCATTGAGCGCACCTGATTTCGACACCCGTGAGCTGCGCGAGTTCGCACGCATTATTAGACGGGATTTGCTGACTACCGAAGGCGTAGCAAAGGTCAACGTGACAGGCGTGCAAAAAGAACAAATTGTAGCCTACATCAACCCGTATCAGCTCGCAGGGTTGGGAATATCTTTTCCCGATTTAGCCGCTCTTTTTGAAGACAACCTTCGTCCCTTTAATGGTGGCCGGGTTAAAGTCGATGAAAAAAATGTACGGTTAATCGTAGAGCGAGCCCCTGACAAACTCGAAGAAATATCGAACCTTTCGGTAGTGATCCCCGGCACCAATCGCTCCTTGAGAGTGGCCGACGTAGCCACCTTAAAGTTAGAGCCCGCAGACATTCAACCTGTGTTAGTGCGTTATAACGGTGAAGAAGCACTCACACTGAGTGTGTCAGCCTTAACGGATGTCAATATCGTTGATGTGGGTGAACGCGTAAACGCCAAAGTAGAAAAGCTTTTACAGCAACTTCCCTTGGGTATTACCCTCACCCCTATTTACGATCAGGCATCGGTAGTTGACGAATCGGTGGATGGTTTTATCAACAACCTCGTCATGTCAGTTGCGGTAGTAACCCTGACACTGTGTTTATTTATGGGGTGGCGTTCAGGCGTAGTGGTGGGTGCGGTGCTGTTGGTGACAGTATTAGGTACCATTCTTATTATGTGGCTGATGGATATTCAGTTGCAGCGTATCTCTCTTGGCGCCATGGTGATTGCAATGGGTATGTTGGTTGACAATGCCATTGTCGTAGCCGAAGGAATGATGCTACGCATGGCCACAGGCGCTACAGCTAAAGCATCAGCGAGTTTTATTGTGAAACGCACGCAATGGCCGTTGTTGGGTGCGACTGTCATCGGTATTGCCGCATTTTCAGGTATTGGGCTCTCCAACGATGCCACCGGTGAATTTCTCTATTCTCTGTTTGCCGTCGTACTGGTGTCGTTGATGATAAGTTGGGTGCTTGCAGTCACCTTAGTACCCGTGCTGGGTGCGCACTTTTATCGAAAAGGCATGAACCAATCTGACAGTAAAGGTCCTTCTGCGTCACAGCGTTGGTTTAAAAAAGTGTTATTCGCATCATTAAAACTGCGATGGGTAACTATCGGCGCCTTGTTGGTCATTACCACAGTCGCTTACGGCAGTTTTGGTATGGTAAAACAAGGTTTCTTTCCTCCATCAAATGCCCCGTTGTTCTTTGTGCACTATTGGGGGCCTCAAGACAGGGATATTCGCGCCACTGAAACCATAGTCAAACAAGCTGAACAACGCATATTGGCGATGGAAAATGTAAGTGCTGTAACAACGTTCATCGGTCAAGGTGCTGACCGCTTCACGTTGACGTATGCGCCTAAAAGCGCCAACGAAAACTATGCATTTTTCATGGTTCGCGCGAAAAGCTTAGACGCTATACCCACTATCCAAACTGAACTTGAAAGCAAGCTTACCGACCTTGATCTAGATGCTAACTTTTATCTGGAGCGCATGCAGTTTGGCCCTGGCTCAGGCGCCAAATTAGAAGCTCGCTTCTCTGGCCCCGATACCGAAGTATTACGTCAATTGGCCGAACATGCTAAACACCTGCTGCTGGATGATGGTCACGTGATTGACGTGCGCCACAACTGGCGAGAAAAGGGGTTTGCCATAAACACCCAGTTTGACAATTACAATGCCGGTATTGCAGGCGTCTCCCACTCTGACTTCAGTCAAACGGTTCAGTACGCAAGCAGTGGTGTGCAGCTTGGCACAGTACAAGACGGTGATTATGCCTATCGCATTATCGCCAAAATGGGAAAGGCTGAAGACACTGAACTTCAATCTATCCGCGAGTCTCAGGTATGGTCTTCGCAGCAACGTCAATATATCCCTTTCACTCAGGTCTCGCAGGGACTTGAGTTAATGACAGAAGAGATGCGTATTCATCGTCGTGACAGGGTGCGTACTATCACCGTTGAAGCTGAGCCAGGTGAAAATGAAACTGCAGCAAAATCACTGGAAAGGATCCGCCCGCTGATTGAAGGGATCGCGCTACCTGCTGGATATGAGCTTCAATGGGGAGGAGAGTATGAAAGCTCTCGTGAAGCCCAGCAAGCACTTGGCGCAGGGTTGCCTGCAGGCTTTTTGGTAATGTTCATTATTTCTGTATTGCTATTTGGTCACGCCCGCCAGCCCCTCATTATATGGCTGGTCGTCCCCATGGCTATTGTCGGTGTTGTTACAGGCCTTCTGGCTACTGATATGCCCTTTGGCTTTATGTCACTACTTGGATTTCTGAGTTTGTTTGGCATGTTGATTAAAAACGCTATCGTACTTATTGAAGAGATTGATCTTCAGATTGAAGAAGGATTGTCTGTTCGCAAAGCAATCATAGAAGCAACGTTAAGCCGGGTTCGTCCCGTGGCACTAGCAGCAGTAACCACGATATTGGGTATGGCGCCATTGTTGTTTGATGCATTTTTTGCCGATATGGCGGTAACAATTATGGGCGGATTAGCATTTGCTACTGTACTAACACTTATTGCGGTTCCTGTTTTATACAGCCTGCTGTTCAAAGTCAGTTACCGCAACTTGTAACGCCTGCCCTATACCCACGTACGCTCGTGAAATTTACGCGAGTACGTGGGTAATTCTATTAGCCAACATTAAAAAGCTGTCTAAACATGCTTTATAACTTACCTAGCGCGTATTTAACGTCGTTGTATACCTAGCGCTTTGACTCTACCCGTTGCTGCATGAACTTCATGATGTCACGCCACGAAACTATCCCTATCGCGTGTTTATTTTCATCGACAATGGGAATACAGGATATTTTATGACGGTTAAAAAGTTCGATAGCGGTATAGATAGAGGCGTCGGGATGCAGTGAAATAACATCGCGAGTCATGATCTGGTGCGCTTTTTTGTCCAATGTCGCACGGTCTAAATTGCGTTCGCTGACGGTATCGACAAAGGGAGAAACGGCTTTCATTAAATCGCGATCTGAAATGATACCTTGCAATTTGTGGTTATGAACCACAATTAAATGATGAAAACCAGTTGCAGAAAAAAGCTCCCGAAGGGATTGTAAGCTGTCGTCCATATGCACACTTACTACCCGTTTAGTCATTATATTAGATACACTCATACGTCTCTCTTAGCGTCGACTTTCTTATAACAGCAACTTTATCACTTGTTTATCTGGGCATTAACCACTACTGCACCGATAACCAAATATTGATGATACCGCAGAGCATTAACTAATGCCCAACGCGTATATGCGCTATAGCGTGCCCCCTGTTTATCACTAACCTCAGTTAAAGGTGTCGGATAAGTTATTTCTATACGGTGAATAGCTACTTAAGTGGTATGCCCAACATTCGCTTTAAAGTGCCATCTTTATCAATAATATGGTGCTTTACGGCGCCACATACGTGCAGTAATAACGCTGCAATAACAGTGTATCCCAAATATAGATGGATGGTGCCCCCCACCTTTGACCATTCAAAATTAATAGGCAAGGTTTTTTCGGGATCATCAACACTGTAGTTGGGGGCAAAAACCTCCCACCCAAATACCGATAGCCCGTGCCCACCCAAAACAGAGGCCATTAATCCCGATACCGGCATGAGTAATGTGGCGCTGATTAACACCCAATGAGTGAATAGCGCCAGGTTGTGTTCTATTTTGCTGTATTGTGACACTGGCGTGGGCCATCCGTTTACCATACGCCAGAAAACCCGTGCCAAAGCAACAAACAGCAACACAAAACCCATTGATTTGTGCCAAGGATATAACGTGAACACGCCATTCTCTGTCATGTAGATCCCTGTCGCAAGCAAACCAATGACGGTCAGTGCAATAATCCAGTGTAAGTACAATGTGGTGTTAGAAAACCTATGTGTTGTGTCTCGCTGCATGAGTTGCTATCCATATTTAAAATTATTATTAACTCGGTCGTGTACTTTTCTTTTTGGCCGTTGTGGTTTGCTCAGTATTAAGGTCGCTGCCGCAACTGCGCTATTGCCGTTAATTAACTGAAAAAATTTATTATTCATCTATAGACCTAAAATGGCCAGCAATTAAGCTGACCATGCAGCCTGCTTTTACGGGAAGATTAACTGCCAAATTTAACGCTGCCAAAATCGCAGTTGTTTAATTTCGCTAACAAAATCTTTGTGACTGCTAGACGACAAGTTTATCCAGCCATCATCGATGCCATCAGCCAACCCTGTACCTACAATTAAGGGCATTGCTTCCTCGACATAGCCGATAAACTTATTGTGCGCGTGAGCATCAGACACAAAGTCCCGTGCCGCAGGCATTTTGGCAAGGGCTTTTGCGCCTTTTTCTGTCACCAGTAACGCCACTGCATCGTAGAGAACAGAAGGACCGCCATCCACTTTTTGATCCGCTTCCACCACTTCGCCTGAGGCGACTTCAACGCCACCAATTGTTGGCGCAATAAGCTCAACCATCCCACCGGCCGATTTTACTGCGTTGCTCAGTTTATCTAACGCGCTTTTATCTATTCCGTCAGACACTAAAATTCCCAATTTACGCCCCTTGAACGACTCTGGGGCATTTTTCAAAATACTCAACGGATCTGAGGGGGCAAGGTCATCCCGTGTTGGCATCGCGGCTTCCGCTGGCTTAGGCATTGTCTTAATGCCCAATGCCTCTGCAACCTCTTTAGCTAACTGTTTGTCAACGTTCAATAAATGGGACACCACGCGTTCGCGAATTTTAAGGTGTTCAACCTTCGACAATTCAAACGCAAATGCATCACGAATGTGCTGCTTTTCAACATCGGTTTGACTGATATAAAATTGACGAGCCTGACTATAGTGGTCAGCGAACGTTTCAGAGCGATAACGCAGTTTGCTCCCTTCCACTTCCTCGTTGTGTGATCTAAATCCCGTTTCGGGGCATTCTCTGGGGTTGTGCTCATCTGCTTCCCAGGAATTGGGTTCGTAATTCACCCTGCCTTTAGGGTTGTGCATGGCCATGTGGCCATCTTGCTGGAAATGACGCATTGGGCACTTAGGCGCATTAATAGGAAGGTGGGTAAAGTTAGTACTACCTAAACGCTTAAGCTGAGTATCTAAATACGAGAAGTTTCGCCCTTGCAGCAATGGATCGTTAGTAAAATCGATACCCGGGACGATATTTTGCGTACAAAACGCGACTTGTTCGGTTTCGGCAAAGAAATTATCTACCACTCTGTCCAATACCATTTTACCGACAATTTTCACTGGTACTTGCTCTTCAGGGATAAGTTTAGTGGCATCGAATACGTCAAATTCGAATTGGTCTACAAACGCCTGGTCGAAAACCTGAACGCCCAATTCCCATTCTGGATAATCGCCCGATTGGATTGCATTCCATAAGTCCCGGCGGTGAAAATCCGGATCCGCACCATTTATCTTCAGTGCTTCATTCCATACCACCGATTGCATTCCCTGTTTTGGTTTCCAATGGAATTTGACGTACTTCATTTCACCATTGGCATTAACAAACTTAAAGGTATGTACACCAAATCCTTCCATAAATCGAAGTGAACGGGGAATGGCGCGGTCTGACATCGCCCACATCAACATATGAGTGGATTCAGGTGATAAACTCGCAAAATCCCAAAAGTTATCGTGTGCAGTCTGGGCTTGTGGAAACCCTCTGTCTGGCTCTTGCTTGGCAGAATGAATGAGATCGGGGAATTTAATCGCATCTTGAATGAAGAAAACCGGGATATTATTTCCCACTAAGTCCCAGTTTCCCTGTTGCGTGTAAAATTTTACCGCAAACCCGCGTACATCTCTGGCAAGGTCTGGTGAGCCTTGATTACCTGCCACGGTGGAAAACCGCACGAATACGGGCGTTTTCTCTCCTTTGCGTTGGAAGATATCAGCACAGGTCAGATCGCTTAAGCTTTCATAGGTTTCAAAATAACCATGAGCACCAACCCCTCTGGCGTGCACTACCCTTTCTGGAATGCGTTCGTGATCAAAGTGAAAGATCTTCTCTCGCATTACGTGATCTTCTAACAAGCTGGGCCCTCGTGCGCCAGCCTTTAGGGTGTTTTGATCATCGTGTACCGGACAGCCCTGCGCTGTAGTCATCACAGGATGACCTTGCTTGCTGGTTTGATGCATCTCGCCACCGGTTCCCTGCTTTCCTTCAAATTTAAATGATTCAGCCATGATTTATCCCTTTGCTCTTTGACTTTTGTGAAACGACACGCCTTTTCTAAGGTGCGGTTTATTGCTTAAGCAAAGATAAATCCATAATATTTTATTATTAATTTTCAATAAATTAAAACCTCCTCCACGAATAACTCTCAATGGGTTGCATAACAATTACATTCAAAATGAAATTGTTACAACGCCAGTAGTTGTCATATTCAGTGTGTAAACGCACAGTGAACAGACAAAAGCGCTGCGACTCGTGTTGAAAAAATACTTATATCCACAAAATAATATTTATAAAAACCTCCTAGCCAGCGTGTGAAATAAACCTTAGACTGCGAAAAAATAAATATAAAAACGACAGGTAAAATGCGGGTTACCGTTTTTCGTGTTTCACGCTTGAATAATCGCTGTGCACCACGCCAGCGATACGGTATTTATTATTTTAGCAACAAGGGTTCTCGGGTTAATGTCACAACAAAAAGTAGGTTTAGTAGGCTGGCGCGGCATGGTCGGCTCAGTGTTAATGCAGCGCATGCAAGAAGAGCAGGATTTTGCGCATATTGAGCCCACCTTTTTCACTACCTCTCAAAGAGGCAGTGCAGCACCGGATTTTTCAGGAAAAGATGCAGGTGTATTAGAGGATGCCTACGAAATAAAGGTACTTGCTAAACAGGATATTATTATTACCTGCCAAGGCGGCGACTACACCAAAGCGGTGTATGATGATTTGCGTGCCACTGGCTGGCAAGGTTATTGGATAGATGCAGCTTCTGCTCTTCGCATGAAAGAAGATGCCGTTATCATATTAGACCCAGTCAATCGCAAAGAAATCGATGCCGGTATTGCCAAAGGAGTGCGTACCTATGTAGGCGGCAACTGTACCGTGTCGTTGATGTTACTTGCACTAGGCGGCTTATTTGAAAACGACTTGGTAGAATGGGCTTCTCCGATGACTTATCAAGCAGCCTCAGGCTCGGGGGCTCAGCACATGCGTGAGTTAATCAGTCAAATGGGCGCCATACACGCCAACGTCAAGGATAAAGTTGACGATCCGGCTTCGGCAATTCTCGACATAGATAAACAAGTTTCGGCTTTTATCAGAAGTAATGCGTATCCAACTGAACAATTCGGCGTGCCATTAGCTGGTAGTCTTATTCCCTATATCGATTCTCAGTTGGCTTCTGGACAAAGCCGCGAAGAATGGAAAGCACAAGCGGAAGCAAACAAGATTTTAGGTAATACAGGCACTGAAATCCCCATTGACGGGATATGTGTACGGGTTGGTGCAATGCGTTGTCACAGCCAAGCTATTACGTTAAAGCTTAAGAAAGATTTACCTGTTAAAGAGATTGAGCAGTTGCTTGCGACGCATAACGAATGGGTTAAGGTGATACCGAATGATCGGGAAGTGACTATGCAAGAACTCACACCTGCGAAAGTAACCGGTACGCTGTCTATTCCAGTAGGCCGTATTCGCAAATTAAATATGGGTCCAGAATTCATTTCTGCCTTTACGGTAGGTGATCAGCTGCTGTGGGGCGCTGCCGAACCCCTTCGCAGAATGCTGAGAATTGTTTTAGAACAACAATAAGACATTTGCAATAGCCCTCGTATAAAGCGCCTCTCTCGATGTGAGGCGCTAATTTATGCTCTTTTGTGCCAGGGCTATTGTTAGTCCTAAATAGACTCAGACCATACCGCTAGCTCATTCCCACCCGGCTCTACGAAGTGAAAACGACACCCACCAGGAAAGTTAAACAACGGTTTGCAGATAGCGCCTCCGGCCTGTTCGATTTCACGTTGAGTTTGTTTAATATCGGAGGAATAAAACACCAATAAGGGGGCACCACGTTGTGCTTGCGACACGCGCTGCGCACTAAACAGGCCACCTTCTAGGCCAGCCTTGGTAAACGCGCTATACGCTTCCCCGTAATCCGTAAACTCCCAACCGAAAACTTCAGAGAAAAAAGCCTTTGAGCGTTGAATGTTCAGCGTAGCAAACTCAACGTAGTTAAGTTGTGGTTTTGCGTTCATAGGGGCAGGCCTCCATTTATTTTGTTTCCTATACTATCCAAATTTTTTATATTTCTCGTGAGTGTTGTCGATAATCAAATCCACAAAAACGAATCTAACTTTAATTGAGTAAATAACCACCGTAAAAATATTGATGGGTAAAGCCTCTAGTCGCTCTTTAAAGCAAAAAATTAGACTAATTTACAAATTAGTAATCACGCTTTATCGATTACTATTTGGTAATGCTATATTAGTTGGAGTTACCCTTTGCCTCGCTCTTTTAAAGTTGTATTACTCTTATGTTTACTTTTGGTATTGCCAGGCAAAGCACTGTTTGCGTTTGAATTAGCAGAATTAAAACAACTCGAAGCCAATGTCGCGGCGCAATCCCCAATGCCTATCGGTGATGCTATAAAACGGCTCGAACAGTGGTTGCATTCTGACGAGCTGACCCTCACTGAAAAAACACATGTAGGTGCATTATATGTTAAGTATCAACTTGCTATTCACCAGCGACCTGATGAGGAAATTTTTTCATTACTATTACAGCTTGAAAATAACTCGCCCGAAGGCATTATGGTATCAATAGGTATTGCGCGCATGCATGGTATAAGCGGGCACTATAAAAAGTCCTACGCCTATTTTGACAGAGCCATAGCCACACCGTCTATTCCCCCCGCAATTAAAGCTTTTGGCATTATATATCAGATACTCACATACAGTGAGGCGCAGGTCTTTGCCCCAAATGCCGACCTGATTAATACATTAAACTCAATTCTTGTTGAAAACGAACTGCACGATCTGAAACCGCTATACAACGCTATTGTTGCAGACTATTACCAATCTATTAGCGCTTATGATATTGCGCTTGAGTATTACGAAGAATCACTGCTTGGCGCACAACAAGCTAAGCAAACAATTTTAGTCAGTGAAAACCTTTATGCTATCGGTATTTTGTATCGCAACACAGGCGAGTTTGACAATGCTATCCTGTATTTTAAACGCGCTATTGACTACGATAAAAACATCGATATCAATTACTCAGAATACCTTGCGACTTACGGACTAGCCACCACATATTTTCGAGCTAAGCGTCATAGTGAAGCGTTAACACTCGCAGAACAAGTGATAAATCATCCGCTTACCTCTTCGTTTTATGACAGTGAGATTTACCGTTTAAAAGCTGAAGCCCACCTCGCGCTTGATCAATTACCAGAAGCAAAATTCGCCTTAAATAAGGCAAGGCAGCTATATGATGATACTCGTAAAGATGAGCAAACTACCTGGCGCGCTCAACTTGAGCAAACCGCTTCTTTGATAACTGCTGCTGAGGGTGACTACAAATTAGCGTTTGAACAATATGAAAAATTTCATCTTGAATATATAAATGCAAAAAAATATGAAGACTTAGAATTAATTGAAAGTGCCAGCCTTATTCAAGAAATTGAAGAAGAAAAAGAAAGGGCCAAACAATTGGAAGAGGAAAATCGAACATTTGAGGAAGCCCTAATTCTCAAAAGCAAAGCGCAGCGTACTCAAGCGTTATTCTCAAAATTATTAATAGTACTGGTTACATTAACGCTAATAACGCTAGTTATATTGCTTTTACTATTAAAAAAATCACGAGAAGCGAATAGGTTATATAGAACCGGCAAAGAAAAGGCAGAGTTACACAATCGATTAAAATCAGAATTTATTTCAAACATAAGTCATGAACTTAGAACCCCTCTTAATGCCATTATTGGATTTGGTGAAATACTAAACAGAAAATACCCCGATACAGAAGCCCAACAGTTTTCCCAAAAGATTGTCAACGCTTCAGAAATGTTACTTCAACTGATTAACGACTTACTCGACTTTTCGAAGATTGAAGCTGGTAAATTAACCCTATCTACTAAACCTAATAATATTCATAAATGCATAAATACACTGTCTGACATTTTTTCAGACCAAGCCCAAAATAAAGGGCTGGTTGTAAAATTGATTATCGATGAAGCATTAAATAAAGACTTGATGTTCGACGAGTTACGCCTCAAACAAGTATTTGCAAACTTAATCAGTAATGCGATTAAATTTTCTTCAAAGGGTACAGTTGAAGTAGGAGTAAGTATTGCTAACAGGGTTAACAACACTTATCACTTACATTGTTGGGTAAAGGATGAAGGGATAGGTATATCGAAAGAAAACCAAAAAAAGTTATTTACTCCATTTACCCAAGCGGAGAGCTCTATTGCACGCACTTACGGTGGGACAGGTTTAGGTCTTAATATCAGTAATAACCTACTAAAACTCATGGACTCTTCTCTTCAATTAGATAGCCAACTGGGTCAAGGCTGTACATTTTCCTTTGACGTAACTTTTTCCGCAGCTGAGTCTATTACCGAATATTCCCCTGTAACACAAAGTATAGAAGCAGGCTTCTCCAAGCAGCGAGTTTTGCTTGCTGAAGACAACGCTATAAATGTTGAAGTAATAAAAGCGCTGCTAGCAGATTGCAATTTAATTATTGTACATTGTTCAAATGGACAACAAGCCATAGATGCCATGCGCGCCCACAAATTTGATGTTATTTTGATGGACGTTCAAATGCCAGAGGTTGATGGACTAAGCGCAACCCGAGTTATTCGCCGTGAACTCAAGTCATCTATACCTATTATAGCGTTAACCGCGAACGCCATGCAGCAAGATATAAACGAATGCCTTGCTGCCGGTATGAATTCACACGTATCAAAACCTATCGATAAAACACGCCTTATAGAGCAACTTAGACATTATTTAATAGCGCCAAATAACAAAATAACCGCCGGTGAGGCCAAATAAGAAGTCTCATTCTTACTGGTTACACTTTCGTTAATCTGACTAAAGTGCACTGTTCTTTACTAAGGTAAAAGTTGATTGGCTGCAAGATTCGGGCCGCCTCTGTTTTCAGCTTCAGCCGCTTTCACTAATGATACCAAATGGTTGTTAACCGGAGTTTTTACGTGATATTGCTTACCCAACCTAACAATTTCCCCGTTTAAAAAATCGATTTCAGTACGCCTACCTAACATGAGATCTTCATACATTGACGAGCGCGCTTGTGGGTCTATTTTTAATGTTGAAGCCGCGACAATATTAAACAAAAAATTGGGTAATAACATAATTATAGGCATCAGCTTAGGGATAACTTTTCCCGTTCTAACCGGCTTAATACCCGCGGCAGAAAATACCGCGAGGGCTTCGCTTAACACTTTAGCCATGACGAGTCGGTATTGACGGTTTCCTAGTTGAGCCTTCAAAGGCAACCCTGACAACGCGTTAACCGCATTGTTCAAATTCATGATGAGCTTGGCGTATTGTACACCAGTAAGATCCTGATAAATCGAGACAGGTAGTGAAGCTTTACTCAGTAGGTGAACCAATGGTTGGCAACGGCCATTTGGATCTTCAATGGCGATATCGCCTTCAGTGCCACAGTGGAAATGCCCTTTCCCTTGATAAAAGACATTAAAAGGCACCATGCCTTTGATCACCGGTTGAGTCAGTAATTGACTGAGCGTTTGGGCGTTACTGACGCCGTTTTGCAAGCTAACAATAGTTGCAGTGGGGTTTGCAAACTGCTTTATTACCGCAGCAGCGTGTGCCGTATCCTGGCTTTTTACGCAAAGTAAAATAAAGTCAGCATCGGTAAGACTGTGGTGGTCCGTTCTATATTGAATTAATTCATGCGCTATGTGCTGAGAGCGCCCCTTGAAGTCGGTGACAGTGATCCCATTAGTCTGGATATCATGTTGTAGTCGTTCGCGACCTATTAGCGTTATCT
This sequence comes from Alteromonas sp. D210916BOD_24, assembly GCF_047159385.1. Classification (GTDB taxonomy): domain Bacteria; phylum Pseudomonadota; class Gammaproteobacteria; order Enterobacterales; family Alteromonadaceae; genus Alteromonas. Next base: position 2,398,182 of record NZ_AP038333.1, read on the forward strand.
GAACCGTGCTGTCACCCTGTCGCATGACACTTAACATGCACCCTGCCACAAAACACCCTATACTTCCCGCCCCGAGCACTGCGATTTTCGTCATAAGCATTTCACTACTAACTAGTTCTTATTTTGTTAGTAGATTGCGCGTAAACACACACAAAGTAAACTGTTAACACTTTGAACAATTACACTTGTGCTTGATAAATGGTGAAAGCGATAAAGCGCGCTTACTGAATACGTCGCTTTTTGAAAGGACGTTTAACGACATATAAGAAAAATACAAGCGCAAATAAAGTATTGAAGGAAGGCGCGGGTACCACCAGCCCTAAAATTCTACCATCAGACAGACGCACTACGTAACCAATATCGGCAAATGACGCTAAACTGATGTCACTGACAAAGGTATTGGCATCTAAAAAACCGGTAAGTAACTCACCGGTATTATTAATAAAACCTTCATCCCAATGCGCGTTTGCCGTACCAGCGCCGCCATCTAGTTCTACCGGTACGAACGTAGCATTAGAATCAAATAGCTCGCGGTAAAGCTGTAAGGCATACGAACCGGTATACTCACCTGTGCCTGATATGTAGACATTTTGAAGGCCACTAAGGGAAAACTGATTTGTATTCCACAGCGTACCAAAACCAATAACATGAGCCATTTCATGAAGTATTATGTCGAGCTTGGTAGATTGACTAAATCTACCTATGTCAGCGATATCAAAGCGCATTAACCCTTCTATGGCATATAGAAAACGACTTGCGATCACGCCAGTAGTATTGGTTGCCTGCCCCAGTGTATTACCAACCCCATCTATTGCTGGTGTGGAGGCATCGATATTCAATATCACGTCAATATTGTCTTGTGTGCCAATCAAAGCAGATTCCCAGAAATCGATAGCCTGTTCAAATAAGGGGGAAACAGAAGGGTCAATGGAGGCGGTACTCGTTATATTAATCGAAAAGGTACCTGCATGGGCTTTAGTTGTTATAGCAAGGGCAATTATTGCCAGCAACATCTTCAACATCATTATTCTCGGCAAACGGGCTAAGTTATACTTGCAATCTTGAGCGAAGTAATACACGCATGTACACAGTCGTTCTATTGTTATGGCATATATTACTTACAATGCAAAACACTTTGTTTCACCAGCATATGTTGTTTTTAAAAAGTGCGTATTAGAACAACCCATCTCTATGGCAAAACTTTATTGCAAAATAATCAGTTTGCAAAAATCAGGCCTTTTAAAAATTATATGTTTTTCATACTGATAGAGAACTATCTTACGCTGTTGTAAAGAAATGCGACAAAAGAGTTGTTGAAGTGACTGTCAATGGTGCTTGCTATCTATGCTACGTCTTCAAATATAAAAAAACCCGCTAGTCAGCGGGCTTCTTTTATATTGGCGGAGAGAGAGGGATTCGAACCCTCGATACGCTATAAACGTATACACACTTTCCAGGCGTGCGCCTTCAGCCACTCAGCCATCTCTCCAAATTGTTGTTACTGCTAATGCCATCAGCGATAACGAAAGGGGTTTAAGGTTTAACCTCAAGCGCGCGTATAGTAGGTAAAGCGGCGCGCTTAATCAAGAACTTGCTCGAAAATATTAACCAAGTGCTTATAAAACGTTCTTTTTAAAGGCCACCCTTGGCTTTTAACTCGGCAGAAAACGCTAACATGCGGTCAAGAGGAATTAACGCGCCTTTGCGTAAATCTTCGTCAACAAAAATCTCGTGACCGTCGCTCTGACCAGATAACGACGCTCTTATCGCTTCTAGGCCGTTCATTGCCATCCAGGGACAATGAGCACAACTTTTACACGTGGCACCGTTACCGCCTGTGGGAGCCTCTATAAAAGTCTTGTGAGGCGTCAATTGTTGCATTTTATAGAAAATGCCCTTGTCAGTCGCCACTATAAAGGTGTCATTGTCCATGGTCTGCGATGCTTTGATTAATTGGCTGGTTGAACCAACCGCATCTGCCATCTCTACCACACTGGCAGGTGATTCAGGGTGTACCAAAATAGCGGCATCGGGATACAGGGCTTTCATATCAGCAAGTTTTTGCGCAGAAAATTCATCATGCACAATACATTCGCCTTGCCACATCAGCATATCGGCCCCAGTTTGCTTGGCAATGTAAGAGCCTAAATGACGATCAGGACCCCAGATAATTTTTTTGCCCTGACTGTCCAGGTGCTCAACAATTTCCAGTGCAATACTTGAGGTCACTACCCAGTCTGCACGCGCTTTAACCGCCGCGGAAGTATTGGCATATACCACTACCGTGTGATCGGGATGTTGATCGCAAAATTCACTGAACTCTTTAACAGGGCAGCCAATATCCAACGAACAGGTCGCTTCCAGCGTAGGCATCAGCACCGTTTTTTCCGGGCTCAATATCTTAGCGGTTTCACCCATAAAGCGAACCCCAGCCACAATCAGCGTCTGCTCAGCGGCATCTCGGCCAAACCGTGCCATCTCTAAAGAATCTGCAACACATCCACCGGTTTCTTCAGCCAATGCCTGAATCTCATGATCGGTATAGTAATGCGCCACAAGCACGGCGTTACGCGCCTTGAGCAAGGCTTTAATTTCTGCCTTTAACTCAGCTTTGCGTGCTTCTGATAATGGCTGTGGTTTTGCTGGGAACGGATACTCTACCTGTTCCACTCGAAATGCTACTGACATTAACCTACATCTCTGTTGCGATAAGGGGGCGGATTATACCGAATTGTCATAAAAATTACACACTGCATAGGTAACAATAGCGTAATAAAATAGTCTATTAACGCGCGTTACGCTTAAGCTTGGTTGCTTATCCGCTGATACAGATATGGGGGTGAGCCGAACTTTATCCAATCCTAAAACTAAAAAAAGTGCTAAAGCACGTTCAAAATCGCTGCGCGAGTTTTGTCGACCAGCTTCGCTGGTTCAAATCCTGCGCGAACACAGAGTGATTGTTTGGGTTTTGTTTTTGACAATTAATTATGTAGATGATGGTGGGTCGTGCTGGATTACTCGTCACTGCGTTCCTCGCCCTTCGGGCCGTGCTAAAGCACGTTCAAAATCGCTGCGCGAGTTTTGTCGACCAGCTTCGCTGGTTCAAATCCTGCGCGAACACAGAGTGATTGTTTGGGTTTTGTTTTTGACAATTAATTATGTAGATGATGGTGGGTCGTGCTGGATTACTCGTCACTGCGTTCCTCGCCCTTCGGGCCGTGCTAAAGCACGTTCAAAATCGCTGCGCGAGTTTTGTCGACCAGCTTCGCTGGTTCAAATCCTGCGCGAACACAGAGTGATTGTTTGGGTTTTGTTTTTGACAATTAATTATGTAGATGATGGTGGGTCGTGCTGGATTACTCGTCACTGCGTTCCTCGCCCTTCGGGCCGTGCTAAAGCACGTTCAAAATCGCTGCGCGAGTTTTGTCGACCAGCTTCGCTGGTTCAAATCCTGCGCGAACACAGAGTGATTGTTTGGCTTTTTTTTGAAAATTAATTATGTGGATGATGGTGGGTCGTGCTGGATTACTCGTCACTGCGTTCCTCGCCCTTCGGGCCGTGCTAAAGCACGTTCAAAATCGCTGCGCGAGTTTTGTCGACCAGCTTCGCTGGTTCAAATCCTGCGCGAACACAGAGTGATTGTTTGGGTTTTGTTTTTGACAATTAATTATGTAGATGATGGTGGGTCGTGCTGGATTCGAACCAGCGACCAATTGATTAAAAGTCAACTGCTCTACCAACTGAGCTAACGACCCATCAAATGACACGAGGAATAAGGTAACATAACAATGATGGTGGGTCGTGCTGGATTCGAACCAGCGACCAATTGATTAAAAGTCAACTGCTCTACCAACTGAGCTAACGACCCATCATTGATGCTAGAAGAGAAAGTGGTGGGTCGTGCTGGATTCGAACCAGCGACCAATTGATTAAAAGTCAACTGCTCTACCAACTGAGCTAACGACCCTTTCTTTTCTGTGTTGCCTGTGTCTTGGCAACGGCGGCATATAATACTCAGATTTTTTTTTGACGCAACCCATAACGTCCTTTTATTTTCATTTTTCTGTCAAATTGCGACTAAACGGTCAAAATGAAAACAAATCGCTGGGTATTTATACCGGCTGTTACTAAGTTTAGTAGAAGTATTACGTAAACGCATGATATTTAGTGCAGAAGTATTTCGCTGTATCCCGCCACTTTTATTCCAATATCAAAAGCGTTAATGCATAAAAAAGCCTCTTTTAAAGAGGCTTTGCGTATTACAAGTTATTTAATCGAGATTCCGCCAAACGTTTAGCCGAAGAATCTGGATATTCATTAACCACTTGTTGCAACAGTTGTCGCGCCGACGCGGTATCACCAGTGCGCTCTGCTATCACACCAAGTTTAAGCAACGCATCTGGCCTTTTGGCCGAATCTGAAAAGCGGTTAGCCACAATGTTGAATTGCTCGCTGGCATCGCTCCACTGCTGTTTATTAAACAACAACTGCCCTAACCAATAGTGTGCATTTGGCGCATAGCTACTGTTGGGAAAGCGTTGGATAAATGACTGAAATGCTGGGATGGCCTTGTCATACTCTCGCGATTTGAGGATAAGATTAACCGCAGCTTCATATGCGTCGTCTTCACCTGCTTGAGGCGCTTGTACCACAGATGTTACCGACGGTGTAACTGAAGTGGGTTCAACACCAGCACTGGGTAAACTACTCGATTGCAAGGCGCCATTTTGCTTTAATGCTTCAACGCGCTTATCAATTTCCAAGTACAACTCACGCTGGCGCTCAAGTACCTTTTGCAACTCATTGGTATTAACTTCAACCGCACCACGCAATTGATCCACTTCCATTTGCATATTGTCTAACTGAGTTTGCAACCTATGCTGCATTTCAGTCCGGCTTTTCACAATACGCTCAAGAATCACAATGCGCTGCTCTAGCTCACTTCCACCATTGGCATCAACCACAGGGGCTTGCGCAAATGCACCAGAAATAGCAAGGGCGGCACTCAAGGTGACGCCCAATTTTGTTGTTTTCGCTAGTACAGTCATTAGCGGTATACAACCACTCCGCGACGATTCTGTGCGAATGCGTACTCAGTTGACCCCATTACCGCAGGCTTTTCTTCGCCATAAGAAACCACATTTAACTGGCTGCTAGAAACACCCGCATTAAGAAGGTATGTTTCTACCGACTGAGCACGACGCTCACCCAATGCGATGTTGTACTCTGGTGTGCCACGGCTGTCAGTATGACCTTCGATAGTCACCTTAACACTTGGGTTTTTCACCAAGAACGCCGCGTGCTTATCTAATACGCTTTGGAACTCAGGCTTAATGCTGGCGCGGTCAAAATCAAAGTAAACCGTTTGTTCGTTTTTCAACGCTTCCAGCTCTTGCTGAACCATTTCTTCTTGACGCTTCATGCGCTGCGCTGCTTCTGCTTTAACACGTTGTGTTTCTGCTTCACGTGCTTCTGCTTCTGCAGCTGCTTGCTCTTGTGCTAGACGATTGCGTTCTGCTGCCAATTCTTCTTCGCTAGGGCCTGACGAACATGCCATCATTGTCACTACTGGCAAGGCGATAATGAAGCTCTTCATCACTTTATTCATTTGCATCCTACTAATCCTTAATTTTATTGTTTAGTCGTTAAATTGTTAGAACAAAAATGGTGACCAACTTGGCGATTTAACTTGCCCATTGGCTGCTGGTAACCTAGCTTTAAAGCGTCCATCAAGTGATACCAGAGACAATACCTGAGTACCTTCATGAAGGGTGCTGTATATAATCATGCTTCCGTTCGGTGCTACACTTGGTGATTCATCCAGGTACGTCCGTGTCAGTACCTGAGGTGAACTTCCATCCAGAGATTGCTTCGCAATGTGATAGTTACCGTTAGTCTGATTAACCATAATCATTTGCCTGCCATCTGGAGTAATTGTGCCGCCCAAGTTCTGTTCACCTACAAAGGTAACACGCCTTACTTTCCCAGAATTTAAATTTACGCTATATATCTGGGGTTTACCACCCCGTTCAGAGCTAAAAATTAAACCACTTCCATCTGGGAGCCATGCAGGCTCGGTATCAATCGCTCTATTTCGTGTCACTCTACGTAAATTTTTCGTTGCCAAATCCATTACATAGAGTTCAGGGTTGCCATCTTTCGACAATACCATAGCAAGTTGCTTGCCATCTGGTGAAAAGACTGGGCTACCATTGATACCAGGGAAATCAGTAATTCGCGTGCGCTCACTGGTGTAAATATCTTGAATATAAATTTGAGGCCTGCGATTCTCAAAGCTTACATAAGCCAATTTTTCGCCGTCTGGCGACCATGTAGGCGACATCAACGGTTCAGGTGAAGACAGCAAACGGGTTTCATTTTCACCGTCATAATCGGCAATGACAAGTTGATAAGGTTTATCGACTGTCTTTCTGTCGCGTACAATGACATAGGCAATTTTGGTCAGAAATGCGCCACGCACGCCTGTAAGTTTTTCATACACTATGTCACTAATTCGATGCGCATACTGCCTGAAGTCTCGCCCGCTAATTACAGCTTGTCGAGCAACAATGACGTGGTCATTACTGGTCACTAACACCCCGTCTTTGAGTACTTTTGACTGTCCACCATCGAGCTGGCCTTTGAGAATATCAATCAACTCATATGACACCAGGTAACGGTCGGCGTCTTGTTGTTCGATACTGCCCACCAGCACTGTATCAACACCCAGCGTCGCCCAAGCGGTGTAACTGACTTCACTGGCTGTTTGCGGGTACTGTGGCATTTTATCGACAGCGACAGGGTTAAACTTACCCGAGCGTATTAAGTCTGCCATCACTACCTTGGAAATATCGCTCGGCATACTGCCCTGCCCTTTCCATTTAAAGGGGACGACGCCAATGGGTCGAGCACTATCAACCCCTTCGGTTATGACTATTTCAAGGGATGCATAAACCTTTGCACTGCATGCCAAGGTGAATAGCGCTATCCATAAACCTATTTTTTTCATACCACTATAATTCCACTTTTAACGTAATGTCTTTTAGCTGTTCGTACACGTCAGGGGCTTCTGACACCGGTAATTTTTCTGCTCTTCGTACTGCGCTTTCTGCTGCTCGACAAAGTGCATCATTTCCCCCAAGCACCCGTATGCTGGTGACAAACCCTGTCGTTGCCAATTTAATGTTCAAGCGACAGGTTTTTCCTTGAAAGCTGTCGTCAGAGTACAAGTTGCGCTTGATAGTTTGCTGTATAAGCGCAGTATAACGCTCAACCTCAGTCAGCACTTGTTTGCGCCTGCGCTCCTGCTGAGCCGCGCGCTCTTGTGCCAGCTGCTCTTGCATGATCCTTTCCATTTCCGCACGTTCAGCCGCTTCTTTCTTCTTACGCTCAGCCTCTGCTTTTGCTTGTGCCTCACGTTCTTTACGTTCTTGCTCTTTTTGTGCCGCTAATCGTTCGAGTTCTTTTTGTCGTTTGACCTCGGCCGCTTCGGCCTCTCGTTTCTCTCTGGCACGCTTAGCGGCAGCAGCTTGCTGTCGTTTTTTCTCAAGCTCTGCTTGTGCTTTTCGCTGCTTTTCCTGTTCCTCAGCACGGGCTTGCGCTTCGGCTTGTACTTTAGCTCGTTTTTCATCTGCAATGGCTTGGGCGTCAATAAAAATCGCTTCTATTACAGGTGCGTTAGCAGGAAGACTAGGCAGCGGATCAGGAGAAAAACTGACGCTAATTAGCAACAGTATAGCTAATATCGCGTGCAATCCCAGAGACTTATACAACCCAAGTTGCTCTGGGGAAATTGTGCTACTGGACTTTTTGGGCGTCGCGGGAGTCGACCTATCAGGTGTTGACATATCAATATTACTCAACGGGATCTGTCATTAAACCTACCGACGGCACGCCAGCCTGCTGTAATAGCACCATAAGCTGAATGACTTCGTTATACGCTACTTGACCATCTCCTTTTACGACAACAGGCGTATTCGGTTCTTTTTGCAGCTGCGCTTTTACAATTGCCCCCAGTTCCTCTTTACTGATCGGTGATTCCTGATCGTTCCCAACGTTTAGAAAATAACGACCTTTTACGTCTACTGACGCAATAATCGGTGGCGTGTCCTCTTGATCGATAGGATTTGCGCTAGCTTTGGGTAAATCTACTTTTACCCCCTGAGAAATAAGCGGCGCCGTTACCATAAAAATAATCAGCAATACCAACATGACATCAATGTAGGGCACGACGTTTATCTCTGATACCGGTCTGCGGCGTTTTCTTACGTACATAACAAGTCCTCCGTTTGGAATGTAAACGCTTAGGCTTGTTGTTGTGCTTGCGCAGCAACCGCTTGGCGGTGAAGAATTGCTGAGAACTCTTCCATAAAGTTACCGTAACTGTTTTCCAGTTTTTCAACCTGATGGCTGAAACGGTTATAAGCAATAACGGCAGGAATTGCTGCAAATAGGCCGATTGCGGTAGCAATAAGCGCTTCTGCAATACCCGGTGCTACCATCGCCAAAGTGGCTTGCTGTACTTCACCCAATGCAATAAATGCATTCATGATACCCCATACCGTACCAAACAGGCCGATATATGGGCTAATTGAGCCTGCTGTGGCTAAAAATGGTAAGCGGCTTTCGAGTTCTTCCACCTGGCGTGACATAGATACACGCATGGCGCGGTAGGTACCGTCTACAATGCCATTTGTCGCGGTGTTCGACTTGCGAAGACGGACAAATTCTTTAAAGCCCGCACAGAAGATGCTTCCCATACCCGATAAATTCGTTCTAGCTGACAATTCTTGATATAAGCGGTTCAAGTCAGCACCTGACCAAAACTTATCTTCAAATTGGCGCATTTCACTGCGTGCAGCAGAAAGTGCCTTACTGCGCTGAAAGATAAACGTCCACGACGCTATTGATACACTAAGTAATAACAGCATTACCAGTTGAACGATAAAACTTGCTTGCAAAAACAAGCCGATAAAAGTGAGATCAGATGACACGCGAAATTTCCCCTAACAAAGTACGTGGTAATCTTTTTGGCTTCATAACCGCCAAATCGACGCAGGCAACCATGATATCTCCCGATACCAATGTAACGCCTTGTTCATTTTTAATAATTTGCTGAAACGTCATACTAGCGCCTTTCAATTCTACAACGCGAGTTTCAATACTCAACAGTTGATTGAACCGCGCGGGCGCATAGTTATGCATCTCAACGCGTTTGACGACAAAAGCGATGGATTGTTCCATTAAAGTGTCTTGCTCAAATCCGAGCTCTCGAAGCCACTCAGTACGGGCGCGTTCCATGAATTTAAGGTAATTCGCATAATACACAATACCGCCAGCATCGGTATCTTCGTAATACACTCTTACCTGATGTAGATGCATAACTATTCCTCAAACAAAAAATTTATTAATCCAATTCATAGATAAAATAACAAATTATCACGACAAGCGACGCTAACAAAACTGTCTCCAACCCTTTATATAGAACAGCTTAAACAAAATTAAACGGCAGTTAAACAAAGCTTTAACACATTATAAAAACTAATGCTAAGCAATAATTTTACTCAATTGTAGTTTTTCCGAAGCGCTCTATAATGCGCTCCATCAGTCATACAGAGCGTGATGGTGCAAGGCACGGTCACCTAAGAGTAACTCTCCTGTTAGACATGAGTTCCCTGGATTTATTTCCTTCAACACTTGTTGTTTTAGCCCGCTCCCTGAGCGGGTTTTTTTTGTCTTTTTTTCATATCACTGAATAAAATGCATGCCATCACTGAAGTGTTATCCTCAGTGACGGTCATAAGAAGTTTTACTTTGACGGGGTAAATCCGAAATGCAGGTACGCGCGATTTGACACAATACGTCCTCGCGGAGTGCGTTGAAGAAAGCCCTGTTGAATAAGAAATGGCTCAATAACATCTTCAATAGTTTCTTTCTCTTCCCCTATAGCAGCGGCGAGATTGTCTAAGCCTACCGGTCCACCATCAAACTTCTCGATGATTGCCGTAAGCAATTTGCGATCCATATAGTCGAAGCCTTCTTTGTCCACGTCCAGCATGTCCAAGGCCTTCGCGGCAATATCAGCGCCCACCGTGCCATCAGCCTTAATCTCTGCGTAATCCCTAACCCGACGCAGTAAACGGTTAGCAATACGCGGCGTACCACGAGAGCGACGCGCGACTTCTTCTGCTCCTTCTTCGTTCATTGGCAAATTGAGGAAGCTGGCACTTCTGGCGACAATGCTGGTCAAGTCTTTTACAGAATAAAATTCAAGACGTTGAACAATACCAAAACGATCGCGCAACGGGGATGTTAGTGACCCCGCACGGGTTGTCGCCCCCACGAGGGTAAATGGCGGCAAATCTAATTTGATTGAACGGGCAGCAGGCCCTTCGCCTATCATGATATCAAGCTGGTAATCTTCCATGGCAGGATAGAGAATTTCTTCAACCACTGGGCTCAAACGATGTATTTCGTCGATAAAAAGGACATCATTTCGCTCTAAATTGGTCAGTAACGCCGCTAAATCACCGGCTTTCTCAAGTACTGGCCCGGAGGTGGTTTTGATATTTACGCCCATCTCATTGGCAACAATATTGGCGAGGGTCGTTTTACCTAGACCAGGAGGACCGAAGATAAGCAAATGATCTAACGCATCGTCACGATTTCGCGCCGCTTGAATAAAGATTTCCATTTGCTCACACACGTGAGGCTGGCCCGTATAGTCGTCCAACATTTTTGGACGAATGGCGCGATCAATGACCTCGTCTTCACTACTGGCATCCGGCGTAATCAATCTGTCGGCTTCAATCATGCTAATTCTACTTTAACGATATCCATGGGTGAGGGAGTAAAACAAGCGCTCACCAGCTTAATCCGCGACTTAAATAGCCGCTTTCAGTGCTTCGCGAATAAGTGCTTCGCTTTCCATCCCGTCGCGATAGACACTGTCTACCAATTTACTTGCCTGTGCAGGTTTATAACCTAAGGCAATTAACGCACTCTGTGCTTCTTCCCGCGCGTCATTAACAGCAACAATTGTACTGCCAGATAAAAGATCGCTACTCGGTGGAGGCACCACGATACTCTGTGTCTTACCAAATTTGGCCAGACGATCTTTAAGCTCAACCACTAAGCGCTCAGCGGTTTTCTTACCGATCCCCGGCAAACTTACCAGTGCTGAGACATCTTCATTTTGTACACTGGCTAAAAATTGCGTCGCAGACATACCCGATAAAATGGTCAGCCCCAGTTTCGGGCCCACGCCGTTAGCTTTTATGAGCTCACGAAACAAGCCACGTTCCATTTTGTCGGCAAAACCAAACAGTAACTGGGCGTCTTCGCGCACTACAAAATGGGTATACACTACCACTTCTTCACCCACCGCAGGCAGTTGATAAAAACTGGTCATAGGCATGTGAATTTCGTAGCCTACTCCCGCTACGTCTACAAGAATTTCTGGTGGCTGTTTCTCAGCCAACGTACCGCGAATTCGTCCAATCATGAAAAATCTCTTTGAAAGCGTTTATCAGGCAGCGCTTAGCGCAAGCGCCCTCTTACCGTTTTGCGCGCTTGTCCTGCCATATTAATCAGGCTTTGCTCGGTATGGGCGTGACACAGGGCTACGGCTAATGCATCAGCGGCATCTGCCTGGGGAGTACCATTTAACGTTAACAGGTGCTTAACCATGTGTTGAACTTGCGACTTATCCGCACTTCCCTTTCCCACCACCGCTTGCTTAATTTGCCTGGCACTGTACTCCGCAACAGGCAGTTGTGCCTGCGTTGCGGCAACGATAGCTGCGCCTCGTGCCTGGCCTAATTTAAGCGCTGAATCGGGGTTCTTTGCCATAAACACTTGTTCAATCGCGAAATGGGTGGGTTTGTACTGCCCAATAATGTCACTGATCCCCATATATATATTATTTAATCGCTCAGGCAATTCAGCGTTTCCGACCCGTATACATCCACTGGCCACATACACCAATTTACCTTGCTTGCGAACAATTAAACCATAGCCCGTGATCCGAGAACCTGGATCTATACCCAGTATAACCATTAAGACACACTCGGTACAAACAAAGATACCGCTTCTTTATTAGAAGGTGACCACAATCTACTTAATGCGTCTTCCTTTGACACCCACTCGTACTGCAGATGTTCACTTAAGGTAATGGGTAAGTCACTGTCTATTTGCAATGAGAAAACGTGTTCTATGTTGAATACAGTGCCGGGGGGATATCGATGTCGCCATCGATTGCGAATTTCGTATTGATTCTGTTTGTTGTGTTGGTGGATGAGAAAGCCGTGTGCTTTAGCGTCTATGCCAGTCTCTTCATTGACTTCTCGGTACGCGGTGTCGATAGGCAACTCACCTTCTTCTAATGCACCGGTTACCGACTGCCAGAAGGTAGGGTCGTCCTGTCGCTGTAAAAGCAACACTCGGTGGTATTGATCGTACAATACCACCAGTGCAGATTCAGGCTTCTTATAGGCCATAAATTAAGATTGCTTTTTCACCGTTGCAATTGCCAACTCTTCTAATTGCTGTGGATTAGCAGGGCTAGGCGCAGAGGTTAACGGACAGGCTGCTGTGGTTGTTTTCGGGAACGCCATTACGTCACGAATAGAGGTTGCACCTGTCATCAGCATTACTAGGCGGTCTAGACCAAACGCAAGACCCGCGTGTGGCGGCGCACCAAAGCGCAGTGCATCTAGCAAGAAACCAAATTTGTTCTTCGCTTCTTCATCGTCAATGCCAAGAATGTTGAAAACGGTAGATTGCATGTCTTCGTTGTGAATACGCACAGAACCACCGCCTAACTCCACACCGTTTAATACCATATCGTACGCGTCAGATAAGGCTTCAGCTGGGTTAGCTTTAAGTTCTTCTGGCGTTAAACCACGTGGCGCAGTAAACGGGTGGTGGATAGCGTGAAGCTGACCGTCAAATTCTTCAAACATTGGGAAGTCAACGACCCAAAGCGGCTTCCACTCGCCTTCTAGCAGCTCGAAGTCTTCACCAAGCTTAAGACGAAGCGCGCCCATTGCTTCGGTAACCACTGTGTAGCTGTCTGCACCGAACAGTAGAATATCGCCACTTTGCGCGCCAGTGCGCTCTAGCATGGCGTTAGTGATATCTTCATTAAGGAATTTAAGGATTGGCGACTGTAGACCTTCAAGTCCAGTGCTAGCGTCGTTAACTTTAACCCACGCTAAGCCTTTCGCGCCGTAAATACCTACAAACTTGGTGTAGTCATCAATTTGTTTACGCGAGAGTGACGCGCCGCCAGGTACGCGAATAGCCGCAACGCGACCTTTCGGATCGTTTGCCGGGCCGCTGAATACTTTAAAGTCAACATTAGCAAGTAAGTCTGCAACGTCTGTTAACTCTAGTGGGTTACGCAGGTCTGGCTTGTCGCTACCAAAGCGCGTCATGGCTTCTTTATAAGTCATGCGCGGGAAGTCACCAAGGTCAACGTTTAGCATTTTGTTGAACAAGTCGCGGATCATGCGCTCGGTAATAGACATCACACCATCGGCATCTAAGAACGTGGTCTCAATATCGATTTGGGTAAATTCTGGCTGACGATCTGCGCGTAAGTCTTCATCGCGGAAGCACTTAACGATTTGATAGTAACGGTCCATGCCCGACATCATCAGAAGCTGTTTAAACAGCTGTGGCGATTGTGGAAGCGCGAAGAATTCGCCTTTGTGAGTACGGCTTGGCACCAAGTAGTCACGTGCACCTTCTGGTGTTGCCTTAGTAAGAATAGGGGTTTCGATATCGAGGAAACCTTCTTCTTCCAAAAAGCGGCGCACTGCACCAGTTACTTTTGCACGGAACTGTAAGCGTTGGCTCATTACCGGGCGACGAAGATCGAGGTAGCGGTAGCGAAGACGCTGCTCTTCTGAGTTCTCTTGGTTCCAGTCAAGGGGTAACACATCAGACTTATTGATCACTTCAAGACCCGTACCCAGTATTTCAATTTCACCGGTACGCATGTCTTTGTTCACCTGGCCTTCCGGGCGCGCGCGTACTTTACCGGTTAACTTAACGCAGAATTCGCTGCGCAGAGTATTGGCGATTGACAGCACCTCAGGAAGATCTGGGTCGAAAACCACTTGCACAATACCTTCGCGGTCACGCAAGTCGATAAAGATGACACCGCCTAAATCGCGACGCTTATTAACCCACCCGCAAAGGGTGACTTCTTGTCCAATGTATGATGAATCGATATTCCCACAGTAATCTGTGCGCATGGTCCTTGACCCCTGATATTTTTTCTTGCTTGGCATGCAGTGAAACTGGCGTAAATTTGAGCGCGGTTTCGGGCTTATTAGTTTGACTAAAATCACGTAAACTTGCTGGCCAGTTAGTTGGCCTGCCCACTTCATGCATAATGTAATGATTTAAAGGCCGCATAGTATAAACAAATGCTTCCTAAAGCCCAATGACAAATATGCACAAATCAGCCATATCTCGCGGAAAAATATACATTGGCTTACCAATGTGGCAACACAGCCATTGGCCGCAGACGTGGTTTGCCAATTATCCCAAAACGCAAAACCCGCTGTCGCTCTATTGTCAGGAAGTTAATTCAGTAGAAGGCAATACCACGTTTTATTCGCTACCTCACAAAGAAGCGGTTTTGCGATGGCGCGACGCGGTGAGTGATGATTTTCGCTTTACCTTTAAATTTCACCAAAATATTTCTCATGTGCATCAATTGCAACACTGCCACGAAGACGTCATACAACAACTTGAACTGCTCGCCCCATTAAAAGAAAAATTAGGCTTAATGATGTTGCAACTTCCCGCCTCGTTTAGCCCCGACAAGCTTGATAGCCTCGGGCGCTTTTTAAGCCTGTTACCCCACGGGATAAACGTGGCTGTTGAAGTGCGTCACCTTGCTTTTTTCGCCAAAGGTGACGACGAAAAGAAGCTGAATCAATTGCTTATTCAATACAACGCCAATCGCGTTATTATGGATACCCGAGCCCTTTTTACCGGCCCCTGTGACAGTGAGCTTTTAGCAGAAGTACGCCGTAAAAAACCTCGCGTCCCTGTGAATGTTATTGCAACAGGCCAGTGCCCTGTTGTGAGATTTGTGGGAAATGACAACAGCGATGACAACGAGCGCTGTCTTATCCCTTGGGTCAGCAAAGTCCTTCATTGGCAGACACAAGGTAAGGACGTTTATTTCTTCTGCCATCGGCCTGATAATAAAGATGCGCCTTGGCTCGCTCAGCAATTTGTTGATTTATACAATGCGCGCACGCCAGGACCGCCAATTACCAACTTAGCAATTCGCACCCAGCCCGCGCAAAACAGCTTGTTTTAGTCCTGACTGGGCGGGCGCGCTTTACTTGTATGAAATCACCTTCGCAGGTTGTTTTATCAAGGAGGGTGTGCGATTGACGTGCTTCTCGTTATAAATTTCCGTTATAAAACTAGGCACCACTGGCTCTAAAATCGGCAGCGTCCAAATCGTGCTTTTTCATTAGTTTATGCATATCGGTACGGTTACGCCCAGCTAATTCGGCAGCGCGGGTAACATTACCATCGGTCATTTTCAGTAGCTTGTGTAAATATTGTTGCTCAAAGGCATCACGTGCTTCGGTCAACGTCGGCCAGCTCTGCTTTGTCGCAGATAAGGCTTGCTCAACCAAGTGCAAAGGAATAACTGGGGTTTGCGTTAACGCCACACACTGTTCAACCACATTGACCAGCTGACGCACATTACCCGGCCAGGATGAGGTTACCAGCTGCTGCATGGCATCATCGGAAAACTGACTAACATTGACAGCATGGCGCTGTGCACTTTGCTGTAATAACGAACGGGCAAGCAATGGTATATCTTCACTGCGCGATTTTAACGAGGGTAGTTTGAGATTAACTACGTTGAGCCGGTAGTACAAATCTTCCCGGAATGTCCCTTCCTCCATCTCTTTGTGCAAGTCTTTATGGGTAGCAGAGATAATACGCACATCGATATCGATGTGTTTACTGCTGCCCACTGGCCTAATTTGACGTTCCTGCAAGGCGCGTAACAGCTTAACTTGAAGGGTCATTGGCATATCGCCAATTTCATCTAAAAACAGCGTGCCCCCATCCGCTTCTCTGAACAATCCAGGATGTGCCGACACCGCGCCAGTAAACGCCCCTTTGGCGTGCCCGAACAACTCGGACTCCAATAAATTTTCAGGAAGCGCACCACAGTTTATCGCCACGAAGGGTTTATTGCTTCGGTTGCTCGCTTTGTGGATAGCATTTGCCAAGAGTTCTTTCCCTGTGCCGCTTGCACCACTTATCAATACCGATACTTCACGCTGAGCAATTCGAAATGCTTGATCAAGCACGTTAAGCATTGCAGGCGACCGCGTAATGATGTCTTTGGCCCAATCACCCGGTTGCGCCGCCTGTGACTGGCTTAAGGCTTTTTGTAGCAAGGTGCGTAGCTCGTCGTGATCTACAGGCTTAGGCAGAAACCCAAATACCCCCCGCTGAGTGGCCGCTACAGCATCAGCAATGGTGCCGTGTGCGGTCATCAAGATCACAGGAATATCTTTGCGAATGCCCATTATTTCCTCAAACAAGCTTAGACCGTCTAAACCAGGCATGCGTAAATCGCTCAATACCACGTCAAAGTTATCGTTTTGCAACTTTCTTAACGCGGATTGACCATCTTCTACCGCAGTAACCTGATACCCCTCGCCTTCAAGACGAATGGTGAGTAATCGCAATAAGCTTTTATCGTCATCGACCAACAATAAGTCAGGTTTACTATTCGCCTTACTACTCACGGTTGTGTACTCCTGTTTTTATCCATCAGTGTTGCTTCTATACGCAACAATTCTTCTAGCTTGGTTCGTAAGTTAGCGGCGTCTTGTTGCAGTGTTTTCAGTTTTTCGCCGCGTGACGTATTCTCTTGTTCCAGCACGACTAGCGCTGACTCTAATTCCATTACCTGATTGTTCTGTGCTCTCGCAATAACATTAATTACTTCCTGTGCTGAAGGGGTTAATTTAGGTGCGATATCGTTAAACGCCAATTGAGTGCGCAGTCGAATTTGGTAAGGCGTATCGTTGGGTAGGGCTAGAATATAGGCGTGTAAAATTCCCATTTTGGAAGCATCTAACGTTGCTAGCTGCTGCTTTCGCTTACTCCACGGCGTATTGGCGGCGGCAATCCACCTGTTCAACCAGTAACGTGGATCACAGTTATACGCCATGTCTTCAATTTGCTCATCGAACAAACAAAAATGCCGTTCTACTGTGGCAAAACGCGGGCTATCGGTCGCCCTTTCTGGTTCTGTAGTACTGTCACCTTGTCGGGAAAAATGCTGACATCCTGTCAGTAGTAACGCAGCGACAATTAAACCACTTTTTTTCATTTTTATTTTTCCTGTAGCTCTATGGTTGCTTTATGGTCACTCTAAAGCACACATCGGCATAGTCTACATCGACTACCCGTACATCACCATGCATCAGCCTTGCGCAGTCAGCAACGATAGATAAACCCAGTCCGGTTCCAATAACGTTGTCGTTTCTTGGCTCACTACCTCGAATAAAAGGTTCAAATAGTTTTGGCACCGACTCAGGGGAAATGCGCTTTCCACGATTCGCGACATCGAGGACCAAGTCACTGCCTAGACGATATAAATTAATGTTAATCGGTCTACCCACCGCTCCGTGCGCAACGGCATTTGACACCAGATTGTCCAGAATTCGCCTGAATAATTCTTCGTCAACACTTACTTGATCGCATGCAATGTTGACAGTGACCTCCCTATCTTGAATGGCAAGCGCATAGTCTTCTAAGCATGACGCAATCAGAGGGCTGGGGTTACACCACACCATTTTGGGCTGAGCTTGCTGTAGCAGTAAATTGTAGTCCAGTAGTTTCTCTACCAAGGTATTTAGTCTTTGCGTACTGGCAGTTAGCAAAGCAAGCACCTCCCGTTGAGCACTATTGAGCTCCCCCACCACATTTTCCGACAGTAAGCTACATCCTTCTTTAATACTGGCTAAGGGAGTTTTAAGCTCATGAGCGGCATGCCTTAATAATGCTGTTCTGATGTGTTCTAGCTGTTGAAGTCGTTCATACAACCAGTGTAGATCCTTTTCGACGTCAATTAATTCTCGAGGAGCCTGGCGGGATAAAGGTGGAAGTTGTCCATCGCTATGCGCCATAATACGAATGATTTTCTTGAGGTTATTGACTGGGTTTACTATCAGCTGACTACCTAACAAAATCAGTAATAATGAGACACTAACCAGCATCGCAGTTGACCACGCCTGTTTCGCTTGCATGGCATTCAGGTCATCTTGCTGAAGTTTAACCCGCTCATTAATGGCGCTTTCCACTTCATCTCGAAGTTGATCAACACTATCGGTCACCGTCGCAAGGTAAGCGTTCAGCAACAATTGATCTTCAATATTACGATATTCAGCCAATTGGCTAAGTTGTTCTGACAGTCTTGTGCAAATCGCCGGTACCGACAGAGCTTGGCAAAGGTTGTCAGCGGCAACGGCAAATTGGTCGATGGCATTGTCCGATAACAACGCCACCTGATCATTGCGCAGCACTTCGAATTGTCTGATGCTTCGCTCAAGATCCACAGCGGCGTTGTCTAATCGCTGCATATCACTGACTACATCTACTACAAAGCGAGTTTCCAGTGTGGTCATCTGCCCCACTTTGGCGAGATCACTTTGACTCTGCCATAGCAAAGCAACCAGAGGAATAAGGGCCAGTACAAAACTACCTAACGTCAATTGCCTCAGTGAACCTAATTGCACCAGACGTTCACCAAACGAAAATTTGTTTATCAGAACCTTACCCTCATAATATTATTATTATTTGCCCCAGTGGCTGCTTCAGTATAAACACCCACTGGAACCATTATCTATGCTTGATTCGCTGCTAAGGTAATGGCTTTTGGTGTTAACTTACTCTTGGCAAGTTCCGTTTCAGACAGTTTACCATCGTGATCATCGTCGATAAGCCCGAAATTACGCAGTAGTTCTGTATGGCGAACTGCCTCTTTTAAAGAAATCAAACCATCATTGTCTGTATCGAGATGTTTCATTAACGTTTTTACTTCAGAGGCGTGAGCATCTGCCACTGAAATTGCTTGCACGGCAGCAATAGCGCATAGTGCTAAAAATACTTTTTCGAGACGTTTCATCATGAATCCTCCGCAAAGTGCTTGTAAAAGTCCTTCTTCTCCCGCGTCTTCAATAATATCGATAACGTAACAACAACTTCTACTGAAGATGTTAATGGCCCCGTTAAAACGAATAGTGGTGCCACTTTCGCGTTTGACAATATGTCTTATGCCATTTTCAGACCAATTCAATAAAAGCATTAATTATCAAAAACTTGATAAACAAAAAGGAGAATGAGTCGGTAGAAATGTCTCAACATGTTGCAAAAAAGAAACACCCGCATAGATATAACGTAATGACCTAGGATATGACCCGCTTTGCGCCATATATATGATGCGCAGCTATTGAACTTGGCGACGCCGAGAATAATTAAGGGGGGAAACAATTAAATCTTCAAGAGGTAAAGGTTCGCTAAACATGAACCCTTGCACACTGTCGCAGCCGTGTTGGATGAGGTAATCCCACTGTTCGTGGTTTTCAATCCCCTCGGCGCACACTGATAGAGAAAGTCTCTTAGCCAAATCAATAATTGCCCCGGTCACGAGTCGACTGCGCTCTGAAGATTGAATTTCTGTGACAAACTGCCGATCTATTTTCAAAGTGTCTATATTTATTTGAGTCAAATAGCTCAACGACGAATAGCCAGTGCCGAAATCATCAAGGGCGATAGCACACCCCATGTTGCCCATTCGTCTGAACAACTTGTTAGACAACGCAAAATTCTCCAAATAGGCACTTTCGGTTACTTCAAATTCAATATTTTCTGGATTGATCTCAAACAATGTAAAGGTGTTATAAATTTGATCAAACAGTTGTGCATTGCGCAAGTCATGACCCGATAAGTTAATGGATACCCTAAAAGAGGGTGGCGCCCATGACTTAATTTTGCTCATATCCAAACACACACGTCTTATTACCCAATGACTAATTGCGCTAATTTTGCCGCCCTGTTCCGCAATCGGAATAAATTCGCAAGGCATAACCAGCCCAAATTCTGGGTGGCGCCATCTCACAAGTGCTTCCACGCCGATGACCTGCCCTTTATTATTCACCTTGACCTGGTAATACAATACAAACTCGTCATTGGAGATCCCCCTGTCAATGTCGTTGGCCAATAGCAATTTGCGTTTGTGTGTCTCAACCATGTCGGGGGTAAATAAGGTAAAACTACCTCTTCCTCTCGCTTTCGAGCGGTACATGGCCAAATCGGCATTACTCATCAACTCACTGAGATCGTAGTTTGCGTCCGAAGCCGTAGCAATCCCCACACTGAGTCCGACCGTCAATGATAATCCTTTTAGTTCAAAGGGCTCATCAAATGCACCTATCATCCTTGTTGCCAAACTCTCGGCAGCGCTAGCAGACACTTCTCTATCTGGCAGTACCAGAAATTCATCACCGCCCAAACGCGCAAATAAGTCGTCATCTCGCAATAATTTTTGTACGCGTTCAGCCACTTCAATTAGCACTAGGTCGCCGGTCTCGTGCCCCAGAGAGTCATTAATTCCTTTGAATCCATCGAGGTCGAAGAACAGTAGCATAAGATCTTCATTACTTCGCTTAGCGCGAGCCAACTCTAAACGCAAACTATCAAGCACGAATTGCCGATTAGGCAGGCCTGTCAAACTGTCAATATTCGCCAGTCTAGACATGGTCTCTTGTTGGTCAACAAGGGTTTGCTTTTGCTCGAAATTTATCAATAACTCAACTTCAATAGTATCCAGCAAACTGTTGATATTATGAGAGAGGCGACCAATTTCATTGTCGGAGGAGTAGACACTTCTCAACGAGTAATCTTTAGATTCGAAAACGTCTTGGGTAAATTTCTTTAGCGACGTAACCGGCGCTATAAGATGATAAAGAAGGTATGTGCACATGCAGACACACAATAACCAAATCCCCATCAACACAGGTATCATACTCATTGAAGTTAGTGAGGCACTGGCCGAGGCATACAAAGTAGGATCGATACTGATAATAATGTGACCATATGGGTACAGGTCACTGCCGATAAGGTGATGAACTACAATGAAATCGTCATTAAATGCAATACCGAAAGGAACCCCCTTAGGAGAAGTCGGTATTTTCGGATTTAATTCAGTGGCATTTGCCCGTTGTGTTATCTGAGAAATAACGTCGTAGTTAACGTCATATAACACCGCTGATACAACGTAGGGGTGCTCCCTAACTGGTTGCATAATCTCTGAGTACAGCGCCTTGTCATCGGGAGAATGCTGCATGGCGGCAAGAAGCTGTAAGGCCATTGTCTTACTTAGTGAAGCTGCATTTTCTTGAAGCACCACTTTTAAGTAAGCGTTGTGCTCCGCCTTTGATACCACTAACGCTGTGATAGTCAGCACCGACATTAATATCGCCACCGTAAGGGCAATCGGTACTTTCAACGATTTAAACACTTCACATCCCTTAACGCGACACTTCAGACGTTATGTCAATTTGCTTTCATTTGCGAAAACAATAGTAAGGGAGGACTCGAAAAAAGGGAACTTTTTTATATTGTTATTCTACCAGTTACAATAATTAAACTGTTTTCTCATCAACGACTTCCAATTTGGTTTTTATAAACTGGCTATGGGGAACATACAGTAAATCTGCTACTCGTCTGATAGTACTTTCTTCCAGTGGCGCAAGTGATTCATCAGCAAAAGCAATGGCCCATAAACTGCGTATAACATCGCGTTTTTCTTCTGCATCACATTGTTCATTGATTACTTGCGTAAATTGCACTAAATCGACAGCGTTGTCCGAAGTGATACGACCTTCTTCTAGCAATAGTGCCATTGCCTCGTCTTCAAGATTGACGTGTCTTTGCAACTGACGGTGATATTCATCCCGTTCACTTTGGGTCACTTTCTGGTCTGCCGTGACTATTTCACTAAATAGTGCTGCTGTGGCTAACTCAACGGTATATTTGCGTTTTCCGGCACCTTTACTATCTTCGAAAAGCTTTAAAAACGACTTCAGCATAACACCCTACCTATTAAACAAACTGATACGTGTAGTCCTTTATACTCGGGCCAATAGCTATTTGGTTTACAGCCCTCTGGACACTTCAATATATGCTTAATGGGGTCGAAGTAGCGATTTTACTAGAGCGCGCGGGTATCCAATAAACAGCTGACCTTTCGGCCATCATTGTCGAACCACATTTTATTGCTGAGGGTATGCAGTAACGCTAGACCCCGACCATAACTCGCTTCATCACTTGACGATTGAATTCCCGCCCATTCAAATCCCTTCCCGCTGTCTTCCACTGAAATAAGGATCTGCTGTTGAGTCGGTTGAGAAGTAATACAAACGCGCACATAGCCTTGGTCTAATTTTCGAAGGGCATTTGCTCTTAAAGCATAGTAGTCCCGAAAGCCTTGTTCACTTGCCTTTAACGAAGAGTCCAAATGCAGAAGACCATGTTCCAACGCATTATTGAACAATTCTGATAAAACGGTATAGATGATTGAGCGGACGCGCTCTATCCCTTCGCAAGTGCCGGCAAGTTGTAATACCCGCTGCAGGATATCTGGCTGCTTTAAGTGCTGAGGCTCTAACAATATTTCATGGGAAGACGGCAAACCCGGTAGTTGATCATGCAGCGTGACGTTGATTGATTTAGAATTAAATATTACCAAGGTAACATCATCATCAAATGCATTCACTTCTGAGTGATTTTTTACTTGCTGAAAAAGAAAATCAGCTGATACTTTACCTTTCGCCTGTTGTTGTTCCGCTACAAGTTGAAGAAACCCCTCTTCTAGGAGCATTTGGTTTTTAGCGTTGGCATTCTCAATCAATCCATCACTGTATACTATAAGCTGTTGATCTATTGACAATTTAATAGTATCACACTCTGTATCTAGTTCATTTTCTTCTAAAATACCGAGCGCCATGTGCCGCGATGGAAAACAACGCAACTCAGAGGGAGATTGAGCAGTTACTATTAAGGCAGGCATTCCCCCCTGCCAATATCGAACTTTGTCCCCTGCTCCGTTAATTTCACCAATAACTGCCGCCATAAACATATCACTGGGTAAAAACCTCAATAATATTTTATTCAACTCAGACACAAACTCAGCAACGGCACTTCCCCGTCGACTGAGAGCTTGAAAAGCGAGAGTTACTGGGAGTGCGCCAATAGCAGAGGCCAAACCATGTCCGGTAAAGTCTCCTACTAGGAAGTAAATCCCCCCACTGGGACTGGGTTCACAAAGGAAGAGATCGCCATTGAATGTTTCGGCGGGTTTTAAACAATAGTCAAAATGCGCAAGCGCTTGTGGGTTATTGACAATAGCGTGACTAAATATGTGCTTTACGATAGCGTGTTCTCTGGCCACTCGCTGTTGATATACGCGAAGCGTTTGATTTTGATGTTCAATGTATTTACTGAGCGCTCTTATTTTCAAATGCGCCCTGATCTTGGCAATTAAGATATGGCGGTCAAAGGGTTTGGTTGCAAAGTCGTTGCCGCCCACGTCTAAGCATTGAACCAAGCTCTCTTTGTCTTCCAGTGCAGTGATAAATAAAATAGGGAGGTAAGCGCCATCGTCATGCTTTCTAATATGTGCGGCCACATCAAACCCTGACAGGCCTGGCATAATTACATCAAGCAGCACTAAATCAGGTCGTTCTTTAGTGAATTGGCTTATCGCTTGCTCACCGTTTTCAGCTACCACGCAAGTTTCGTAGCCTGCTTTCTGCAACATATTTAAAAGCAGTTCTCTGTTTATTGCTTCATCGTCTACTATCAGGATTTTCATACTGATCACTTCCTTAATAACCTGATGACATCACTTGTACTTCTTTCGGACAGATTTCCACTAATTATCGAATTTCAAATTTCTTATCAAAACGTGAAATTTTTAAAATTTTTGCCACTTGAGGACGGGGGTTATCAATACTGTAAGTTATAGGTTTATCAGATAGTTTTTTTTGCATATTAAGTAACATTCCCAGTGCAGAGCTATCCATGTACTCAGTCAGGGAAAGGTCCACTGCTATATGTTCAGTGCCCTCTTCTAAAGAACCGTAGGCATGATGAAATTCATCAACTTTACTAAAATCAAATTTTTCTCCGATACTTATTGTTAATACTTTACCTTGTTGCGAATAAATTGACGTAATCCCCATACAATCCCCATAAAATTAATCAATAGAATAGTTCATCACATGCTTCTAAGTTTGCTATTCTTAATGGTAGTAAAATATTGAGCCATAGTCATTGCCGTCCCTTTATACTTTTGAAGTAATAGCAAACAACGGCTAAGGCAGTAAGTAGTGTGTCGAGGTACAAATGCAAGATTGGCAAGATGCGCTTTTGGTCTACAGTACCGGAAGTGGCAAGATTAAATCCGAGCCAAAAGCGTCAGCACGATCCGTGTCTTCTGATGGTATTGTGAGAATTCATCGCGAAACCAAAGGCCGCAAAGGCAAAGGCGTCTCTCTAATAAAGGGGCTTGATCTAGCGTCTGATGAGCTTAAAAAGCTGGGCTCAGAACTAAAAAAGAAATGCGGGTGTGGCGGAGCTGTAAAAGAGGGTGTAATTGAAGTTCAAACCGATGACCGAGAAAAACTTTGCGCCCTTCTCAGTGACAAAGGCTATACTGTAAAACTTGCTGGGGGTTAACCGTGCATCTATTAACTAATTCGAACATAACTAAAAGAGTCTGAAATGGAAAAGCTGTCAATTTCTGATTTACATATCATCTTGGTGGAACCTTCCGATACCCAAAGGAAGATAATTACAACACTATTGCTTAAAGAAAAAGTGAAGGAAATTGACGCTGTCAGCACACTTTCCGAAGCTCGCTCTGCCGTAAAAGCACACGGTGCAGATTTAATTGTTAGCGCTATGTATTATGAAGATGGAACAGCACTTGAGTTACTTAAGTTTATCAAAGAAGACGAACAATATAGCTCAATCCCGTTTATGCTAGTCTCTAGCGAAAACCGCATGGTTAAACTTGAAGAATTTAAACAAGCTGGGGTCGCAGCCATTTTGCCTAAACCCTTTGAGCCGCTACACCTTTCTCGTGCATTAAACGCAAGTCTCGACCTTATCAATCACGATGAATTGGAATTAGACCTATTTGATGTTCACGACGTCCGTGTATTGTTAGTAGACGACAGCAAACTTGCCCGCAACCACATTCGTCGAGTACTTGAGGGAATGGGATTACAACGCATCAAAGAAGCAGAAAATGGCGCTATGGCCCTAACGTTTATTAAAGACGAGCCGTTTGACCTTGTTGTAACTGACTATAACATGCCGGAAATGGATGGCAGGGAGCTATCAGAATTTATCCGATACAACCCCGAAACAACCCATATTCCTATTATTATGGTAACGTCTGAAGCAGCAGACAGTGCACATATGGCAAATATCCAACAAACAGGTGTTAATGCGCTGTGCGACAAACCCTTTGAACCTACTGAAGTTAGGCAAATGCTTTCTGCCCTGCTCAGCCAATAGGGGCTCCCGTCAAAATGGGGTTAATTGGCTAGCACAGCCAATTAACCTTGAGCGCATTTTTTTATAAGATTCAAGCTTTACCTCCCAAAAACCTCACCAACAAATGTAAAAATGAGTTGACACACAAAGGCGTTCAACTTACATTCGATGTCATGAAACAGAATATAAAGCACTTAGCACTTTTCTTTTTTGGATTTACATCCTTGTATTAGGGAGGGGCGACTACGTGCTTTAAAACCTCCCAATGGGAGGTTTTTTTTTACTTTATTATCGTGACTAATAAATGTGGGAATGCCATGTCTGAAAATGCCTTAGATACTGTAAGAGCGCGTATTACTGCGTTAGACAGTGAATTACTTAAACTCCTTTCCGAAAGACGAACCCTGACTAATGAAGTGGCGGAAACTAAGATAAAGCATCACATTCCGGTGCGCGATCAAAAGCGAGAAGAACAACTTCTGGTTCGCTTAATAAAAGAAGGTAAACAAATAGGCCTTGACCCCCATTATGTGACACAGATATTTCACGTTATCATCGAAGACTCTGTGCTTAATCAACAAGCGATGTTAGCTGAACGCGCCAATCCAGGTAGTTCCCTCCCTTTAAATCGCGTTGCTTTTTTAGGCGACAAAGGCTCCTATTCATACCTTGCAACACAAAAGTATTTCTCGCGTAGGCCTGGTGAGCTACTTGAAATGGGATGCCAGAGTTTTGCAGAAATTATCCAAAAAGTGGAGAATACAGAAGCTGATTACGCGGTATTACCTATTGAAAATACGACCTCAGGTAGTATCAATGAAGTTTACGATCAACTTCAACACACCCAACTGAGTATCATTGGTGAACTCACCCACCCTATTCGTCACACGCTGTTAGTGGCCACTAACACGAGCATTGACAAGATAAAGACTTTATATGCCCACCCACAGGTATTCACTCAATGCAGCCATTTCCTGGCAGAACTCGGCAATGTTGAAGTGAAAACCATGGATAGCACCTCATCGGCCATGCTGACCGTTAGCGAGCTTAAACGAGATGATGTAGCAGCCATTGGCAGCGAAGCAGGTGGTAATTTGTACGGACTGATGGCCATTAAGAGCAATCTGGCAAATCAAAAAGAGAACCACAGTCGCTTTATCGTTGTCGCGAGAAAACCCGTCGTTGTGCCTTTGCAGGTACCAGCGAAAACGACCTTGGTCATGTCCACTATCCAAAAACCCGGCGCTTTGGTAGAGGCCTTACTGGTTTTACGAGAGAACAACATCAATATGACCAAACTGGAGTCCAGACCTATTCCGGGAAATCCGTGGGAAGAAATGTTCTACATTGATGTTGAAGGTAATGTTGAGGATGGGCCAGTTCAAAAAGCGTTAGACGCACTGAGAGGGATAACGAGATACATAAAAGTACTTGGTTGCTACCCCAGCGAAGAAATTAGCCCAACCAAAGTTGCTGCCGCAAGCGCACTTGCTGAGTAAAGGTTATTTTTCCAGCCGCTGTAATCAGAAATTAGCGCGAGAGTACGGTAATGGAAAAGTGCTCGAACGACACTTCAATTTAGCCTTTGAGACAGGGCACAATCCGCAAAGCGTGAATTGTGCCCTTAATCATGTTATCGATAGATAACAATCTCTTTTAGAAATCGTAACTGACTTGCACCACAACTTCTCTCGGCTCACCAGGGAAGTGACCATTTCGCTCACTAAAACCGCTTACTGCATAGACTTTGTCAAACAGGTTTTTCACATTTACGCTAAGTAGAATGCTATCCCACTGGGTTGTCCAGCTTGCATCGAATACGGTAAAGGGTTTCACTCGCTGACCATCTAAACTGACTTGCTCACTGACATAGTCAACACCTACCGCAATGGATGAGTCGATAGGGGCAATATCATAGCGTGCCCAAAATCCAGCTTGATGGCGAGGAGCGTTGGAAAAACGACGTCCATCGTAGGTATTGCCCGTACTGCCGGCTTCAACGACAGTGTCGTTGTATGCGTAATTTGCCGTTACACTGATAGACTCTGTCACATCTCCCACTAATGTGAATTCTGCCCCACTACTTTCAACCAATCCAAAGTTTATTAGTGCAGGTTCAACATCATCATTCTCGCCTTCAATATAATTAGGGTTTGAAACGACGAGGTTTTCCTTATCGATTTGATAAATGGCCAAGGTCGTCATGATACTGTCGTTCATCCAGGACTGTTTGAGACCCAATTCAACTTGCTCACCGGTTTCAGGCGATAATGGCGCTGCGCCAGCATCTTCAAAATCAGAGGGATCTACAGGGTTGAAACTCTCTGAGTAATTTAAATAAACCGTCGTTGATGGCGTTGGCGTGTAAATTAGACCTGCGCGCGGTGAAACATTGCTGTCAGAATACTGCGTGTTTGTATCCATGCTGTTTTCATCAAAATGATCAAAACGCGCGCCCAACATTAACGCCCACTCAGGGGAAAACTGTATTTTGTCCTGTAAGTAAAGACTCGATCTTTCTCTCTTAAGACCGTCGCGGTTCATATCGGTTAAGCGGTACGTACTTGGGTCACTCTTCTCATAATCCTGAGTGAATATATTTAAATTTGCGACACCATCAGCTTCATAACGTGCGCGGTAGTAATCATATTCGGTGTCAATAGTATGCCAGTCTCCCCCAAATAAGAGCTGGTGCGCTACCCCCATAACATCAAAGTCGTAAACAAAGTCCAAAGTGACACTTAATTCATCATTTGCTCTAAATTGTTTGCGGTATTCCCTGCGAATAGTCTGGTCGTCAATGTCTGCAAGTCCATCGCCATTAACATCTACCCAACTACGAGACTCGTGATACGCTTGCTCTCGCTCATTTTCAAGGTAGCGTAATGTCCCGTTAAAGGTGAAATTATCGCTAAAGTTGTGAATGAGATTTGCTTGAAGCACTAACGCGTCAAGATCTTGATAATCACTTTTTTCATTCGCATTATAACTGCGCGAAACAATAAAATTACCTTCATCATCCACTGGCACACCACGCAAACGATTACCACCTAACTCCTGTACAATATAATCATATGTTGTAGTCAGTGTTGTGTTAGCCCCTAGTACGAATAACGCGCCACCAGCAAGTTCAATATTGGTCGAATCAGCATTATTGCGAAAGCTATCTTGTTGCTCGTAAAATCCGCCTAGGCGATAAGCAACATCATCGCTAAGTCCGCCGGTAAATTCAGCAGACACACCACCTAAAGCGAAATTACCGCCAGTAACTGTAACGTTTTTTCGCTGATTGAAAGTGGGTTGACGACTCACATAGTTAATCATACCGCCAGGTTCGCCACCACCGTATAACGCAGCAGCCGGCCCTTTTAGCACTTCAACTCGCTCAACATTAAATAACTGGGGAACACTAAAACCAGAGAATGGATCTCCCCTTACGCCGTCGTAAAATACATTGGCATCATCGCGAAAACCTCGAAAAGTAATACCTGAATAGCTAAATTCACTTACCCCTGCGATCGAACGATACAAATCTGTAATATCTCTTGCCGCCTGATCAGCAATCAACTGGTGCGTAAGTACCTGTACTGACAATGGGATCTCCATTATGTCAGCGTTGGTTTTGGTCCCGATTCGGGTGTTGCTATCTAAATAAAATTGCTGTGCCCTGCCTGTAACTTCAATTTTCTCTAGTTCACTATCAAGTATAGGTGCAGCAGATAATGAGCTGCTTAAGTTAGCGAGTACCGCAATGGCAATGATGGAGTGACGCATATATGTCCTGTTGATGGGAGTTTAAATATTATGTTAATGATTTTTATTCGCATTTGCATGCGGATCGCTATTCTACCGTTAAATAATGCGAATATTCAAACAAATGATTAATGCGATACAAACATAAAGCCATGAAAGTTAAAGCGAATTTGTCTTTACTAAGGTTTTACTGTAAAGGTGGACAAAACACAGGCCCACAATAGTCGGTGCAACGAAGTCTATTAATTAGTGGTTAGTAACTATGCCATCTTATGTATTGATGAATGCAGTCTTTTAGGTTCATTGATGTAACCATTTACTCACTGCTAATCTTCTTATGCTGTGTGGTGTGGAACTATCTGCTTAAGTTGACTTAGCACGTTCAATTTAAGTAAACACTACTCTACCAAAATATGATCTAACGCAAAGTGTTAGCACACCTGTTTTGATTAAAATAGTGTCGGGATTTTCTTACATTCACATTGGTAGTTCAAAAATCATGCAAGCATTTTGGCATATCTACGGCAATATAGAGCGTACGTTTTTCAACACGCTAACACGAAAAATAGTGGGCAACATTCTATTTTTATTTTTCTTTCAAGTGGCCAACTTCTACTTGTTTTATCAGGTTGCTTCAGCCCCATCGGAACAACAGGCATCGCTTTTCTCGGCGATGGTTACCCTATTTATATTAGGCACGTGTAGTTTTGGCTTTACGATTTTTTATCTCAATTATCTGATTGTGCGCCCTGTAAAAGCTCTGCTTAAGACCCTCAATGATATCAATCACACGCAAGGTGACCTCTCTACCCGTCTGCCCGCTTTCACACGGGATGAATTCAGAGAAGTATCTGAAGCCTATAATTTATTTGCCGATAATTTGGGACGCTTACTGAAACGTATATATGAAGATGCAGATAAATCTACCTGCGCGAATCAGTTGATGGCAACCGTTGTCAAAGAGATGGATAGTAAAGTCGCAACCCAAAAGGCATTAAGTCACACTATCAACACGTCAACCCATACCGTGAGTAATAGTATTAATGATATTGTCAGTGCAGCCGACCAAGTGAGTGCAACTAACAAACAGAATCTATCAAGTGCTGAGAACGCCAATCAAAACTTACTCCTCTCACAACAACAAATAGAAAAGATAACGGCGCTACTTCAACAATTTTCTTCCACAGTGTTGGGATTGCAAAACAATGCTGACAACGTCAGAAACATCCTTAAAATGGTGGAAGAGTTCGCCGATCAAACCAATTTGTTGGCACTCAATGCCGCCATAGAAGCGGCCCGAGCTGGAGATGCTGGTCGCGGTTTTGCGGTAGTAGCAGATGAGGTTCGCACCCTTTCCGCTAAAGTGTCTGACGCAACTCAACAGATTAGCCATTTTTTAAATGACATGGAAAAACTGGTGGGCGAAACTCAGGAAGAGTCCTCTCGTCTTGTCGAAGCCAGTGATGAAATGCAGTTGAATATGAAAAGCACCAGCACATTATTTGATAACATGATGGAAGATTTCAGACAAAATATCGACGCCTTTAAATTGATCATGTCTTCGGTACATGAGCTGCAGTTACAACAAGTGCAAACCACTCAGAAAACCGAGCAAATAACCCAGTTAAGCGACCATATTCAATCGCAAATGGTAGATACCAATCGCGAAGCTGAACAAGCCAGTCAGCTTGCTCAGGCGACACAAGCTGGATTAAGGCAATTTGTTAGCTAATGTTGGTAAGGCGTTAAAAGTGCAGCCCTTCATATTAGAAGTTACTTATCACGTAAGAGTTGTCCGTCGTCAGCCTTTAACAACATTTGTTTACTATCTACTAAGCATTTTTTCGCATAGTCACCAAACCAGGCACCGACTTTCACGAATTGTTCGATAAACTCGCTTTTGCGGTTATTTTCAAGTAGTGACAGGGCCAGACCAAACCGTTCATAAAAGCGTCGCAGCAAAGCAAAGTTATCTGGGTTATTAAAGATAATATCGGCATACAGCTGTGGAGATTGTGCGAACAAGCGCCCGACCATAGCGAGTTCTAGTCGATAGATTGGCGAGCTGAACATGGTTAGCGACGTCAAGTCAGGGTTTTCGCCTTTGAGGTGTTGGCCGTATACGAAGGTATTGAAATGTCGCATAACCTGAATGTACGCCATGGCTTGGTCGTGTTCGTCGGCACTGGAATGATGGATAGTCGCCCCCCAAATTCGCATTTGTTCAATTAACCACGCGTACTTTCCACTCTCACGGCCATCACATACCACGACAACTTGCTTAATCATTCCCGGCGCATCAGGGCCAAACATGGGATGAAGACCGACTACCGGCCCCTGATGGACAGCAAGCATAGCCTCAAGCGGTTTCGCTTTGATACTGGTTATGTCTGCGAGTACACAGTCTTTAGGTAGCATTGTGAGCTGACTAATCACTGCTTCCGTCAGATTGATAGGCACAGAAACCACAACAAGGGCTGCATCCTTGAGTATTTCTCCAGCATTGCCATTTTCCCAATCGTCCTTTTCAACAATGGAAACGGTATAATCACTGCGTTCAAAAAGACTAACAAACACCCGGCCCAATGCCCCAGCGCCGCCTATAACCACGACTTTTCCAAGCTCAGGTTTAATGCAACGGTAACGATTATTTTGTGTGTGATAAGACTCGCGCATCACGCGACGCAATAGATCTTCAACAAGCTCGGGTGACACTCCAAGAGTTTCAGCTTGTGCACGGCGAGAAGCAATTAACGCCTTTTCGCGCTCTGGCACATACACAGGCATGCCCGCTTGAGCCTTAATTTTTCCTACTTTCGTGGTGATTTGATTGCGTTTTGCTAGTAACTCAACGAGCTGGGTGTCCAGCTCGTCAATATCTTCGCGCAGCGTCGACAATTGCTGCGAAAAATCGGCCATTGTGTGTGGTTCCTTGGGTCACATGGCACGGTGAAACTGGCTTAGGCCACCGTGCGCTTATTTTGACGTAAGGGTAACACAGTTATTAGTTTATCTCTGGTTTGTGCAATCAGGTTTTCTGTAGTTTCCCAGTCTATGCATCCATCAGTGATTGACACACCGTATTCTAATTCTTCTGGTTTTTTGCCGTCCGCTTTCTGATTTCCCGGTTTAAGGTGACTCTCAAGCATGAGGCCAATGATAGACTGATTGCCTTCCAGAATTTGGTTAACCACGTTTTGTGCTACTAATGGCTGGCGTCGATAGTCTTTCGCTGAATTAGCGTGGCTACAATCGACAACTAATCCCGCGGTTAATCCTGCGTCCTGCAACTCAATTTCACATTCAGATACACATACAGAATCATAATTTGGTTGCTTACCACCGCGTAGAATAATGTGGCCGTCAGGGTTACCACTAGTACCAATAACACTCACCTGCCCTTGTTTATTAATGCCCATGAAACGATGCCCTGACGCTGCTGATTTAAGGGCGTTAATGGCAATATCTAAACTGCCGTCAGTACCGTTTTTAAAGCCCACGGGCATTGATAGACCACTGGCCATTTCGCGGTGCGTCTGAGACTCTGAAGTACGGGCGCCAATTGCAGCCCAGCTGAACAACTCGGCGAGGTATTGGGGACTGATTGGATCCAGCGCCTCGGTGGCCACAGGAAGCTCTAGCTCCGCCAGCCAGATAAGCAGCTCTCTGGCCTTGCGCAAACCAGTTTCGATATCAAATGAGCCATCGATGTGCGGATCATTAATTAGCCCTTTCCACCCGGTGGTGGTACGTGGCTTCTCAAAATACACGCGCATGACGATAAATAACGTGTCTTTACACGACTCATGCAATTCTTTTAATTTAAGTGCATATTCTTTGGCAGCCTCCACATCGTGTATTGAACAAGGTCCGCATACCACCAACATACGGTGATCTCTGCGATGAATAATATCAGACACAATTTTACGCGACTCTGATATGGCGGTTAAGGCTTTGTCTGAAACGGGTAATTCAGCACTTAAATCATCGGGAGTAATAAGTACATCTTCGGTACTTACGTGAACATTATTTACAGTGTCCTTGATCATGAAACTCTCTTACTCTCTTAACTACAAACAAAAAACGGGAAAAATAAAACGTTAAAAGAGTATGCAACCTGCATGTAAACTTTATTGTACAACCAGCTTTATCTATATTTCTTTAACGTCATTGACTTTTTAACAACTCACGTGGAACAACGCAAGCATTAAAGGATAATACTTTAATCTAGGTTATATTCGAAGAAGGTACGCGTGAATATTTGTCATATTTGGGTGCTCCACGCCCTTGAATGTACACTTTTTGTTCAGAAGTAAAATATGCCTCTACGGCGTACGTTTTTGAAATAGATCGATTTTGACTCCCCAATGGATAGACGCAATGCGCAATAAGGTCGTGACTGCTATTGACCCCCAAATACACCATATATAAGGAATATCTACCGAAAATAGGGCAGCATAAGTGAAGCCCCCGGCAAAAAAGGCGAGATACCAAGAACAGTAAAGTACTCTGAGCTCATTCCCTACTCGAACAATTTAGTTTGCTATTTGTAGAGTCAAACGACAGATACGGATTAGCGTATTAGGTAACGCGTTTCGCATAGGCACAAAAAAGCCCGCATAATGCGGGCTTTTCCGAAGTTAACAATAACGCAAGGATTAGTAATCTTAGTTAAGCTTCTCTTTGATACGTGCAGATTTACCTGAACGCTCACGTAGATAGTAAAGCTTAGCACGACGAACCGCACCGCGACGTTTAACTTCAATTGAAGAAACTGCCGGGCTGTGTGTTTGGAAAACACGCTCAACGCCTTCGCCGCTAGAAATTTTACGCACGGTAAAAGACGAGTGCAGACCACGGTTACGCTTAGCGATAACAACACCTTCATAAGCCTGAAGACGCTCTTTGTCACCTTCGGTAACGCGAACTTTAACAACTACTGTGTCACCTGGACCAAACGCAGGAACATCAGTTTTTAGCTGTGCTTCTTCGATTTTTTTGATGATATCTTGACTAACTTTGCTCATCATATCCTCTCGTCCTAGTTAACTGTCATCTTGCTGCAGTTGCGCTTGGTATAATTCAAGCAAACGCTGCTGCTCCTCAGTCAGAGCTAGGTGATTTAACAATTCAGGGCGACGCTGCCAGGTTCTACCTAATGACTGCATTAATCGCCACTGCCTAATTTTTTCATGGTCTCCACTTAACAACACCTCAGGTACCTTTTGACCATCCAGTATCTCGGGCCGCGTATAATGCGGACAATCCAAGAGACCGTCGGTGAAGGAATCTTCTACTGCTGACGCTTTATGCCCCAGCACGCCGGGAACTAGCCTCGCAACTGCGTCCATCAGAACCATTGCAGGAAGTTCACCACCGCTCAACACATAATCACCAATAGATACTTCTTCATCTACATGGCTTTCGATTACGCGTTCGTCGATGCCTTCGTATCGACCACAGATTAATATTGTGCGGTCGATAGTAGCGAGGCGCTGAACGCCCGCTTGGTCAAGGGGTTTCCCTTGGGGTGATAAGTAGATCACCTTACTGTTTTCGCCGCCAACTTTCTTGGCAGCTTGTATTGCGTCAGTTAGCGGTTTTACCATCATCAGCATACCGGGGCCGCCGCCATAGGGGCGATCGTCTACTGTACGATGGCGGTCATGTGTAAAGTCACGGGGGTTGAAGGTATCTACCGATAATGTCCCAGATTTAACTGCTCGTCCTATTACACCCTGTTGGGTAAATGGGGCAAACATGTCTGGAAACAGGCTGACAACACCAAACCACTTTTCCGGTGTCACTTAGAACCCCGGGTCCCAGTCAACTTTAATGACCTTCGCTTCTTTATCCACCTCTTGTACGACATCGTCGAACACAAAAGGCAATAGTCTTTCTTTTTGACCAAAAGCGTCGCCTACATTCGCTTTAACGTGGATCACGTCATTTGCACCTGTATTAAACACTTCTTTCACCACACCTAAGTCGTAACCTTGCGTTGTTACCACTTTCATGCCGGTGAGCTCACGCCAATAAACCCCTTCGTCACCTAAATCAGGCAGCTGTGAAGCATTTATGTTGATATCCAAGTTCTTGATGCGCTCGGCATCATCTCGGCTCTCAACGCCCACAATTTTTGCAACAAGGCTTTTACCGTGCGGTCGCCACTGGTCAATTTGGTATTCTTTTTCGTCACCAATAAACCATGGTGAATATTCAAAAATACCTTCTGGCGTTTCTGTATAGCTGTTGATTTTGACCCAACCTTTAACACCGTACGGTGCGCCAATTTTGCCAACAATCACTTTGTCAGACGCTAGACTCATCTATACTCACCAGTTAAAACAGCTTACGCTGCAGATTTCTTTGCTTCTTTTACCAAGCTAGAAACGCGGTCTGATAAGCTCGCGCCTACGCCAACCCAGTATTCAACACGCTCTAGATCGATGCGAAGACGTTCCGCTTGACCTTGTGCAGTTGGGTTGAAGAAACCGATGTTTTCAATGAAACGACCGTTTCTTGCACGACGGCTATCAGCCACCACTAGTTGATAAAATGGACGCTTTTTCGCGCCACCACGCTGTAAACGAATAGTAACCATAAATGCCTCAAACTCGTTGTAGCGTTACCGTTAACTTAAGCCTTCACACAACGCCTAAAAATTAGACGCCAATTGGAAGGCCGCCGAATTATACGGATATGACCATCTAATGCAAGTAAAACTGCGCTTTTGATGCTAACTATCTCAAATAACATCGCCTTTTAAGCGTCAAGCACGAAAATAAATCAAAACAAGGGAATAAAACGCGATCGCGGCATTTACTGTTTGGCTCATCTGGGCCTATTTTATTTAGGCCCCCCTGCCACAAGGCTTTCAATTATTCGCCTTGTCTAAGTAGTGCACGGGCTCTAGTATTTTATTAGTATTTAAACTAATGTTATTAATGCAACAGTTCAGTAAAGGAATACGAATATGAAATTACGCTCAGTCACTTTAACCGCTTCAATGCTTCTCTTATCCACACTTTGTGCATGCAGTTCTGTTGTGGATATGATCGCACAGCAGGCCCAAGTACAACCCGATGAAGCGCGCATCGAGTTTTTTGCCCAACGGGTTGAGTCCGAAAAAGAATACGTTCAGCTAATGTGTCGAAATCACCGACTTAGCGATGAATTTTTGCTTCGCGATGTAGAAGCGGGAAAACATGTGTTGTATGTCAGAGCCAGGGTAATTAATTCAAACTTGGATTTTCAAAATGTGCGTGAGGCCATTGTGAAGTTTGATGTCACCTTAGAAGGCGGGAAGCGCTATTCATTAAGTCAGTCAAGAGAAGGGGATCAGATGAAAATATGGTTACAAGAATCTGATACTGGACTTATCGCCTCGCAAATCATCGATACCACCATTGAAGTGCCTCAGATGGTCGGGAACCTTCGTGTCAAACAGTGTAGAGAGGGAACAGTATAGAGAGGGAACAGTGTAGCGACTGTACGATGGCTATATAGCCCATAGTCCTGCACTACCAAGATTGACACTTACCAAAAACGCAAGGTATGCAAACTAGTGTGATTTCAACGCGTTTAGCGACCTTGTGTACTATGGATTTAGTTCTAATTGCAATGCGTGCAAGCTAAATTAGCATTGTGTCCATTTCACGCTATACACGTTACCTAAATACTATGTTTCTCCATAACATAAACTATGTGGAGATGTGTTTCACACCATCGTTACCTTTCTTCCAGCGTCATCCTGACGTATTTAACCATAAGGTAGTCGCATCCGTACCGCTGTGACAGTGCCTTTGCCTTATACTACGTCTAGAGTCCGGTGTTTTTTGTTGTACCCGTTTGGTTTTTCTTAAAAAACCACGCGTATTTCAGGTAGCAAAAATCAGTACACTCTAATCACTATAAACGAGGTTATTTTGACAACCCCCCTACCTAACGTATCGACCAAACATGTATTGCTGTGGATTAACTCTCATTTACTTTGTTATAAAGGCCGTGTGATAGCGGCTATTTTCGCGCTCTTTACTGCAGCCATAGCTTGGTTACTGTTGGGACAAGGCATCAAATATGCTGTTGATAGCGGATTTATCAGCGCGTCTTCAGACACACTGAATCAAGCCACGTTACTGGTACTCATTATTACTGTCATAGCCTGTATGGCAACCTACGCGCGGTTTTACCTCATGACCTGGTTGGGAGAACGCGTCAGTGCTGATATTAGAAAGCAAGTGTATTCTCATTTACTCGCCCTCCCCCCCTCTTTCTTTGCTGAATTGAGAACCGGTGAAGTCATTTCTAGATTTACCAGTGACACCACCGTAATCCAAACTGTTGTGGGTATGAGTTTATCCATGACACTGCGTTCAATTGTAACGTTTATTGGTGCACTTGCGCTGATGACGTTTTCCAGCCCACTGTTAACCTTTTGTGTGGTGGTTGCAGTACCTGCGGTGCTGGTTCCCATCAGAGTACTCGCACCGCAAGTTCGTCGTTATGCCAAAGCGAGCCAAGATAAAGTGGCAGATTTAGGTGCCCGCATTGATGAAAGTTTGCATGAAATAATGACTGTGCAGGCCTATACCGCTGAAAGCGCCGAGCGAATGCACTTTTCAAATAAGGTAGAAATGGCAATGGAAGTCGCTAAAAAGCGGATCCATTATCGGTCACTACTAATAGGCTGTATTATGTGCATTAGTATGACTGCTATCATTTTTATCGCTTGGGTGGGCGCTCGCCAGGTACTCGACGGCGCTATGACAGTCGGCGAACTTTCCGCCTTTTTGTTCTATGCCGTAATGGCTGGGGGCAGTGTTGCCACTATTAGTGAAGTGATTGGCGAAGTACAACGCGGTGTGGGCGCAAGTGAACGCCTGTATGAATTACTTACCACAGAGCCCGATATAAAATCGGACAACTCGCAAGATATTGTGCCTAAAGTAAAACCAGGTAAGGCGGTACAAATTGAAATTGAACACGTCAATTTTAGCTATCCAAACAGTTCTCCTTTATTTAATGACCTCAATATCAAAATACAAGCAGGCGAGCGGCTGGCCTTAGTTGGTGCAAGTGGAGCCGGTAAAACCACATTGTTTCAATTGTTGATGCGCTTTTACGATCCAAGTGCGGGTCAAATCCTCTTTAATGGCTTACCTATTAATAAGATGCCTTTGCAAGGCCTTCGTCAACACATCGCAGTTGTCACCCAAGAGCCTGTCGTCTTCGCGAATACGGTTTTAGAAAATATTCGCTACGGCCAGCCACAGGCAAGTGATGAGGACGTAATAAAAGCGGCTAAGCAAGCTTTTGCACACGAATTTATCGACAATTTAGATAAACGTTACCACACTCAATTAGGCGAACGAGGTGTAAAGCTATCCGGTGGACAAAAGCAACGAATAGCCATTGCTAGAGCCATTCTTGCCAATCGACCAATTTTGTTATTAGACGAAGCAACCAGTGCGTTAGATGCCAAAAGTGAACGAATGGTACAACAGGCTATAGACCGTTTGATGGTGGGCAAAACTAGTATTGTTATCGCCCATCGACTGGCCACGGTTCAACATGCCGATCGCATTCTTGTTTTAGATAAAGGCAAAGTACTGGCCAGTGGCGACCACGCTACCTTGATGAAAAGCGATACCTTGTATAGGGAATACGCTGAATTGCAATTGCTTAGCTGAACCGCCAATGGTGCAATACGGTACATATTAACCAAGGGATAAAAATCCCTTTTTCGATAGTTCACGCAGGGTAAAAAGCTGTAAAAACTGTCGGGTATACAGTACAAAAAGTAAAATAACGCTACGGGTTTACGATGAAAAAATCACTAAATAGCTCACTTAAGACATGGACAGTGTTGTGTGCGCTTATTCTTATGGTTCCAGTTACTAATGCGCAGTTTATGGGTGACA
Organism: Alteromonas sp. D210916BOD_24; assembly: GCF_047159385.1. Classification (GTDB taxonomy): domain Bacteria; phylum Pseudomonadota; class Gammaproteobacteria; order Enterobacterales; family Alteromonadaceae; genus Alteromonas. The sequence goes on from NZ_AP038333.1 coordinate 2,437,490, forward strand.
GACAAGCCAAACTTGTGGTCACTAAGCCCATTGAGTTTATGAATGAAACTCGCAACGTGGAAGCGGTTGGCAGTGCTGAAGCAATCCGCTCAATCATTTTATACCCAGCAGTGGCTGATGAAGTCACCGAAATTAATTTTGTGCCTGGACAGTATGTGGAACAGGGAAAAGTACTCCTGCGTTTAGACGACAGACGTCAGACAACCGCCCTGAAACGCGCAGAATTAAATCTACAGGACACTGAACGCACAGTAGAACGCTTAACCGCGAGTCATAAGAAAGGTGCCATTCCTATCAATGAACTCGACCTAGCCCGTACCCAACGCGATTTAGCTAAAGTCGCATTAGAAGAAGCCAAAGCGGATTTACAAGACCGTCACATTGTTGCGCCCTTTGATGGCGTAGTGGGAATGACTGACGTTGAAGTAGGCGATCGCATCACAGCGCAAACAGCAATCACTACGCTGGATAACCGCCGTAAATTGTTTATCAACTTCAAAGCCCCTGAAGCCGCTTTACCTGTATTACTCAATGCTCCAAATGTGACCCTTGAACCCTGGAGTGACAGGGAAGCTCTGGTCGAAGCCGAAATCGCCCAGATCGATTCAAGAATTAACGAAGCCGACCGCACCCTTCGCGCACGGGCACTTCTTGATAATTCAAGCGACCAGTTTAGACCGGGCATGAGCTTTCGCGTCAATTTAAGTATAGAGGGTGACCGCTATGCGGCCATCCCCGAAGCAGCACTCTTATGGGGTGCGACCGGCGCCTATATCTGGTTAGCCGAAGACGGCAAAGCAAAAAAGGTAGATGTGAGTGTTCACCAGCGTTTAAGAGGCACCATATTAGTTTCCGGTGCCATTGAAGAAGGTGACTCATTAATTGCTGAAGGCGTACAACGATTACGCACAGGTCAACCTATCACGACAGAACTGGCGGGAGGACCTGCCGGTGAGTGATCCGCAACTATCGCTAGCAACCAATGATCTTCCCTCATTATCGATAAGACGCCCGGTACTAATTGTCGTATTAAACCTGTTAATTGCAATTGCTGGGTTTGCCGCGCTAAGTGGTTTGGAGGTACGGGAGCTTCCTGATGTAGATACTCCCCAAGTGACGGTGACCGCTAACTTTCCTGGCGCCTCCCCTGAAACAGTCGATGCTGAAGTCACTAGTCGGCTTGAAGGTGCCGTAGCCCGTGTCAGTGGTGTACAGAATATATACGCGCAGAGCGAAGAAAATTCAGCGCGGGTACGGGTTCAGTTCCGACCGGGTGTAAACCTTGAAGATGCAGCCAATGAAGTACGGGAGTCTGTCAGTCGTGTTCAACGCCAATTGCCGGACGATGTGGAGCAAGTCGCTATCATTCGTGCCGACAGCGACGCGCAGGCCGTAGTAAGCCTTGCTATCTCCAGTAATACGCTGGATATGGAAACCCTTACAGAACGCGTCGACACCGATGTTGCTCCGTTGTTTTTAAGTATTCCTGGGGTGGCTGATGTGTCACTTAATGGGGATAGAGAACGGGTACTTCGCGTATCGGTTGACCCTTTAAGGCTAACCAGTTTTGGTTTGTCAATGAGTGATATTGCCAACGCCCTTTCCCTTGCACCGTTTGATGTGCCAGCCGGTAGCATTCAATCTGCCGAGCAGGCCTTGATAGTGCGTGCAGATGCGACTTCAGTAAGTGCTGAGGATGTGGGTAACATCGTCGTTTCGGGCGATATTCGCATTAACGATGTCGCCAGTGTGTACTTTGGCCCCGCCGATACCACGTCTGTAGTGCGACTCGATGGCACCCCTGTCATCGGCGTGGGTATCATTCGTCAAGCCAGCTCTAATACGATTGAAATCTCAGATGAAGTGCTGGCTATGGTAAGGGATTTAGATAAACGCTTCACTGACATGAATATTGTAGTAACTGCAGATGACGCCGAATTTATTCGCGACTCCGTAAAAGAAGTCGTGGTATCACTCAGTTTAACTATTGCCTTAGTGGTTGTGACCCTGTTGGTTTTTATCGGTTCATGGCGTGCCACTATCGTCCCAGCCCTGTCTATTCCTGTCTCCCTCGCCGGGGCACTCGCGATCATCTGGGGCATGGGATTTTCGATTAATATTTTAACCTTGCTTGCGTTAGTACTAGCCACAGGCATGATTGTTGATGATGCCATTGTCGTATCGGAAAACATTCAACGCCGCCGGAGCATGGGGCTAGGCGCGCGCGCCGCAGCGGTTATTGGCACCAGAGAGGTCTTCTTTGCGGTGGTGGCAACCACCGCAGTACTCGCCTCAGTGTTTATCCCCATTGCTTTCCTACCATCAACGGCTGGACGGCTTTTTCGTGAGTTTGGTGGTGTCCTGGCGGGCGCTGTAATCATATCCTCCTTTGTCGCGTTGTCACTGGTACCGGCATTAACAGCTCGATTAAAGGTGAAGGCCAATAATGCCAACGGATTATTTAGCCAAACCTTTGGCCGCTTTGGCAATGCCTGCCTTGCGCTATACCAATCCTCCTTGCTTAAGGCCTTGAAGTATGGCTGGGTGGTCGGTGTGTTAAGTTTGGCCGCTGGTGGAGGTGCATATATTTTAGCGCAGAATATCGACAACGAATTATTGCCCAGTGAAGACCGGGGGACTATCCGTATTTTCGCTCGTGGTCCAGATGGCGCAGGCCTTAACTTTATGGACAGACAGGCAGAAAAAATGGAAGAGTTATTATTGCCTTACGTAGATAACGGCACCATTGACTCAATATATACTGTAGTGGGCTCTTGGGATCCCAATATCGTATTTATTACCGCGCCGCTCAAGCATTGGGACGAGCGAGATAAATCTTTACAGGATGTGGTTAACGAAATTCGTCCTAAACTGCAGCAAATTCCCGGCGCGCCTGGTTTTCCATTTGGCGGCAATAGCCTTAATCTACGTGGGCAAGGTGGTGGTCTCGAACTTGCCCTTACCGGTGATACTTACGAGAATATTTTTCAGGCGGCACAAGAATTTGCCCGTCAAATAGAAGCCACACTACCTGAACTTGGCAGGCCACAAATCAGCTATGATCCTACTCAGCCACAAATGCGGGTGAATATAGACAGACGTCGAGCTGAAGAATTAGGCGTGCCACTAAATGATATTGCCAGCACATTGCGCGCGGCGGTCAACGGTGATGATATTGCTGACTTAAACGTAGGCGATCAATCCATTCCCATCATGCTGCAAACGAATAATCGCAGTACCCTCAATCCTTCTGACTTGACAAACTTATATGTGAAAAGCAATACCGGCAGTCTGGTTCCACTTTCTAGTGTAGCGTTTATTAGCGAAGAAGGTGTAGCGGCTGAATTGGAACGTCAGGCTCAACGCCGCGCCATAAAAATAGAGATGGAATTACCGGATGATACGCCACTAAGTGACGTGGTAGACAGTATTCGTACCCTGGCGAACGATTCTCTTCCCGACGGCATTGGTTTGATTTTCTTGGGCGAAGCACAAACCTTTGAAGAAACCTCCAAGCAAGTGGCACTCACCTATGTGTTAGCGTTTGTTATCGTACTGCTGGTACTGGCGGCGCAATTTGAAAGCGTCAATAGTGCGGTTGTGGTAATGCTGACGGTGCCCTTTGGTATCGCTGCTGCTGTTTATGCACTGTTTTTGACCGGTACCAGTATTAATATTTACTCACAAATAGGGTTGGTCATGTTAATAGGCCTACTGGCCAAAAATGCCATTCTCCTCATTGAGTTTGCCGATCAATTACGCGACAAAGGCTTCAGTATTTACGACGCCATTGTTGAAGCAGGCACAGTGCGTTTGCGTCCCATTATGATGACATTAGTGTCGACTATTTTAGGCGGCTTACCGCTCATTCTGTCCACAGGCGCAGGCGCTGAGGCGCGTAATGCTATTGGTTGGGTGGTCTTTGGCGGACTGGGTATTGCTGTGGTGTTCACTTTGTACCTCACCCCTGTCCTGTATCTTGCACTCGCCCGCTTCACCAAACCTCGTGCCGATGAAAGTGCAAGGTTAGAACGCGAAATGGAAGAAGCACAGGCTCAACACTAATTTTTCTCATAAGACATCAAGGTGCAGCTACACGTTGCACCTTCCTTTACGTTTACCGCTACGCACGCAAAAACGGTTTGAATTACCCTATACCGGTATAAGTGAGTATTGGCAAAGTCATAGGGAAAAAGTATGGGTTATAAATGAGACAGGCGTGGGCTTTATTGCCTTCTCGGCATCCCAGTGCTCAAACCACACAGATTCACCGGCTGCATATTGTGAGTGTTGCGAAAAGTATCAAGAGAAAACTGAAAAGGCGATATTGGTTAACATCGCCTTATAGATTGAGTGATATATTGCGTGAAAATGCTTCAAACACGCTTCAAACACGCTTCAAACACGCTTCAAGGGTTGTTAACTATTGCAGGGTATCTTTACCTGAAATTAATGCCTTGGCGAGTAATTTGTGAGTCAATAGCGACAAGAGCTCGGTTTCCTTTTCACTTCGCTCTCCGTCAACCCCGGTAATCGCCATGGCGACTTCTAATGTTTTCTCGGCGTCGAAGGACAGATCGTTCTTTAAACTTCTTAAAAACGTCACTGCATCGCCGGTATCAATCGCTTTGCGGGTTTGATAGATCGTATCATTGAGAAAGGCTTCTGGACAAATGGGACTGTCCCACTCTAACGTGCCCACCATATCGTTAAGGTAATCTTGCTCAGAAAGCGACACCATACCATCAACCTGGTATAGCAATACAGACAGCTTAATAAGCGCTTGATTGAAACTTTGTTGTTCTGATAACTGCATAACTTCTTCCTATTCGTACCGTACACACTGGTACCACCACTTTGCCCGCTCCTTGCTAGGCCTATTTTTTTGATGTCAATATAGTCTGGATGACTGAATTGACAGCAATATTACGAGTTTATTAACTATTTAGTTCAATGTGTTTAATTATTGTTAACGCATTGTTTCATTATAGTTGAGCGACGTCAAAAACCAAGTGAAATAGGCCGTAATTTCAGGTATGACTAGAGGCACACTTTGCTTTTTTTAATAGATACAAAGCGCGGACAATCAACAGTGAAAAAAATTCTACTACGAGTACTGGGTGCTTATATCCTTTTAAATATGGTTCTTGGACTCTTTTTTATCCTCATAGGCGGCCTGCAAATGTTGCCATTACATTTCACGTCGCTACCTACGTCCCCTCCTTCTATCGGCAAAGACATGGCGTTCTTTAAACGCGAAGTGATTGAGAATGAATCCCATATAACTCAGAAACAAAAGAAAGAATTTGAAGCTGTACTGAAACAAGCGCCAAAGATAGAAAGCATTGATACATTAAGCTTAGTGACTTCACAGGCTCTCGCGGTTTTCGACAATGCGCATACCACCTTGTTAAAACCTAAAATGAGGCGACTACCGGTGCGTTTTCACTGGCTTTCAGACGGACTTATCATTGTTAAATCAACGCCTGAATACGCTTTTTTGCTGGGACAACGGGTAGTGAACTTAGGTGGAAAAACACCTCAGAGCATGTTGTCTGTTATTCCTCTTGTGGTTGGAGGCGGCACCCAATCTTGGCAGCGCTACCGAAGTGAATATTTTTATTCAGCACCCAGTGCACTAGCGCTATTCGGCGCAGACGTAGTCGACTATTCTGTTTCGCTACAAGTAGAATCCCCAGATGGCGAAATTACGACTCATACTCTGAAGGCCAGTGATTCTGTGATGCCGGGCGATCCCTTTTGGGATTTCAAAGACAGTTTTCCTGATGACGCCAGCTTTAACACACAAGGTTGGAACACCCTATTGCGCAATGACGATACCCTGCCGTTGTACCTTAAAGACACCGCCCAATTGCATGCCATTCATCGTATACCTAACAGCCATGCACTTTATATACGCATGAATGCAAGCTTTGATGATACTAAGCTGAGCATACACAACCTTACTCTGCGTGCTAAAAATGAGATAAAAGAGGGGGCGATTAAAAACATTATCGTTGACTTCCGTTACAATCGCGGTGGTGACTACACCGAAATACTGCCCTTTGTAAAAGCCATCTCAGCTCTCGCCCGTGATAATAGACAGCTCTATCTCATTGTAGGGACAAACACCTTCTCTGCAGGCATTATTGCGAGTACGCAGTTTAAGCGCTATGCGAGGGATAAATTGATCGTAGTAGGCAGTGAAATGGGGGATGCCTTGAGGTTCAAAGCCGAAGGTTATTACCCTACGCTTCCTTATAGTGGCGTCACGCTTTACCTTACCAAAGGCTGGACAGATTTAGAAAACGGCTGCGGTTGGTTTGATGATTGTTGGCCCCCCAACAAGTTTCTACTTGATGCCGTGGGCACATTCGACATTGATATTCCGGTCGAAAATGACTGGAATGCTTATTTGACAAGGCATGACCTAGTACTAGAAGCCATTGAATCAGATATACGGGCAAAAGAATAACAGCGAAACGCTTACCCATGGGTAAGCGTTTCGTGTTTAACGTAACCCCAAAGTAATATCGTTGATATAGAAATTACCGGTGTAAATTTTGTCATTCATACCGTGTGGCTCAAGAGCAAAGTATTGTTTATCTTGATCATCAAGCGCTTGATAACCCCCAATCACCTGATATATCCACACTTCAGGATCAAACTCCAGCGCCCGTTCTTCAAAGTAATCCAACGCGGTTTTGGGCTGGCCGGAGTCAATGACTTCACAGAAATAGTCTTCTACTGCTTTTTGCAACGGATCCTTATCAAGGGAAACCGTAGATTGTGCTGTCACATCTATATCGAGTGGCTTGGTATCTTCATGCTTAGCCTGACGTTTGTGAACATGGGTAAGCGACGCCACTATGTGCTGATACTCTGCTTCGTGCTCAACATTGTTCACATCCGCTGCCGCAGGAGCAAAAATACTGTCTGACTGATTGAAAAGTACAGGCACGTTTGACAGGTTAGTGTAGTTACCTGGCGTGAAATCGGGCTGCTGCTCCATGTGCAACAAAAAGCCTTTAAGCAACCGCGTCCGTCCCTGAAACTCTCTAAAGCGCCCCAGCAAATCAAGTAGACGGGCTTGCACCACTGACAATTCCTGCGCCGCTTTGGCAAAGCGCTGTTGCAGCGATACCACCAGCAAATGACGAAGCTCACGGTTCGAACCCGCCAATTCACTGAGCTCATCAAAACGGAAACACTCTAGTTGAGCCAGAAGCTCAGTCACTTGCCCTTGTGCTAGTTCGTTCTCGCGTATCTTCGCTTCAACAGAAGACACATAGCCAAATTCGTTATTGATGCGCCCAAACATCACCCTAACACTGTTGCTGAGTGACTCAGACAACTGATACACGTGCTCAGTCAGATCGCCCATATGCGCAGCGGCTTCATTATATTTATTGTAATGCAGCGCTTCTTTGTAATGTTCTGTGAGCGTTTTAAGACTGGCCAGCGACGCGCCAATATTTGCGTTAATGGTGCGATTGCGCTCGTCCTGAAGGCTCCCCTCAAGTAACGTTCGAACTGCACTTTTTAGACGTAATTCACTTTGTGCTTCAGGACGCCACAGCACACCAAGCTGAATCAATTGCTCTAATACCTTAGGGCTGTGATCGCGCTCGGTGACTGAACCATTTATATAGGCCTGCATGATTAGGTCACTGTGGCGCCCCAATGCATTAAGTAGTTTTGTTCCGGCCTGGATGAGTACCTGACTCATATCAAACTACCCTGCGAGATGGCGGCTTGCGCTTGCTCTGACAAACTCAATGCCTCTGTTTCATCAATAAAGCGAAGCATTTCATATAGGTGTTCAATTTTCCCTGTACCCAGATAAATTTGTTTATCCGGATTCGGCTTAATCAGATAGCCCATTTCTGTTAAACGCTTAAACACCTGTTTTAACTGACCATCCAAGTTAACACTGGTTGAGCCAAACATGCGATAGCGTGATATTTTCTCCAGTTGCTCTGCATAGGCTGGCGTATCTTCAATCGTGGTTTGTAATTCGTTTAATCGAATTGCACTTCCCATGGTAATAGGCATATCTGACTCGTTGGCCTGTTGTACCAAGAGCAGCCACTCCACTAAAGGCACTAAGTTGGATGCTGTATCTTGAAATTGCTGGGTAAGCAACTTGCGTTCGTTTTCACCGATAGTCAGATAGCTGGCGAAAAATACATCCCCTTCTGCGGTCGTCGACAATGTGCGGTTGAGTAGAGACAAATGAGGCTCTAGCTGCGCGGCATTGTCGCGGCTTTTCAAAAAACGCCAGCCTTCTTCGTCGGTAACCTGACAGATAAACGCCCCTTGTAACAGTGCACTTAGTACACGCCCTTGTTCGGTCATCATAGTGTCGTCTCCTCACCGGCTACTTCTTGGTGTTTTCTTGCTTTAATTCGGGCGGCTATCGCATTGGCTTTGGGCTGAACCACTTGTAACTGACGCGTGACTTTGTCAATCAGATAGCGATTTTCAAACAATGTCAGGACTTCTGATTCAGGGTTAGGGAATGCGCCTACCACACTGATGTTGTTGTTCTGACACGCATCGAAAATTTTCTTCACATTGCTTTGGTGAAGGGTCCCTAACTCATCAATTGGCCAATGTACGGTCGCTTCTGCATCCCCCCGTAGCAAACGGGTAAAGGCCAACAGGAATTTACACAAGATGAGGTAAGCCATACCGTGGCTTGACGACTCGTTGAGCTGTCGGTCGGTGCGGATAACCAGATCGCTGTTGCCTTCTCTTAGATGCAGTTCAATATCCAGTAACTTGCTGATCCCCCCCGTTAGCGCCGCTCTGCCAAGGATATCCAGTACCCTACGCATGCTCTGCCCGTACTCTTCGTCAGGTAATTCGTTGGCGCCCTCACCCATCCAGTACTCATAATGCTTCCTGAATTGTTCAAGCTCAGGCCAAAATTCAAGTTCGCTAATACGCGAACGGATTTTAACCGCCGAATCCGACACGCCATCGAGGAACAGCTCGCCGTCAACCTCTTGCGTAATTCGACGACTTTGCGACACGATACGCTTATCAATATCGGCAAGAACAAAATAGTATTGGGAAAGATCCGCACCAAAGATACGCCCCTGTTCACGCAAACCTTGTAACTTCTGAGGAACGATAACGTTAAGCAACTGCGCGAGGTGTGTCACCATTCGGCGGTGGTCAAAGCTCTTCACGCCATGTGCATTAAGGGTTGCACATTCTTCTCTGGCTCGTTCCCAGGTGTCTGACAAGCCCGTTCCTGCTTGTGCGGCAATAAGTTGATCGAAGCTTTCGACATAGGCGCGAATATCACTTAATAAGTTCTCACGCTCTTGCAGCTGACTTTGTACCTCTGAAATGCGCTGACCGATACTCACATCGTCGTGTTTGATTTCCACCGCCTCATCAGCTGCCTGTAGCGTCAATTTCGCCAATGATTTACTGAGCGTTTTAACCTGTTCAAGGTGCTCATTGGCGGTTTTAAGCGTGGACTCCAACAGAGTATGTTGCTCTAAAAGTTGTTCTCTGGCGGCTTTATAAGCACTTTGTTTACTCGCTAAGCTGCGCTCAGATTCACCTAACAACTTACGGGATTTAGATAGCCCTTCCTGCCACACCACTTTTTGCTTAGTGAATACATTGGTGTACCAGCGTTCATAATCAGCCACTTTATGGCGATGGGTTTCAGTGCGGGTAATATCGTCTTTAAGCTTATTGATTTGCTTTTTAAGCTGGCCAATTTCGTCCACGTCAACGCCGCGGTTATTCAACTCACTTTCAAGCCAGGCCTGCATGTCTTTTCTATCTTGTGCTGCAGTATCTTTGGCTTTGCGTATATCGTTATCAAGCTGCGAAATACGTGCTTCACTGTCAGCAATAAGCTGTTGCCAGTGAAACTTGTGCTCAGTTTCCGCTTCCCGCTGTTGATCTTTTATTTCGTCGCGACTGAGTTCAAACTGTGCTTTGGCCTGTTTCTGCGCTTGCTGATTCGCTTCAAGCTTGGTCTTTGCTTTTTGCTTACGCGCTGACAATGCCTGTTGATATTCGCTTAATACCGTGTCGCGATCTTGTTGTGCCCGGCGACGGCTCGCCTCTGCACTTTTCACTGCATTGTCTTTCTGGGTAACCACCAATTCAGCATTGCGCACATCTTCATTGGCTTTAGCCAAGCGCTGTTCACATTCATTTTGTGCTGCCAAGGCTGCAGCCTGACGAATTTCAGCTTCTTGCAACTGCTGCTTTAACGCTTGTTCAGTAAGGGCGTATTCAGGAGTATCCAGCTCAGCCAATGCCAACTTCACGCCCATCAGGGTGCCAGAATCTGTTGCCATTGACGGGGCTAAATCAGTGCGTTCAAGTAAATCCGGGCGGATCACTTTGCCCAATGACAATTCCCAGTCATCTACGTTGGCGCGTAAAAACTCCAACAACGAACCTTCTCCAGGATAAAGCAGGCCGTTAATTTTATTAACTGCTTTTTCTTCCTGCTGAAAGGCGGCTCTCGCCTTATCCAGGGCATGAGAGCATTCCTTGCGGAACTCTATCGACTTAGTGTGAGTTTGCTGTACCTGACGCAATGCCGTACGGGCGCTATCTTCATTAATGGACGCTTCTTTAATGGCCGCATCGAGAATATCCAACTGAGATTGCTCAAACTCGTTGTATCCGGCATTACTCAATGACGCTTTCAGTTCAGCTTCGGTGACTTTAAGTTCATTTAAACTGTGTTGATAGTCATTTTGTAGGGCACTTAACTGACCGCGATAGTCATCACTTATGCGGCTTAACGCTTCACGCTCGCTTTGCTGCTGTTCGGCTTTATTTTCTGACGCTTCCTGACGCGCAGCCGATAACTCTTCTAACGTCAATGAAAGCTTTTCACCCAATTCAGCTAAACGTTTATTAAACGCTGACTCGATATCCTGGTGCTTTTCTGTCAGTAGCACGTAGCGACTATCTGCCATGGCTTTCTCGTTTTGCCACTGAGGTAAATTAGCCACGTCTTCTTTTAACTGCTCAATGTTGTCGTCTTGCCACTTGTCAAATTCACGTTCAACCGTATCCAGCTCACTGGTAAATTTCTCTACGTCTGCACGCGCAGAAGAAATGACCTGATTTAAGTGATCCCGGGTATCGCCCCACTCACTGTCGGTTTGTTTGCGCTGAAAGCTGTTTTCGTCCAGTTCGTTTTTTGTAGTTTCTACTCGGGCAGCCAGATACGTTTTATCCAGCTCAAAGCTGTGTTTTAAATTTGCCAGCACTTTCTCTGTCGAGGTCAGTGCCATATCAGCCTGTTCGAGTTTTGAAAACTCAGGCCGTATTTTGTCAAACTGTTTGATGAGGTGACATTCTTTAATCCAGTCATCAACGCGGTTGCGACTTAACCCAGAAGTTGGCGGAGTGACACCGTCTTCCTCTAAAATAGCTGCAATCATGGCTTTGATGGTTTCCATCTTGCCTTCTTTTGAATGCACGGCCTTAGCAAGCTTTTCAATGTGACGCATGTGCTTTGACGGCTCACACAAGCTGAATATCTTGGCGTAGCCCAATAACTCACGGGCATTGTTACTTTGATTAAGTACCCCATGGTCATTTTGAATTATGGCGCGGAAATCTTTGGTATTGAGCAGGCTGGTAACCATAATATTGTTGCGCTTCATCGCGCGTGCGAGCTCTGCACTGCTGACACTGGCATGCTTACCATTCTTTTGTTCAATCAGATAGTCGCTGATATCAAAGGGTTTGCCTACTAAGCGGTAATTCACGCCTGTACCATTAGAGCTTAATACGGCCTGGCATAAATCACCCTCGGCACGGGTATATTCATAAATGATAAAACTTGACAGGCGGGGAAGATACCAGCGCTCAAAACTGTCTCGTGTGGCAGGTACGACCCGACTGGGGTATTCCCCATAAAAAACCGGGATAAGACGCTGTAGTGTGGTTTTCCCTGACGCGTTGGTACCACAAATATTGGTATGTCCATCAAGCTTTAATTCAACGACGCCTGGCAAGTGCGTGTCGATAAGAATAATACGTTTTAAGCCTGCCATAGTGTTCCTGTACTTATAAATCTACCGACTATTGTGTCACAGTCAGCTTTAAAAATTAGCGCACCCATTCATACTTGCAAAGACCAGATGAAACGCAATTACAGTGTACTTTGCTGCAATTAGCCATTATCTATACGAGCATGTGTTAGCCCGCCAGTGTATTACGAATTTGTAGCTTTGCACAGATGGGGAATACTTTGTTGAACATAATCCAATCGATTTTCAAACTCAGTCGTTAATCAGCGGGTAAATGCGCAATAAAAAACCCCAATGTGAAATCACATTGGGGTTTTTCATTTATACTATCTAGCAGGTTAACGAGGGGGGAATCCGCCGCCACCGAAACCGCCTGGACCACCGAATCCACCGGGGCCGCCAGGTCCTCCGAAACCACCACCTGGAGGCATCATACCTTTCATCTGACGCATCATCTTCTTCATGCCGCCGCCAGACATCTTTTTCATCATCTTCTGCATTTGCGTAAACTGCTTAAGCAAGCGATTGACGTCCTGAATTTGAGTACCTGAACCCGCTGCGATACGGCGCTTACGGGAACCTTTTATCATGTCTGGACGGGCGCGTTCAGCCGGTGTCATAGAGTTGATAATGGCTTCCATCTGGTTGAACTGCTTGTCATTTGCCTGATCTTTAATTTTGTCAGACATTCCGCCCATGCCGGGTAGCTTATCTAGCATGCCCATCATGCCACCCATATTTTTCATTTGCTCTAGCTGATCTTTAAAGTCTTGAAGGTCAAAGCCTTTGCCTTTTTGTACCTTTTTGGCCAGCTTTTCCGCTTTAGATTTGTCAACCTTACGCTCAACTTCTTCAATAAGACTCAGCACGTCTCCCATGCCAAGAATACGAGAAGCAATACGTTCGGGGTGGAAAGGCTCAAGGGCATCTACTTTTTCACCCATACCGATAAACTTAATGGGCTTACCGGTAATATGACGAACTGAAAGGGCTGCACCACCGCGGGCGTCACCGTCTGCTTTGGTAAGAATAACACCGGTTAGTGGAAGCGCATCGTTAAATGCTTTTGCCGTATTGGCTGCATCCTGACCTGTCATGGCATCGACCACAAATAGGGTCTCGATTGGCTTAACCGCGGCGTGTAATTCTTTAATTTCATCCATCATGTCGGTGTCGACATGAAGACGTCCTGCCGTATCGACTAACAAAACATCAAAGAAGTTTTTCTTCGCTTCTGCGATAGCATCGTTAACGATATCAATAGGTTGTTGTAAAATAGTTGACGGGTGAAAGGCAACGTTCACTTCACTAGCCAGCGTTTCAAGCTGCTTGATAGCGGCCGGACGATAAACGTCTGCACTGACTACCATCACCTTTTTCTTTTCACGCTCTGTTAAGTATTTAGCCAGTTTACCTACTGAGGTTGTCTTACCCGCACCTTGCAGACCCGCCATAAGAATGACCGCGGGCGGCTGAGTGGACAGATTAAGCTTTTCATTCGCTTCACCCATCACCGACTCAAGTTCTGACTGCACTATTTTGATAAACACCTGGCCGGGTTTTAAGCTCTTAGTGACTTCAGTACCCACCGCCCGTTCTTTAACTTGCGCCACAAACGCTTTAACTACCGGCAGGGCAACATCAGCTTCAAGTAACGCCATGCGCACTTCGCGAAGGGTTTCTTTGATATTGTCTTCTGTAAGACGCCCCTTACCACTGACATTTCGCAATGTCTGGCCTAAGCGTTCTGATAAATTCTCAAACATAGTATGAAACTTCTTTTTATTTCAGACGTAATGCGCTTATTGTAACGTAAAAGCGCTCACTAACGCACCCGCAAGTTGGGTAATTTTTTCCATAGTCAGATAACACGGCTTGCTGCATGAGCTAAGTACGGTTATTCCTCTCAAAACGTGTGGTCTGAAGCAAACAAAATCAAGGAGATGGTTGAATTTGTTTCCAAGTTGAAGTATCAATACCCACTCTTTCGGTGAACAGGTCACCACCGCATTACAGGAACCACCATGAACACCCTTTTCGCCATCTCCGCTGCCCTTTTATATGCAATTGCTGCTGCGGTGCTAATTGGCAAATTTGTCCACCAAGATGGTCCTAACAAACGCCTGGGCATTACAATTGCCAGCATTGGGGTTATCGCACATATTGCATTTCTGGCCAATGTAATCATCATCGCGCCTGGTCAGGATATGAGCGTAACTAACGTGCTATCGTTGGTCTCGTGGATCATTACCGTATCGATGCTGATTTTTGCCCGGGCCATTCCCAACCTGATTTTACTACCCGTAGTGTTTTGTTTTGCCAGTTTTAGCGTGCTGGCATCGAAATTTATTCCGGTGTCGTACATTATGCATATTGAGCTTCAGCCTGGCTTAGTAATTCATATCAGCCTGTCGCTTTTCGCCTATTGCACCTTGGTTATCGCCTTTTTGTATGCGTTGCAAATGTCGTATATTACCTATCGGCTAAAACAAAAAGGGGCAGCCCTTTTACACTCTTCTCTTCCGCCCCTTATGTTGGTTGAAGGTATTCTGTTTAAGCTGTTACTGGCTGGTACATCGTTACTGAGCGTGTCTCTTATTAGTGGCTTTGTCTTTTTAGACGATATGCTAAACAAAACCTATGTGCACAAAACCGTGCTTTCCAGTGCTGCTCTGGTGGTATTCTTAACATTGTTAATCGGTCAGAAACTGCGCGGCTGGCGAGGAAGACAGGTTATTGTTTTGACTGTAGTAGGTGTAACATTACTTTCTCTGGCCTATTTTGGAAGTAAATTGGTCAGAGAGTTGATTCTCTAACTGCTTCTTTGTCGTTCAAGCACTTCTGGTATTTACACCATTCTGTGAGATTTTCTAGACATTTAGGGTGATATTGGTATTTTTCCCTTGAAACCCTGACCTCAAATTACTACATTTGAAGGCTAGTTAAAGACAGGAACCCCATACTTGGACGACATATCAACGAGTACGCTGTTTATCGCGCTCGGCGTACTCATATTACTATCTGCGTATTTTTCCAGCTCAGAAACTGGAATGATGTCGATAAATCGCTATCGACTTAAACACCTTCAAGGTGAAGGAAACCGCTCTGCCATACGCGTAGCAAAATTATTAGATCGACCTGACCGATTAATAGGCTTAATACTGATCGGTAACAACCTTGTAAACATTGCCGCTTCATCGTTGGCAACGATATTATGTATCCGACTATTTGGAGATTACTGGGGGTTATTCGCCGCCACTTTTGGTCTCACTCTCGTGTTACTTATATTCGCAGAAGTGACGCCAAAAACTCTGGCCGCGTTGTATCCGGAAAAAGTGGCCTTCCCAAGCTCTTTGATATTGCTGCCCTTACTCACCTTGCTGTACCCCTTTGTGGCTGCAATAAATGGAATAACTAACGGTATTCTCGCACTGTTGCGCATTAGTCCCGCTAATGGCAGTGATGATTCGCTCAGTCGCGAAGAGTTACGCACAGTGGTATTTGAAGCTGGCACCATGATCCCAAAAAAACACCAAGACATGTTGGTCAGTATTCTGGATTTAGAAAGTGTCACGGCCGAGGATATTATGGTGCCAAGAACAGACATTTTCGCCATTGATATCAACGACGACTGGAAGAAAATACAAAAGGCACTTACCCATGCACAACATACGCGGGTATTGTTGTATCGCGATAGCATTGATGATGCAGTTGGCTTTGTCCACGTACGCGATGCCTTGAGGTTGTTATCTAAAGACCAGTTTACTAAGTCCAGCCTGTTAAGAGCAGTGCGAGAGATATACTACACACCCGAGTCTACGCCTCTGCATACGTTAATGTACAAGTTCCAAGCTGAAAAAGAACGTATCGCACTCGTTGTCGATGAATACGGCGATATTATGGGGTTAGTGACACTTGAGGACATCCTAGAAGAGATTATTGGTGATTTCACTACCAGCATGGTACCGGATCACAGTAAAGAAGCCCACGTACAACAAGACGGCTCTGTATTAGTCGACGGCAGTGCAAACGTGCGTGAACTCAACAAGGAAATGAATTGGAATTTACCCACAGAAGGACCTAAAACACTCAATGGACTCTTACTTGAGTACCTGGAAGAAATTCCCGACAACAAAGTGAGTGTGAGACTGGCCGGGTATCCATTGGAAATAGTCGATATCTCAGAGAATATGATAAAAACGGTCAGAGTGTTGCCAGAATATTATGTTCAACCACGAGATGGCGGCTTGGAAAAAGTAGGTTAGCCAGAATCCACTTCAGCTAACTTTTTATTTCGATTCGTTGGCTAGACGCTGTGCCCTATTGGCCAGTGCTCTAGCTTTTGCTGCAGCAACTTTATCTGATAAGACAGTTAACCTAGCAATAATATCCTGTGTCTCCTTATCTTCACGTAAATCCGCTTCCGCCATATGCGATTGCAATGAACGCTTAAGGAGTTCAGGAATTGATTTGCTGTCCATTTCCCAACCCTTCAATAAATTAAATTATGGCACTCAATTACGCTATCGACCGATATCGCAAATTCTTGACTAAAATTTTGGCCAAAAGGCTAAGAAATAGTGACAGGGGTTGTTGCGCTTTGTTGTAAATATTCGCAGGCACGTGTGTGCCATTGAGGCAAGGTAAAAATTTGCAGAACCTGAGACTACAACCCCTGATAATGAGTGACGAGCGTACCTTTGTGTTCACTGAGGGAATACTTGATAACAGCAATCGAAGCAGTTGAAAATAAACTGGTTGTGTAGGACTGGCAAAGCTCATCGACTAGATAGCTGACAAAGGGCATGTGACTTACCACTAACAAAGAGCGAATAGGCTTTTTTGCATTGACCGCGTTGTGGATCCTCGCGTCAATATAATCACTTACCAGCTTAGGAGAGCCTTCTGGAATGATATCTTCGTTGCTCTCCACCTTATCAGAGACAATATCCAAAGAGACCATATCGTGGGTCTGCCGTGCGCGTCGATAGGGACTAACCAGAGCCAAATCTACCGTACCGCTTTCACAGTAATGCGCCTTGAGCCACCCAGCGGCATGCTTTGCCTGCTCTCTTCCGACAAGGGTAAGTTGCCTGTTTTTATCGTCTACACGGGGAGCTTCAGCTTCACCGTGACGCATGATGAAGAGATAAATGTCGTCGTTGCTACTTTGACCTGACATAACATTGCGCATAGTATTAATGAAATTATGGTAACGATATCAGAGAGCAGTAAAGACGCCTAGCGCAAATAGAGGAATAGTGAAAATTTTTGCGCATTATGTTCTTTTTCTTAATTTTGTCCTATTGAATAGATAACCCTCATACGAATTTAGACGAGCCAAGCGTACGTGAATAACAGTATACAATTTGAAAATGCGCATCATGTTACTCTACCCAACGGCATGCGCGCGATGTTATGTCACACTCCAACTGCAAGTGAGTCCTTTGTATCAATGGCGGTCAGAGCAGGTCACTTTTACGACCCACAGGATTGCCAGGGACTTGCGCACTTGCTTGAACATATGCTCTTCATGGGAAGCCGCCACCTGCCCAAACCCAACGCAATCAATAACTTTATTGAGCAACACGGTGGCGCAATTAATGCGTGGACGGGTACTGAGTACGCCAATTATCATTTTAGTTGCTCCGGTGATGCGCTGGCACAAACGCTTCCAGCCTTTGCAGACATGCTTCGTCAGCCACTTTTCGAAGAAGACGCGTTGAGCAAAGAAATCGTCAATATTCACGCTGAATTCGAATTCAAGAAAAAAGACGACCTGCGTCGGCTTTACCAGATACACAAAGAAACTTGTAATCCACAACACCCCTTTGCGAAATTCTCTGTAGGCAATAGTGATACCTTCTCAAAACACAATCCCGGTGAATTAAAACAACGGCTAAAAGCACTGCACAGCGAATTATATTGTGCCAACAATATGCGCTTGTGTATCGCCAGCCCCATGCCTACCGCGCAACTAGAGGCACTACTGCATCAGTGTTTCGGCTCTATGGAAGCAGGTGTACTGGCCGATGACAACTGGCCGGAACTGTATACCTCCGAGCAACTTGGCATACAAATTAACATTCACCCTCTGCAAGCAGCCCGGCGGATGATTGTGACCTTTGCCCTACCGGCCCTGCAGAACGACTACCGGTGTAAACCGCTTAATTATGTTAGTCACTTAATTGGTGATGAAGGTGAAGGCAGCTTATTAGCCTATTTAAAACACAATGACTGGGCGATGAACCTGATTGCGGGTTCCGGTATTGAAGGCGATCGTTTCAAGGACTTCAATGTCAGCTTTCAACTCACTCAAAAAGGACTTGAGAACAAGTATCACGTCGTTGCGGCATTGTTTAGTTACATTAATCTGATACGCCAAGCTATAGAGGAAGACTGGCGATATCAGGAAAAATCCCAGCTCAATGCGTTAGCCCTTGAGTATGAAGAAAATGTTAAGCCCATGGGCATAGTGACCGAATATGCACAACATCAGTTTCTGTTTTCACCAGAAGAGCTCAACATATTACGTGCCACAATAGGTAGCTACGACAAACAAGCGCTGGAACACGCATTGTCTTTTTTTAGCCCTGAGAATTTAAGGCTTAAAGTTATTTCGAAAGATGTTGAAACGACCAAGGCCTGCGCTTTTTATGAAGCGGAGTATGGGGTGGAGCAAATAGACCCAGAGATATTACACTCACTTAATTCGCCACCGCTTATCGACGCGTTAGTATTGCCCCCGCCTAATCCTTATCTTGGCGGTGAATATTCACTGATTTTGCCAGAAACCGAGTTCAATTCGCCGACCACGCTTATAGATAACGAAGACTATCGGTTTTGGTTTGCCCAAGACCAACAGTTTCACAGTCCCAAAGGTGATATTTATATTTCCTTTGACGCCATCAATTTTTCAAATAGTCTTGAGGCCGTGGCGGCAAAACGCATATGGCTGGGGGCATTAAATGACTACCTTCAAGCGCGATATTACCGAGCAGAAATAGCTGGCCTGCACTACAGAATTTACGGCCATCAAGCGGGGTTTACACTGCATACACGCGGATTTACTGATCAACAAACCTTGCTAGCCAGTCAATTACTTGATGCAGTCATTCATTACATACCCGATGAAAAAGCGTTTGCTCATCATAAGGCTTTGCAAATCCAAAGCTTGCATAATGCGCTTCTTAACAAACCTACTAACCGGCTATTCTCAAGACTTAGTGTACTCATACAGAGAAATACACAAGCCCCAGTGGAATTATTAGATGCCATCGAGAACATCTCATATCAGGAAATGGTAGATTACCGACACGCAGCGTTTACTGGCTATTTTGTCGAATCTTTTATGCATGGCAATTGGGCCAGCGATGAGGCTAAGCAATTTGCTGATACGATAAAAAATTTGTGTCCACATGGTGGAGGTAGGCCGCTTTCGAGAGCGGTATCAAAACTGCCGGTTGGTTCTACCCTTTTTCACGAAGTGGCGTGTAAACATGACGATTCAGCCATTGTTCTGTACTTACAAGCACCGTCTTCGAGCCTGACGGATACCGCACTTTGTATGGTGCTGGAACAAATGCTTGCGGCGCCTTTTTTCAACGCACTTCGCACCGAACAACAATTGGGTTACATCGTAGGGACAGGTTACGTACCGCACAACCAACATCCCGGAATGGCGTTTTATATTCAAAGCCCTCAGTGCAGTCCTAAAAAACTACTCGACGCCACCACTGACTTCCTATTTCAACAGCTTCACGAAATTGAGTTTTATCGCTTTTATTGGCCAAATATCCAACAAACCTTGATCAAACAGCTGGAAGAGAGGGATTTAACCCTGTCCATGAAATCACAACGCCTATGGGTAAGCTTAGGCACCCAAGATTTTGGCTTCAATAGGAACGTGAAATTAGCTGAGCGTGTAAAAACGCTAACCTTTGAAGAGATACAATGTTTTGCCAATCAACTCGCCAAACGGGAGCGATGCGGAGAGTTAGTACTGTATTCTCGTGGCAAATTTGACGAGATACCCAAATTGCGCAAGCAAACTATTAACAGTATCTCCGACTTTAAACAACAGATTGCGTATCACTGATTGTTGTCACAAATGTCTCTTTTGGGGCGCAAAAAACCACGCGATTCGGGCCGGTTTGATTAAGAAGTACCCCATCGTCGGCATAATCATAAAAAGTCCTTGTAGCGCTGCCGTTAATTCGGCATATTTATTATTCTGGCTGTTAGGGATACGGCTGGCAAAACTAAAAAAATAATAAATGGCGTATGCCAAAGGTGTGTAGGTGCGCTCAACCCTAATTTTTTCAATTTCGCTCATCTGGTTGGTCTTGTCGGGAATTACATCTCTCCCTGCAAAAGCGACAGAGATTTTCGATCTCAATTTTAAGCAGGTTAGCAAACGTCAAGGTTTGTCTGACAGCTCCGTACTAGATATTGTCGAAGATCATAGAGGCTACATCTGGATTGCTACCGCCAACGGTCTGAATCGCTACTCTGGTTACGATGTAAAGCAGTATCACCCTTCTGATGTCAATCCAAACTCCATTCCCTCAGGCTACGTTTACAAATTACTTGTCGACTCTCAAGGTGAACTGTGGGTAGGTACACAGGCAGGCCTAGCCAAGTACATGCCAGAAACTGACAATTTTAGAGTATTTAATAAAGATAACTCCGTATTAAAAGCTGATTTTATTACTGGCCTCAACGAGTCAATTGAGGGTGATATTTTATTTACTGATTTAAACCACCTTTACAAATTTTCTAAACAACACAACCGTGTAGAATTCGTTCAAAGAGCGTTTGCAGACCGTGTTTTCGTTAATACCATTCACGATGAGGCGTCGAGAATTTGGCTAGGTTCGGATCGCTTAGGGATAACTATTCTCGATAAGAAAAGTAATCAGGTTTACCCCCTTTCCCAAGTTAACCCTTGGGGAATAGCATTAGATATTGATTCTTTAAACGACCTTAAAACGATTAATGGTAATTACTGGTTAGCAACAAACAATGGTATCGACATCATCAATGCATCTGGCCAGGTGCTAAAAAAGATCACGGGAGAATTACTGGGTCAACCTGCATTAAATTTAGTAACAAGCTCAATTCTCGCTATAAAAGATGATGTGTGGGTAGGGACGAAACACGGCCTATTCATTATCCAAAATGCAGCCATTGCTGAAATTGGTGATGATTTCGCCCCTGACTTCATACATTTGAATCAGATAAACCAAGAAATAACCGGGTTACCCTTAGCCGATATAAAAAATATTTTTATTGATCGTATGGGAGCCATTTGGCTAAGCACATTAAAGAAAGGCGCCTACCGCTTTCACCCGCAATACGCCACCAGCCGATATAAATCTGTCTTCAACTCGGCAAAAAAGCAGGAGGATGACTATTCTGCCATATGGGGTTTTGCAGAAGACGCAGATCGAAATATCTACGTGGTATCTCAGCAACGGGGAGTGGGTCAGATACAGGAGAAAACTGCGGAAGTAGAGTTTTTTGATGTATTCACAACGCTGCCGGAGTCAGTAACTTATTGGGACTTAGAAATTGATAAAAATGGTATTTTCTGGGTCGCTTCATCTAACGGTATTTACATACTAAAATATAACAACCAGAAGTTATCTATTGTAGAGCATGCGTTCAAAGGCATGTTTGTCGACTTTCTCTATCAGAAAGATAATGAAGTGTGGTTTTGGGCAGACGGCAATGGCCCACAAAGGCTTACCTTGACCGATTCTGACAATGGTGATGTAGCATTAAATGTTGAAACTTTAGAAAGTCAAACAGACATTTCAGTTTTCACTCCTATCTTTAAGGACAATAGCGACAGGCTTTGGCTAAGAGGGCAAGAAAAACTTATCGTTTTTTCTGTGGCCAATAATAGAATCATTAAAAGCTTTGATTCTTCTAACGGCATCAATTCACTGGTTTATGGCGTATATGAAACATCAGAAGCGTTCTGGGTAACAACACGGGGCAATGGTGTCGTCATGATAGACAAGGCCTCATTAGAAGTCATTAAACATCAAGAGCGCAATGATGGAACTGGCCATATTATTTCTTCAGTGGGCATTTCCGACAGCATTTGGTATGTCGATTCGGCCGGCATACACCAGATAAAATTACCCGAATTAGAGGAAGTCATTACCCTTCCTAATTCCGATCTTCACTATAACTCGCTTGGTGAGAGTTCCGTATTTGCCTCATCCAGAAACGATATTTATTTTGGGGGGATGCAGGGTTATAACCGAATTACCCGCAAAACCCTCTATGCTCAGGGTAAGCCCCAACAAACTCTGAAACCTGAAATATCAGAATTTAAGGTGTTTGGTACGGCAGAATCAGATGCACAAAACAATCACGTGCTTCACAGTGAAAAAGAAAGCTACTCTCCCTCAAAACAAAATGTCATATACGGCGAACGCGTTTTCCTTCACTACGATGAAACCCGTTTCAGCACGTCGTTTTATCTGTTAAATCCGATTTACCCTGAGCAAACCACCTATCGCTATCGTTTGGTCGGTTTTGACGATACCTGGACATATACCAGCTCTGATCGAACCGCGCAGTTTAACAATATTCTTTTTGGCAACTATACCTTCGAAGTGCAGGCGAAAGAACCACGTAAACAATGGTCAGACAGCAAATTGCTTGAGATCACCGTTGCCAGGCCGCCATGGTTAAGTACAGTGGCTCTTGTCTTCTACTTTTTAGTGGCATCTGCGTTATTTGCCCTTATCGTACGCCAGTACCAAATTCGCAAAGCCAATCAGCTGGCAATTAAAGAATCAGAAGAGCGGCTTAAATTAACCTTATGGAGCTCTGGTGACGAGTTGTGGGACTGGGATGTATATCGCGGTCAGGTGTATCGAGCAAACACCTGGGGCACCTTAGACTTCCCTCAAGACGACATTCGGACCATGGGTGCTTATGATGCCAACATTCACCCTAACGATATCAGCCGGGTTAAAGAGGCCTTACGTGAGCACCTTGAAGGTAAAAGTGAATTTTACGAACTTGCTTATCGTGCAAAAACCTTTAAAAACCAATGGATATGGATTTTAGACAGGGGCAAAGTGGTTGAGCGCGACCACAATGAGCAACCAGTGCGCATGACGGGTACGTTAAAAAACATTCATCATCTGAAAGAGGCTGAAGAACAGTTAAACCTGTTTAAACGGTCAATTGAAAATATCTCGGAAGGGGTATTTATTACCAATACCCAATTTAAATTTATCAGCGTTAATTATGCCTACTGCGCTTATACAGGTGAAACAAGAGATCAGGCACTGGCCAGCTATATGCATTTCCATTTGTACCCTGATGCTTTCACTGAAGAAATTAAAAAAACCTTAAAAGTAAAAGGCAATTGGTCTGGTGAAGTAGAAAGTGTTCGCGTAAACGGCGAGCGCTATGAGATGGAACTCAATATCGATGCGGTACATGACGAAGACGGTAAAATCAGTCATTTTGTTGGCGTATTCAGTGATATTACATCCCGTAAGAGTACTGAAAAAGAGCTACTTAAATTAGCCAATACCGATCCTCTTACTGAACTCCCTAACCGCTCATTTTTCCAGGCGAGTCATCAAAACCTTGTTCGCAAAGGGGCACAACACACCTTACTGTGCCTTGACATGGATAATTTCAAGAAAATTAACGACTCTTTGGGTCACCAAACCGGGGATATTTTAATTAAGCAAATTGCCAAACGCTTACAGCGCATTACGGGCAAGAGTGCAACCTGTTACCGCTTGGGTGGTGACGAGTTTAGTGTGTTAATGGAAAACAATGCGGATATCCACACGGTAACCCACTACGCCCAAAACTTGTTAGATACCCTTTCCCGCCCCTTCATTATCAATAAACAAGAGTTTGTGTTAGGTGCCAGTATCGGTATCGCATTTTTCCCAGATGACGGTACTACCCCGCAGGAAATGTTAAAAAATGCCGATACCGCCATGTACTTTGCCAAAAACAACGGCGGATCCAGTTATCAATTTTTCAGTGGTGAAATGAATCAAAATGCCGTGCGCCAGTTGCAAATAGAAAACTTGATAAGACAAGGAATAAAAGACGACTTATTCACCGTGTATTATCAACCTAAGGTGGATATCGCTACAGGTAAGCTGGTCAGTATGGAAGCTCTGGTGCGCTTTGAGCACCCTCAAAAAGGCATTGTTAGCCCAGGCCAGTTTATTCCTTTAGCTGAGCAAACCGGTCAAATAATCGAAATTGGCGAACAAGTACTTCGCAAGGCTTGTGCAGATACCAAACGCTGGGTAAACCAAGGTTTATTTAGTGGCAGGGTTGCGGTGAATATTTCGGCCAAACAATTTGAATTGCCCGATTTAGACGAACGGATCAACAAAGTGCTAAATGAAGTAGGCTTATCCCCTCTTCATTTAGAATGCGAAATTACGGAAGGCACCCTAATGGCCAGCCCTGAAAACGGGCTTCGAATGATGAACCGTTTACGAGAACGCGGTATTCACCTGGCCTTGGATGACTTTGGTACTGGTTATTCATCTCTGGCCTATTTAAAGCGCTTCCCGCTCAACACCCTTAAGATTGATAAAGCCTTTATCGACGATATAGCCGTTAGCAATGTGGACAGACACATGGCCGCTGCCATCATCAGTATTGCCCACAACTTAGGGTTAAAAGTGGTAGCGGAAGGCGTGGAAGAAGAAGCACAATTGAATATATTAAGGCGTTACGATTGTGAAATGTTACAGGGGTTTTTATACAGTCGTCCATTAAATGCCGAGCGCTTTGAAAAACTGCTTTCTGAAAATCATAAACTTCACAACTTACTCGGTCACTCTAATCTATAAGCCGTTGTGAGCAACAGACTATCAGCGCCCACTGATAGTCTTTCACTGACATACACATGGCAATTACAGCGGTATGAAGTGATACTCTCTACGCGCAACTTATGCGCAAAAGCGTATACTCGGTTCCCATTTCTTTTTGTTCTATGCTCTAGCTCTATGCTTTAAGATCTACGTCCTACTCGCTAAGCGCTATGTCCTACACTCTATGTTCTGAGACGCCAAAAAGCTGATACTATCCAAACGGCTATTATACTTTAGTGTCAAGTTCATGACGCCCCTTCAACTAAAAACTCGTAAAGCATTGTTTTTAAAATACATTTTACAACTGGCACAGTTATGGCTATATCCTGATACCGGTAGCAAAATGCATCTATCGGTTTTGTTTGTTCATTCAAAAAAAATCAGAGGAATAATAACATGTTAAAAGAGTATGCAGTTGCACTTGTACTTTCTACCTCCACTCCAGTTGTTGCAGATAAGCAAGAAGGTGCAAAGCCAGCTTCTGACTCTCAGCAAGAGACTGTCACTGAACTTCAAACCACTCGTCCTAAGACTGGCATTGGTTCAATTGGTGGGTATGGTCGCCCTTAATGCGATAGCGCGAAATTTCCAAAAAGGAGAGCATAGCTCTCTTTTTTTATGCGTACTAGTCAGTGAATCAGACTGGGGCGTGTAAGCGACTATTTACCTTTGAAACTTGCTATGAAAGCTGTAAAAATAAGCAGCTAAGCAGCGAGATAAAGATTATTAAAACCGACGGCATTACGCCAGTGGACATGGCGGGCAATCGAAAACATAGGAAGTAAAATTGGACCAAGAATAAAACCTGCTAGCGCCCATTTTTTTGCGCTCATACCCCACTTAAATGCCTCGATGTAAAAATAAATGGCACAGAGTACACTTAATACAGCAAGTACAACCACAAAACCTCCCCAAGCTATCTTAGACTGCGTCAATTTTTGACTCTATAGATAAGTCTTTGAAAAAAATCGTCAATAATTTGACTGCCCCATTTTCAATTGGCGCAAATTTAACCCAAAAATGAATAATAAACCAGCAAAAATAAACATTACATATAAAAAAACCGGGCAAAGCCCGGTTTTTAACGGTTTGTTTACTTTTTAGTAAAAAGTTTGATCGTTTTCAGCCATGTTGACCAATACGTCGGCAGGGGTAAATTTATCTCCCACAGCGGCGGCATAGTGGTTTAATCTGGCGACGACATGCTTAATACCCAATGTATCCATATATCGGAAAGGACCACCTAAGAACGGTGGGAAACCTATACCGAAAATAGCACCAATATCACCATCGCGAGCGCTGCGAATAACACCCTCGTCAAGACAACGGGCCGCTTCATTCAGCATCATGAGTACGCATCGCTCGGCCACTTCTTTTTCACTTAGCTTAGTAGCTGGAGACAGCCCAAGAAGGGTATAGATACTTTCATCCACTTCTTTACCGGGTTTCTTGCCTTCGTATAAATAGAACCCTTTTTGATTCTTTTTACCCTTGCGATCATCGGCAAGTACTTTGTCAAAGGCGCTGGGCGCTGTAAAACGATCACCAAAAGCCTCCACTAGGAAAGGAATGATCTTAGTCCCTACATCGATACCCACTTCATCAAGAAGCTTAACCGGCCCTACTGGGAAGCCAAATTTCACTAACGACTTATCGATATGCTCAATTGGCTCACCTGCTAGAATAAGATTGGCGGCTTCATTCATATAAGGCGCTAGAATACGATTGACGTAGAAGCCAGCACCATCTTTAACCACAACAGGGGTTTTGCCCTGCTTTTTAGCAAACTCGACGGTAGATGAGATAACCTGATCAGAGGTTTTGTCGTGCGCGATAACCTCTGCAAGGGGCATTTTATCGACAGGCGAAAAATAGTGCAGGCCAATAACATTCTCTGGACGAGCTGCTTTTTCAGCAATCTGTGTAATCGGAATAGACGATGTGTTTGAGGCAAAAATAGTGCTCTCTTTACAACTTGTTTCAATGTCAGCGACCATCTTTTGCTTAAGTGCTAAGTCTTCAAATACAGCTTCAACCACGATATCTGCATCCTGATAACCGCTGTAGTCCAACGTCCCCGTCAACAATGCAAGTTGCTTTTGCATCTCACTGTTGCGCATAAAACGCTTTTTGACTTTTTTGTTAAGAATGTCGTAGCTGTATTTCATTGCGTTGGCGATACCTTCAGCACGAACATCTTTAATTCGCACAGGCACGCCCGCTTTAGTTGACGTGACATAAGCGATACCGCCGCCCATCAATCCGCCACCCAGCACGCCTACTTTCTTCATCTTTTCTGGTTTGACACCTTCCACACCGTTTTCTTTTTTCATTTCAGTGGTGGCAAAGAAAATTTGACGCAGCTGGAATGACTCAGGCGTCATGACCAATTTCCCAAACGCTTCCGCTTCGGCTTTTAGGCCAGCTTTCATTCCGTCACTCATGCCGGTTTCTATCACATCAATGATATAACCGGGTGCTGGATAGTTACCTTTGGTTTTTGCAAAGGTCGCTTCACGCGCCTTTTTAAACAGAATTCCACGACCTGGGCCGGTATTCTCCAGAAGTTTGTTCACTACCCCTTTCTGCGGGGCTTCGCGTTCTGGTTTGCGCTTAAGGGCGAAGGTTTCAGCCACGTTAAGTAATACGCTGTGCGGCACAACTTCATCAACAATACCGTACTTCTTGGCTTGTTTAGCCCGTGCAGGCGCGCCAGTCAGCATCATTTTCATGGCTTGTTGAATACCAATTAAACGAGGTAGACGTTGGGTACCACCGCTGCCCGGAAGCAGGCCAAGCTGAACTTCTGGTAAGCCAAGCTGAGTACTGCCAGCATCGGTACAAACACGATAGTGACAAGCTAATGCAAGCTCCAACCCACCACCCAATGCAGGACCGTGAATAGCGGCGACAAACGTCGCTTTCATGTTTTCAATTCTATCGAAAATGGCTTGTCCACCGGCGGCAATCGCAGTGGCATCTTCTGCTGTCTTACACGCTGCCAGCATAGAGATATCTGCACCAGCAACAAATGAACTAGGCTTACCACTTGTCAGTACTACACCCTTGATGCTGTTGTCGTTCTCGATATCATCAAGCATGGCGGATATTTCATCGCCGAATTCTGCTTTCAGCGTATTCATACTCTCGCCAGGCACATCCATGCTAAGGATCGCTACCCCATTATCTTGTTTGGTAAGGGTAAACGCACCAGATGTTGGCTTTGTATCGTTTGTCATTTCTTGATCCTGACTCATCTTATTCTGTCTCCACAATCATGGCCGCACCCAAACCACCTGCCGCACATGCAGTGAGCAGACCTGTACCACCGCCGCGACGGTTAAGTTCGTTAAGCATTTGGGTGATCATACGGGTACCCGTTGCTGCAAAAGGGTGACCATAGGCAATAGAGCTACCCATTACGTTAAATTTGTCCATGTCTATTTCGCCGGTGGCTTTGTCGCGGCCCAGTTTTTCTTTGGCAAATTTATCGCTGGCAAACATCTTCACATTTGCTAGGGTTTGTGCTGCAAACGCTTCGTGCATTTCGATTAATGTCAGGTCATTTAACGTCATACCCGCGCGGTCAAGTGCAATTGGGGTTGCATAAGAAGGCCCCATCAACATGTCTTCCCACACATCAATAGCAGCGAAGGCATAGCTCTTGATATAACCTAACGGTTTGTATCCCAATGCCTTGGCACGACTTTCCGTCATCATCAATACAGCTGATGCACCATCAGTTAATGGCGTAGCATTCGCAGCTGTTACCGAGCCGTATTTCTTATCAAATACAGGACGCAGCTTCGCGTAACCTTCTAACTTAGAGTCAAAGCGTACGTTATTGTCTCGCTCCAGTGCACCTTTGTAAGGTTCGGCATAGGCAGTCATCACCTCATCAGATAACTTGCCCTCTTCCCAACTTTGTGCGGCTAAACTGTGTGAGCGATGCGCCAGTTTGTCCTGATCTTCACGGGAAATGTGGTGCGTTTTTGCCATTTGCTCAGCAGTTTGTCCCATTGAAAGGCCTGTTGAATACTCAGCCACCGCTGGCGGTACAGGGGCAAGATCTTTCAATTTCAAATGCTTAAAGATATTCAGTTTTTGGCCTAACGTTTTGGTTTTCTGTAGATCGACCAACGCACGCGCTAGGTTTTTAGATACACCGATAGGCGACACTGAAGTTGAGTCTGCCCCACCAGCAATACCTACTTGTACGTTACCTGCCATCATACTTTCAGCAATATTGACAGTAGATTGGAAGCTGGTCGCACAAGCACGAGAAACACTGTACGCATCAGTATGCACATTCATCCCCGTACCGAGCACAATTTCGCGCGCGATATTCGGTGCTTCAGGCATTTGAACAACCTGACCATAGACCACTTGATCTACCCATTCTTTTTGAACACCATGGCGAACCAGAAGTTCGTTTACGACCATCTTACCTAAATCAACCGCTGGTACGCCGTGGAAATATGTTGCCATTTTTGCAAAGGGAGTACGTAACCCTGCGACAATGGCGATGCGATCACCCTCTCGGGTGGTAACTGATTGTTTTGTTGCCATAATGCACCTAAATTTTTGACCTGTTTGAAATGGATAATTCCATCCCCGCTAAGTGGTCTGACCTGTAATGCACCCGATTTTTACAAACAATGAACAAAATAGCAAATTATGCCGCTCAGGTAGCCCTAAATAAATATATCATGCCTTCGCAGCAAATGATGGTTTGTTAAATATCGTAAGTTTCATGCAACTCGACGACTTGAAGAATAGAAGAATGAACCTTATATGGAAAACATAGTCTGTTTTGTGTCATTGTTGTTGACGCCTTTTTTAATGTCTGCGTCAAAGTAATGTTAAAACTCGTAAAAAATGCATCGATATTTTGACTCACTTTACTACAACTGACACTTCCTTATAACGAGAACTCAAACGGAATTTTGCATTATGGCAGCAAAGCAGTTTCAACAGCTACATGCATATTTAGATCAACAAATTATCGGTCAACATGCGCTAACTAAAAGTCTTCTCATTGCCCTGCTGGCTGACGGTCACTTGCTGGTTGAAGGACCGCCAGGCCTTGCCAAAACCCGCGCGATTAACGCGTTGGCCAATGGCGTAGATGGCGACTTTCACCGTGTGCAATTTACGCCAGACCTGCTGCCTGCTGACTTGACCGGCACCGATATTTATCGCCCGGAAACAGGCGAATTTGTTTTTCAAAAAGGGCCGCTTTTCCACAACCTGGTACTTGCTGACGAAATTAACCGCGCCCCGGCAAAAGTGCAGTCGGCACTACTTGAGGCAATGGCAGAACGGCAAATTACGGTGGGGAGCAAAACGTATCCCCTGCCCCCTTTATTTTTAGTCATGGCCACGCAAAACCCGTTGGAACAGGAAGGTACTTACCCCTTACCGGAAGCCCAACTCGACCGTTTTCTGATGCATGTGGATATTGATTATCCCGGTGCAGAGACAGAGCTTGAAATTTTGCGTCTAACCCGCGGCGAAGCCCTATCTGAACCACCTGTAGCTGCGCCAACGCTGACCCAGCAGGATATTTTCACTTCCCGTAAAGAAGCATTATCGCTTTATATGGCCCCTGAACTAGAACAATACCTGGTACAACTGATTGTCGCTACCCGACAACCGGCCAAATTCGACGCCGATTTAGCCCAGTGGATAGCCATGGGAACAAGTCCTCGCGCGACCATCAGTTTAGACAGATGTGCCCGTGCACACGCTTGGTTAAGTGGCCGCGATTTTGTCGGTCCCGATGATATTCAGGCAGTTGTACACAATGTGCTTCGTCATCGTATTATCCTGTCTTATCAAGCTGAAGCGGAAGGGATTACGGTAAACGATGTACTTGATAAGATAGTAGCTACTGTCGCAGTACCTTAAGTTATGACAAATGTTCAAGCGCAGCTTCAAAAGCTGCTGAGCAATGGGGTAACGCTTTCTACCGCTGAGCTGTTGAGATACCAACAACTGGCAAGGTTATTTAACCTCGCGCCAAAACGGCCTCCTCAAGCTCGACTGGCGGGTAGCTATCTTACTAAGCACAAGGGCCGTGGCATGGAGTTCGACGAAGCCCGTCACTACCAGCCTGGCGACGATATCCGCGCCATCGATTGGCGGGTGACTGCGCGCACGGGAAAAACCCATACAAAAGTGTATCGCGAAGAACGGGAACGTCCTGTCTTTTTGTTTTGCGATTACCTGCCTTCAATGGCTTTTGGCACTCAGCTTTTAACAAAAGCGGTACAAGCTGCCCATGTCTGCTCACTTATAAGCTGGTCGGCCGCTGCCCGAGGCGATAAAGTGGGCGCGTTAATTTTCACTCAACACCATCACAGTGAAATTAAACCACTCACACGTAAAAAGGCGGTGCTAAGAGTCTGTCACGAACTAATGGCGTTACATCAAACCAGTGAACAGCGACAGGCGAGCAAAGCACAAGATGAACAAGCGTTTACTGAGGCTTGCGCGCGCGCCAGACGATTAGCTCGACCCGGCAGTCTCGTGTATTTAGTGTCTGACTTTCAGCATCTAAGCAGCCAGTCCATTGGTCACCTTAATCACCTTACCCGCCATTGTGAGGTAAGAGCCATTGTCATAAACGACCCTTTAGAGCACGATCTTCCTGTACTTGCCACACCGCAGGCTGTTGCCGTTTCAGATGGCTATACACAGCAGCAATGGATGTTAGGAGATAACAAGGAACAGCATGAATATCGCCAATGGCGCAATCAACAACACCAATACATAAACGACACGCTCAGACAGAACGGCATATCCCGATATTGGGTATCAGCAGGTATGCCACTGGATGATCAACTTCAAAGTATGCAAAGAGAGGTCATATAATGCAGACGCAAGGTCTCCCCTCTTTAGGTAATAGCACACAACAGGATCCCCTCGCCCAATTGCGGGATATTCACGTCCCTGAAGCGGTCAGTATCTGGCCCTTGGATTGGGGATGGTGGTGCCTAGCCATTGTTGTGCTGATAGTCGTGGTGTGGAGTTATCGCACCATACGTCATTACGTGCGATTCAACAAACCACGAAAACAGGCGTTAGCCCAGTTAACCGGTATTAGTGTGGATCAAAAAGACTGGCCCGTTGCCATTAACACCCTGGTTAAGCGCACAGCACTTAGCTATTTTCCGCATCAAGACGTCGCCCATTTGCACGCCGAAGCCTGGGTGTCTTTTCTTTCTTCGCGGTTGAAAAAAGACATTGACCAGGTCGAAAAAGGGCTGCGTTTACTTCAACACAATACCTATCGTCCAACCCCCAACAGAGACGATTTTGCCCAGTGTATGCACAGCGTCCAACTGTGGCTTAAGAAGGCACAATTCCCAAAACACTATGATGCTAAAAGTGCCGTTCCCAGTTCGGGATCTACGCCTTCGTCCAGCAAACATCAAGAACAAAGGGAGATTACCCATGCTTGAATTTGCCTGGTGGTGGGTATTTTTCATATTACCGTTACCCTTTTTAGTTCGACTGTTGTCGCCTAAGACAACGACAAGTCCGATGGTTGCCCTTCGAGTCCCTGCACTCAGGCCTGGCGAAGCTGCGGGAGAGCAGCGTACTGCTTCAGCAAAACTTCCGCTAATTTTGAGTAGCCTTATCTGGATTTTGCTGGTGGTGGCCGCAGCACGGCCTCAATGGCTGGGAGAGCCCATTAGCATACCCAATGAAGGCAGAGAAATGATGTTAGCAGTAGACCTTTCAGGCAGTATGAAAATTGATGATATGCAATTAAATGGACGCCAGGTCAATCGTCTTGCTATGACGAAATCAGTGGTTTATGACTTTATACAGCGGCGTGTAGGCGATAGGTTAGGGTTAATATTATTTGCCGATACAGCTTATGTACAAGCACCTTTAACGTATGACAGAGACACGGTGTCAACATTGCTAAGTGAAGCGGTTATTGGTTTGGTAGGCGAACAAACCGCGATTGGTGA
Organism: Alteromonas sp. D210916BOD_24; assembly: GCF_047159385.1. Taxonomy (GTDB): domain Bacteria; phylum Pseudomonadota; class Gammaproteobacteria; order Enterobacterales; family Alteromonadaceae; genus Alteromonas. The sequence goes on from NZ_AP038333.1 coordinate 2,470,391, forward strand.
CGCCATTGGACTCGCCGTCAAACGATTTGACCAACGGGACGAATCAAATAACGTGCTTATTTTGCTGACTGACGGGCAAAACACGGCTGGGAACATCACTCCTGAGCAAGCGAAGGAGCTCGCCATAAGCAAAGGGGTCAAGGTATATACTATCGGTGTGGGCGCTGACAAAATGCTCATTCAGAGTTTTTTTGGCAGTCGTCAGATTAACCCATCCCAAGAATTGGATGAAGACATGTTGACCGATATAGCAACCTCTACAGGAGGACAGTACTTCAGAGCGCGAAATGCGCAGGAGTTACAAGCTATTTATCAGCAACTGGATGCCCTTGAACCCATTGAGGGTGAAACGCGTAAAATGCGCCCGCTTACGGCACTTTTCCATCTTCCATTAAGCCTTGCCTTGGCTTTGAGCACCTTGTGGGCTCTGGTTTCGCTCGTAGTTCGCTTTGTACGTCGCATTACACATAGCAGGCAAGTTATCGAAACTGAGGTAAGTCACTAATGGACTTTTCAGCCCTATCGACTAATCCGTTTTTAAACGAGTTTCACTTTATACGACCTGAGTGGTTTTGGGCGCTGCTGCCATTAATATTGCTCATTGTATGGTTAAAATATGGCGCTACTAAGCAGTCGGGTTGGCAATCGGTTATCCCGTCTCATCTCTATCAGCATATGATAATGGGCAAGATGGAAAAGGGAAAACGCCCCCCCTTATGGTTATTAGGCTTAGCGTGGGCGCTAAGTGTCATTGCCCTTGCAGGCCCTACGTGGGAAAGGCTTCCTCAACCCGTATATCAAATTAAAATGGGCCATGTCATTGTTTTGGATATGTCATTGTCAATGCGGGCGACAGATATGACACCGGACAGGCTCACCCGGGCCAAATACAAAGCGATAGATTTAGTAAACGCTATTGGTGAAGGTGAAATGGGGTTAGTCGCTTACGCCGGTGATGCATTTGTTATCAGTCCTTTAACCGAGGATGCAAATAATATCACCGCGTTAATTCCCAGTTTGTCTCCGGAAATCATGCCTGTCCCCGGAAGCGACCCCTTATTGGGCCTGCAAACTGCCGAAGCACTGCTCACCAACGCTGGCTACAATACGGGTATGATCTACTGGATTACCGATGGCATTGAGTTTTCACAACAAGCCGAATTGCAATCTTATGTTTCGTCCTTACCTTTTAAGGTCAATGCACTGACAGTAGGCACCAGTCAAGGTGCGCCCATCAGGCAAATCAATGGTGAGTTACTTAAGGACACCAGTGGCAGTATCGTTGTGCCTAAATTAAACGATTCTGTAGTGAAAGGTATAGTTAAAGTAAGTGGGGGAAAATATGAATCCTTTACTGCTAACGACAGCGATATCAATGCGCTTGCCTCCCTCTCCTTAGCCGAACGCTCGGCGCAAGCCAAAGACAGTGAACAGGACGAGCAAAGCAACGCTCAGGGAGATCAATGGAAAGAAGCGGGTCCCTATATACTGTTGGTACTTTTGCCATTTGCCGCATTTGCATTTAAACGAGGATTAATCTGGATAGTGTTAATAGGCGTTGTTTCCCCGCTTTGTGTCCAACCCGTTAGTGCACAGCAATTGCCAAAGCGCGATGGCGTTTCTTCTACTCCATCGTCGACTTCGTCGTTATCGTGGTGGCAAACGCCTTTTCTCAATGATAACCAAGAAGCGTTGTCCGATTTCGAGCAGCAAAAGTTTGAACAAGCTGCCCAAGGATTCAATGATCCTGATTGGCAGGCATCCTCATTGTATAAATCTGGCGATTACGAAAGTGCGCTTAACGCATTTGAGCAAATTCCTGGTGCCGATAGTTTATACAATCAGGGTAATGCACTGGCGAAACTGGGCAAATTACAAGACGCCATCGATAAGTACAATGACGCATTGGCACTTGCGCCCGAGATGGAAGACGCTATTGCCAACAAAGCACTACTCGAAGAATTGCTCAAGCAACAGCAAGACAATCAGCAAAATCAGGACAATTCACAGTCTAATGACCAACAACAAGATAACGAAAATGGTCAAAGCGATCCTTCTCAGGATCAACAAGGTCAAAACGACAGCGCACAGGGTCAGAACGAGCAAAGTGACGATAGTAACGCTGAGTCTAGCCAAAATGATGACAATGGTTCACAACAGGATCCGTCTCAACAACAAGACCCATCATCTGCGAATGAGCAAGATGATGAAGATGAACAACAAAATAATGGGCAACAGAAAAATGAGGAACAGCAAGAGCAAGCGCCTAGTCAGGATGACGTAAATCAGGGCGAACAACCTTCAGATAAAAAATCTGAAAATGAAAGTCAAAGTGGGGCGTTGCAGGCTCAACAGGGAGAACTCTCTGATGCTGAAAAAGAAGAGCTACAACGCATGGAAAGCTTAATGCGACGTGTTCCAGACGACCCAGCTTTCTTGCTCAAACGCAAAATGCAGTTAGAAGCCCAAAAAAGACAACGTCAGCGCATGCCTTCAAACCGGAGTGATTGGTAGATGAAACTTGCTTCAATATCTACAATTTTAATTGTTTATATATTTACTTTGTTCGGCACTGTGGCCCAAGCCGACATTAATTCTGTAGAAGCCACGATAGATAGAAACCCCGTTATGCTCGACGAAGCTATAAGGCTAACGATAACAGCCGACGGAAGTGCCGAACGCGATGCATTCGATAGCTCGCCGTTGTTGAAAGACTTTGTAGTGGGAAGAACGTCGGTTAGCAGTCAAACCTCAATCGTTAACTTCGATACCAAACGCACTACAGTGTGGACAACGACACTGTTCCCCCGTAAAGAAGGGAATTTTACTATTCCGGCATTAACCATTGAAGGTAAGCGTACCCAGCCTATTCAAGTCAAGGTGATCCCGGTACAAGAACAAACGTCGGTTGCTCGGGATTATTTTGTTACCACCGATATCGATTTAAAAGAGGCCTATTTAAATCAACAGCTTCTATACACGGTTAAATTGTATCTATCGAGCAACATTGAACGCGGCAGTCTACAAGCGCCCGAAATGCAAAACGCTGAAATTACTCAACTGGGTGATGATAAACAATACACCGACATCGTTAACGGAAAACGTTACCAAATTATTGAACGTCAGTTTGCCGTTGTGCCTCAAGCTTCCGGGGAATTCACCCTTCGCGGCCCAATATTTTCTGGGGAAGTGATGGCACCTAACACCAATCAACGGTTTGGTTTTTTCAATAGAACCCAACAAGTCAACCGCGTTGGACCAGACATTACGGTAACGATTAAACCTATTCCACAAGGAATAGGTTATCCGTGGTTACCTTCTGAAATGGTAAGAGTGGATGAAGAATGGCCTCAAGGTGATAACTTTATCGCGGGTGAGCCAGTCACGCGAATAATAACGCTCACAGCACTTGGTGTAGTTGAAGAGCAATTACCCGAGATCCCTGAATTTTATCCTCCAAACTTTAAGTTGTATCCAGATCAATCTAACACCACCACGGTAGAAAAGGATCAGCATTTAATTTCTCAGCGACAAACGTCGCTTGCTATCATCCCCACCGAGGCGGGTTCATTCGTGCTCCCTGAAATCACCATACCTTGGTTCAATACCCTAACCGAAAAGACTGAGTACGCCACTATCCCTGCTCGCTCTATCACTGTATTACCACCTAACAATCAACAAGGGCAAGGCAGTGGTTCACAAGCTATTCCGAGTGGCGAGACAAACACGACAATGAAATCTGAACCACAGTTGGCGCCTATTTCACCAACATCGTCAGATAAAAAGGATGAAAACCTTCCTGTAGTAGGCGCGTCCAAAGCGCTGGTAACAGGGTCACTGATAGCCACTGGGGTACTAACCTGTTTATGGATTATTACCGCAATAGCCTGGTGGACAACTCGCAGAAAACTCAAGCATGTTCTCGCTTCACAAGGTATGGCGTATTCGTCCCACCACCGGCAAGCCAGCACACCATCGCATACTAGCGAGCAGGACGCCTTTAAACACCTGTTGAAGGCGGCTAAATCACATGATGTCAAAGCAGTAGAAGTGGCGTTTAACCAATGGATCGCGACATGTGAAAAGGCGGGCTCGCCATACGGTAAGCAGAATAATGGTAGCTTACGGGTTGCTATGAAATCCCATATTGATACATTACAGTCACTGCGTTTTTCCCCGGCAGCCCAACAAGGTAAAGCCACATCAGCGCAAATCAATGAAGCTATCAATGCTTTGATTAAGGCTGCAAAAGAAAAGCGTCAAGTTCAATTAACATCAAATAAGCACGACCCAAATACGCTATCTAACTTATATCCTGCGTGATAAAACGCAGGATAATTGAAACAGGCTGATTGAACGGGTTATATACCACACGATAACAATAAAAAATTATTGCGACAAATAAACGCAACCAATGTACAGGGAACCTTTATGAAACAGCTCATTACTCGCATTACCCCCATCGCGCTGGCTATCGCCACGCTCTCGGCTTGCTCTCCGGCTAACGAGACACAGACTAACAATGCTCCCACAGAAGCCGCACAACATGCCGGCCAAACTGAGTCTGAAAGGCTCAGTGCTTTTTTTGAGCGCAGTTTTGAAGAAGATTTAAAACGCTCTCCGCTTTTCCAGAGCTATCTGGGTAAAAAATGGGATTATGACAAGTGGGACGATATCAGCGACAAAGCAGCTGACGAAGCAGTCACCATTGCTAAAAATCGATTAGAAACCCTCGAAAGTTTCGACACGTCAAAACTCAATGATCAAGAAAAATTGAGTTTGCGCCTATACAAACTCGGCATTGAGAGAGATCTTGCGAACGATGCATTTCGTCATCACAGGTATATTGTTCATCAATTTCGCGCTGCCCACACGCAAGTTCCCAGCTTCTTAATCAACATTCATAGTGTTAAGAGTAAAGAAGACGCTCAAGCTTACATTGGTCGATTGGACAAGGTAAGCAGCTATTTCGATCAGGTTATCGAGCAAATGGAAATTCGCGAAAAAGTCGGCGTTTTCCCTCCGGCTTGGGCCTATGATCAAATGATAGATGCCTCTCGAAATGTCATCACCGGTGCGCCATTTGATACCAGCGATACACCATCGACACTGTGGGAAGATTTCCACAACAAGGTAGCGAAACTGGACATCGATGAAGCAGAAAAAAACACCCTTCTCGGAGAGGCCAAGGCAGCCCTCGTAACGTCGGTAATGCCAGCGTATGAAAAATTCATCGCCGCCCTTGCCCATCAGCGCGATGTCACACCAGAAGGTGACGGCGTGTGGCGTTTACCTGAAGGTGACAAATGGTATCAAAATCGCCTTAACTGGTTCACCACTACAGATTTAACAGCAGACGAAGTCCACCAGATTGGTTTAGAAAATGTTGAACGCATTCACACTGCAATGCGAGGCATTATGGAACAAGTTAGCTTTAAGGGTACCCTCAAAGATTTCTTCGTATTTATGCGAGAAGACGATCAATTCTACTTACCATCGACGGATGAAGGTCGCCAGCAGTACCTAAGTGATGCGACAAAAGCTATCGATGATATGCGAGAAGCGATCCCTGAGTATTTCGGTATTCTTCCCAAAGCCCCTATTGTTGTTAAACGGGTAGAGGCATTTAGAGAGCAATCTGCAGGTAAGGCATTTTATCAAAGCCCGGCGCAAGACGGCAGTCGCCCTGGAATTTACTACGCTAACCTTTATGATATGAAAGCCATGCCTACTTATCAGCTTGAAGCACTGGCTTATCACGAGGGCATCCCAGGTCACCATATGCAACGTGCTATTGCTCAGGAGCTAGAAGGCGTACCTCAATTCCAAAAATTCTTAAGCTTCACTGCCTATACTGAAGGCTGGGGTTTGTATACCGAAGAGTTGGCAAAAGATATGGGCTTTTATAAAGACCCCTATTCTGACTTTGGTCGCCTTGCCATGGAATTGTGGCGCGCGTGTCGTCTCGTGGTAGACACAGGCATTCACGCCAAAAAGTGGTCACGAGAAGAAGCGGTAAACTACCTAGTGGAAAATACACCTAATCCTCAATATGACGCGCAAAAAGCGATAGAACGTTACATTGCTATGCCGGGTCAAGCCACTGCGTACATGATTGGCAAAATCAAAATTATGGAACTCAGAGAGAAAGCCATGACGACGCTGGGCGACGATTTTGATTGGAAAGGCTTCCACGACGAAATACTTAAATACGGCCCAGTTCCGCTTTCAATCCTTGAAGAAAATATTAACAACTGGATTGACACACAAAAAGGTGCGTAACACAGTTGAATAAACGCGCTTAACTGCGCAGGCATAATAACGCGTCTCTCGCATAGCGATTGACGCGTTTTTTATGCCATAGTGGAAAAGAGATTATTTTTGGACTTTTTTATGTTTGTGCGAAATAAAACTGATAGCGCTCAGGTCTTATCGGTTATGAAAGCAAAACACCAAAGATATGAAGCGCTGGTAAAAGCGTTTCACGCTGACATATACCGCTATGCATTTTGGCTTGTGAAAGACCGAAGCATTGCTGAGGATATAGTGCAAGAAACCTTCTTACGCGCTTGGCGCTCCCTTGATGCGTTAAATGACGAGAAAGCGGCCAAAGCATGGCTAATTACTATATTGCGCAGAGAAAATGCACGCCGTTTTGAACGCAAACAATTCGACACTGTCGACATCGACGATGTGACTATTCACGATGAAAGCCAGCAAATAGAAGGCGATATAAAGGAACGAGAATTACAACGATTGATAGGAGGATTAAGTGTTGAGTATCGCGAGCCGCTAATTTTACAACTCATCTTTGGATTTAGCGGAGAAGAAATAGCGCAACAATTATCGCTCAATAAAAATACCGTGATGACCCGTTTATTTAGAGCGCGGAATCAACTTAAAGACGCACTGGAAAAGCAATATCAGCAGAGAGGTCGTATAAATGGATGAGTTAGAGTTTAGACGTCGCGTTTACGCCGATCCAGAAACGACTGACAGTGACGTTGTCGAAGCGGCAAAGAATGACGAACGCAAGCGTATTTTCTGGCAAGAGCAAAAACAACTTGATAAGCAGCTTAAGCAGGCGTTAAAAGTAGACGTGCCTGATGATCTGGCAAATAAATTGATTTGGCAGCAATCTGCCGATGAGTTTACACGTCACAAACGCAAACACAGATGGTATTTAGCACTAGCGGCATCACTGGCATTTACCCTAGGCATCAGTGCCACCATGTGGTATCACCAACCGCTGAGTATCGGCGGTCAGGCATTAGCACATGTGCAATACGCGGATAGGGAAAAAGCCCATACACTATTACCTGTTGATCTCAATATGGTTAACGCAAAGCTGGCGAGTTTTGGTGCCAGCTTTAATCAAATGCTCGATGGCGTAGAAGTGGCTAATTACTGTCATTTGAGCACAGTGAGAAGCCTACACCTTATTGTGGAAACCCCTCAGGGAAAGATGTCTGTTTTTATCTTACCGCAACGCAACGATATAGCAGTGCCGCAGGAATTCGCAGACAGCCATTACCACGGTGAAAGTATACAATTCAACCAGGCTAATATTATGATTGTCGGCGACAAGGGTACTGATTTAAGCGCACTGAAAGAGGCAGTAAAAGAACGCATACAATTTGCAGTATGACGTTGCCAGCCAGCAGCCGCAATAACGGCTGCTGGCATTATATTGTCAATTATTACAACCGTAGATTTTAACGCCATAACCCCTCTGGGTAATGCTCCCCACTGCTCTGCACGATATAAGTTAGACCGATATGTTGCACATTTGTGATAAAAACCCCTGTCATTCGCCTTATACTTTAGGCTACTATCCCTCCCGATCATAAAATCAGATTCAGCTGTTCTGCAGTATAGAGGGCACGTTTAAAATGAGCACCAAATTGCGTGTTTTCGGAATAATATGGCTAACGCTGGCCAGTTCACTTGCCTTGCAGGCAAGCGAAGCTCCTACGCCAGTAGTAGGTGTTCAAAAAATCAATACATACAGTCACATAACAGCCACCGCAATTTTTCACTGGAATGCGCCTAGCGAGATATCCAATAACCAAATAAAGGCCATGCTAGCGGCGTCAGGATTCCAAGAAGACGATTCCCGTATTGGGGTGATTTTTAGGCACCTTGTTGCAACCGCGACGGCGAATGATACCGCTGAAGAGAGACTGCCAATTTATGTTAAGCATCCACTGCTTCCCTCTGATTGGGCTGAGCTAAAAAAACGCAACCTAAGCTTATATGCAGCGGCAAAAGCCTATTACCTGTTTGCGCGGGGCTCAAATGAATTTGAAGGCTCTCACGATAGATTGGTGGTAACGGTTCCAGACCTACACGCACTTAAAACAGAATTACTTGCCAGCGGTGATCATCAGGCTACGGCTATCGCCAGTATCTGGTTAGCGATGGAACTCACCGTAGGCAGCCCTATTCTGGCCATTGATGAAATAGAATACGCACTGCCTTTTTTACCCAAACGAAGCAATATCAGAACAATGGAAAACTACTTATCTGACATCATCGCTCACGATTGGTTAAGAAAGGCATATTTAGAGCTCTCCGTGCCGAGTAAGGCATACGAGCACGCCATGAAAATGTTAGCGCTTCAAGAAGACGTCGATATCACAACAACCTGGGCGTATTTTACTGCAGTAGACGCGCTGTTATATCAAAGTAAGTTTGAAGAAGCGTTAGCACTTTCAGAGACGGCGGTAGAGGTTGTATCGACGCGTCACTCCGCCCATGAAATGTATCTGACGCTCATGCAACGCATACGTATTTATGCGCTTCAACGTCCTTTACACTATCGACAGGCGGTAGAAGACATTTATCAACAAATACAGGCGCTCACTTTGCCCGAGGATGAACGCCGAACCCGAGAAATGACGTCGTATACACAGGCGCTCTATCACGCGGTCAATAATAATGAAACAGCCTTTGAGCACGCAGTTGCACAATATATAGACGCAGTAGAAGTCAAGTTAGTAGAGTCCGGATTTAAAAAGGACATACTTCTGCGTAGGGAGAGAGAACTGTCGCGACTCTATGACATTATAGGTGATCAGCACCAAGCCTTTTTGCATTACAAACAGTATGAACAGATCCGGATAGAAAAAAATGCTGAGCAATTCGCGTTAGCAAAACAAATAACCTCTCATAGAATCGCAAAAGACATTGCTTTGTCTCAATATCGCCAAAAAGAGCTTGTCGAACTGCGAGATGCCAAGCGCGGCCTTTCAAACGACAAAGATAACTTGAAGTCCACCATACTGGCGTTAATATCCTTGATTTTCGCTCTTGTTGCTATCTGGCTATGGCTGGCCAAACGACAAAGTGACTCGCTGGCAGAATTTGACTCACTCACAGGGGCATTAACCCGCCGCGCAATGATGAAGCGTTTAAAAAATGCCCTGAAAAAAGACCGAGCTTCTTGTGTAGCAATGATAGATATTGACCATTTTAAAAATATAAATGATCGATTCGGCCACCTGGTGGGAGATGAAGTACTGGTGACTTTCAGTGAAATTATTCGCAATCGTATTCGCAAATCTGACAAACTGTGTCGATATGGCGGTGAAGAGTTTCTCGTTTATTTTACTGATTCAACTGAACGTGAAGTCAAAATTATCCTAGACGAATTAAATCACACCCTTGCTTCACAACGCCTTTGGCGTCATACCGATGAGAGATTTACCGTGTCTTTTTCATCAGGTGTATTGAAAGTCAACGGCGGAAGTAACTTGGATTCAATCATCAGCGCTTGCGATACGCTTCTTTACAACGCTAAAAAGAAAGGCCGTTCCAGGGTAGAAACTGGCAGTTTGTCGCCTTGTTAGGAAACCTTTGTTTTGCTTTTTTTCAGTGTATTTTCCGCCCAGAATTATTAGACACAACGTCACTTCACATTGCCGCAAAACTTTTTTTACACAATATCGTATAGAAAGTATGCAAGGTCGATGACAGACATAGAGTGTCTACGTCATAGGTGTTAGCATGAAACAAAAAAACATAGGGAATATATATGGCTACAGGCACGATAATCTCGTTGGGTTTGTATTTTGCGGTAATGTTAGGCATAGGCTTATTCGCATACCGGCAAACTGATACCAACGTGGAAGGCTACATGCTCGGCGGCCGTCAACTGGGTCCCGCTGTAACGGCATTGTCAGCTGGTGCGTCGGATATGAGCGGTTGGATGCTAATGGGTTTACCTGGCGCAATGTATGTTTCAGGTTTATCCGCAGGTTGGATTGCTGTTGGCTTGACGTTGGGAGCGCTGGCCAATTACATGCTGGTTGCGCCAAGGCTACGCGTATTCACAGAAGTCGCCAATAATTCAATTACCCTACCTGATTATTTTGAAAACCGCTTTGCGGATAACTCTCGCTTACTGCGAGTGATCGCCTCAGTCGTAATCGTTATCTTCTTTACGCTTTATACCTCTTCCGGTGTGGTAGCTGGCGGTAAGCTTTTTGAAACCTCTTTTGGTCTTTCTTATGAAATGGGGTTGTACGTTACCGCTGGGGTCGTTGTGGCTTATACATTAGTCGGCGGCTTTATGGCGGTCAGTATGACCGACTTTGTGCAAGGCTGTATTATGTTTATCTCGCTGGTAATGGTACCTACTGTTGTTGTCAGTGAGTTAGGTGGGATAGGTGCTTCCATTGACGCACTTGAAAATATTAATCCCGCTTTATTCGATGCGTTTATGGACGCATCGACCAATCAAACCCTTACCATTATTGGCATTATCTCTCTCATGTCGTGGGGATTAGGCTACTTTGGTCAACCTCACATTATCGTGCGTTTTATGGCTATCCGCTCAGTAAAAGATATTCCAACTGCCCGTAATATTGGTATGAGTTGGATGATTGTATCGATTATCGGCGCATTGATGACTGGCTTATTTGGCTTGGCCTATGTGACAGGAAACGACAATCAGATCGATCCCGAAACTGTATTCATTTACCTTTCTCAGATACTCTTTCACCCACTGGTGGGCGGCTTTTTACTCGCGGCTATTCTGGCCGCTATCATGAGTACAATTTCATCTCAGCTCTTGGTGACATCAAGCTCCCTTACCAGCGACTTTTATCAGGCTTTCATTCGCCGAGATGCATCTGACACTGAGCTGGTGATTGCTGGTCGCGTCAGTGTGGTAGTAGTCGCTTTGGTGGCAATCTATTTAGCCTACGACAGAGACAGTACCATTTTGACATTGGTCAGTAATGCCTGGGCTGGATTTGGTGCGGCATTTGGCCCCCTCGTGTTGTTTAGCTTATTTAAGCGAGAGATGACACGTCGCGCCGCGTTAGGTGGTATGGTGGTTGGCGCAGTAACAGTATTATTGTGGATATACCTGCCAGTTGAAATCGGTGGTCAAAAGCTGAGCGACTGGATGTACGAAATTGTGCCTGGTTTTATTCTATCTAGCTTAACCATAATGATTTTAAGTAAGTCAGGCGCCCCTCGAGAAGGTGTAAGAGAAACCTTCGATGCCTTTCAAGCTAAACTAAACGAGCGCTAACACCGCATTCGCGTTCTCACAAAAAGTCCAGGCAAGGTAAAATAACCTGTCTGGGCTTTTTTGTGGCGAGTTATCCCCTTCCTCTGCTGACTTTTGTGTCACTTTTATTGCTTGGAATAAGTTCGCTATTTTAAATAGCAAAATCGCATACTACTTTTGAAATTAAATGTGTTATCGTTCTATGCAGAAAAATAACCCACATATAACTTTTTTGTATATGAAATAAATTTCGGACTTCACTATGACTGCTAGTATCCCGTCAATAACGCATCTAAAACAACTCGAAGCCGAGAGTATCCACATTTTCCGTGAAGTTGCTGCCGAGTTTGAAAACCCGGTAATGCTGTACTCTGTAGGAAAGGACTCTTCTGTATTGCTTCACTTAGCGCGCAAAGCATTTGCGCCAGGTAAAATTCCCTTCCCGCTTTTGCACGTCGACACCACGTGGAAATTTGGTGAAATGATCAAATTCCGTGATGAGCAAGCCAAAAAGCATGGCTTTGACTTACTGGTACACATTAATGAAGAAGGTGTAGATGCTGGTGTTGGCCCATTTAGCCATGGCTCAGCGAAACACACTGATATCATGAAAACTCAAGCGCTCAAGCAAGCACTAAATAAATATAAATTTGATGCCGCTTTCGGTGGCGCGCGCCGTGACGAAGAAAAATCTCGAGCAAAAGAGCGCGTGTATTCTTTCCGCGATAGCAACCATCGCTGGGACCCCAAAAATCAGCGCCCAGAACTGTGGAATATCTATAACTCGCAAATCAACAAAGGCGAGAGTATCCGCGTATTCCCCATGTCGAACTGGACTGAGCTTGATATCTGGCAATATATTTATTTAGAAAACATCGATATTCCTCAGCTTTATCTGTCCAAACCGCGCCCTGTGGTTGAGCGTGACGGTATACTTATCATGGTGGATGATGATCGCATGCCGCTTAAAGAAGGCGAGGTACCAGAAATGCGTTCTGTACGCTTCCGCACACTTGGCTGCTATCCATTAACTGGTGCGGTGGAATCAGAAGCGGCGACATTACCTGAAGTTATCCAGGAAATGCTTCTGACCAAGACGTCTGAACGACAAGGCCGCGTGATTGATCACGACAGTGCGGGTTCGATGGAGAAGAAGAAAATGGAAGGATACTTCTAATGGCCACCGACAACGTTGTTTGGCACAAGCACGAGGTAAACAAATCCACCCGTTCCACAAAGTTAAATCAACGCCCTCGGGTATTTTGGTTAACCGGTCTTAGTGGTTCTGGTAAATCGACCCTGGCCAATTTGCTTGAAAAAAAACTGCATGAGCAAAACAAGCATACCTATTTACTCGATGGCGATAATATTCGTCATGGGCTTTGCGGCGATTTGGGCTTCAGCGACAAAGACCGCGTTGAAAATATTCGTCGAATTAGTGAAGTTGCGAAGCTTTTTGTAGATGCAGGAACCATTGTTCTCACGGCTTTTATCTCCCCCTTTAAAGCGGACCGGGATTACTGCCGCAATTTGCTAGAAGCGGGCGAATTTGTCGAAGTCTTTATCGATACCCCTCTTGAGGTGTGCGAAAAGCGCGATCCTAAAGGGCTATACAAAAAGGCGCGAAGTGGTGAGATCAAAGATTTCACTGGCATAGACTCAGCCTATGAAGCCCCGAGTGCACCAGAAATACACTTAACCTATCAGGATGAACCCGCAGAGCAAACAGCAGAGCGCTTGTATGCACTGCTTCAAGAAAAGGGACTGGTGTAATGACACTACCTATTAATTCATTAGCACAAAATGTGCTTCGTATCGCCAAAGCAGCGGGCGATAAAATTATGGCGATCTACGAGAAAGACTTCGCCATTTATGAAAAACAAGATACCAGCCCACTCACCGAAGCTGACCTTGCTGCCCACAATGTCATTGTAAAGGCGCTTGAAGCAGAGTCAGACCTGCCAATTTTGTCTGAGGAGTCTGCCGATATTGCCTGGGAAGAGCGCAAATCCTGGCAGGCGTACTGGCTGGTCGACCCTCTCGATGGCACCAAAGAGTTCATCAAGAAAAATGGCGAATTTACGGTAAATATTGCGCTAATTGAAAACGGTCAACCTACCATGGGCGTAGTGTATGCTCCTGCCCTAAATAAAAGCTATGTAGGTATAGTAGGCGAAGGTGCCTGGACAGAAGTCGATGGTGAGTTTACCGCCATCTCAGCGCGCAAGCACAGTGGTAATGAAGTGTGGAAAGTGGTGGGCAGCCGCTCACACCAAAGCCCAGAAATTCAAAACCTGCTTGCACAACTTAAAGGCGATACTGAATTAGTCGCAATGGGAAGTTCACTTAAATTGTGTTTAGTGGCCGAAGGTGAAGCTCACCTTTACCCTCGATTGGGCCCCACTTCAGAGTGGGATACTGGCGCTGCGCATGCTGTAGCACTGGCTGCAGGTGCAAAAGTGACAGTTCTAGACCCTGATAATCCTCTTGATAATAACGCTGATGCTCTTACTTACAACCAAAAAGAGTCTGTGTTAAACCCCTTTTTCCTTGTGAGCGCTTAACATGAATAACGAAAACGAATTATTGAGACAGGACATTCTGTCTTACCTAGAACAACACGAAAAGAAAGACATGCTGCGTTTCCTTACCTGTGGCAGTGTGGATGACGGTAAAAGTACGCTAATTGGTCGTTTGCTTCATGATTCGAAAATGATTTATGAAGATCAGCTTGCCGCCATCACCAAAGACAGTAAAAAAATGGGCACCACCGGCGAAAAAGTCGACCTGGCTTTGCTCGTCGATGGTCTTCAATCTGAGCGTGAGCAAGGGATCACCATTGATGTCGCATACCGTTACTTTTCTACCGATAAGCGCAAATTCATTATTGCCGACACCCCAGGACATGAACAATACACCCGTAATATGGTAACAGGCGCTTCAACCTGTGATCTTGCGATTATTTTGGTCGACGCCCGTGGTGGAGTGAAAGTACAAACCAAGCGCCATTCGTTCCTTGTTTCGCTATTGGGTATCAAGCACGTTATCGTCGCGATCAACAAAATGGATTTAATGGACTATTCAGAAAGTGTTTACCGGCAAATTCAACAAGACTATCTGAAATTTGCTGAACAATTAGACATTCCTGACATACAGTTTGTACCCATTTCTGCCCTTGAAGGGGACAATGTGGTTGGTAAAAGCGAGAAAACGCCATGGTTTGACGGCGTGCCATTGATGGAAATGCTGGAGAATATTGAAATTGGTGAAGACGACAATCACGAAGATTTTCGCTTCCCCGTCCAATATGTTAACCGCCCTAACCTCGATTTCCGCGGGTTTGCCGGTACCGTAGTTTCAGGCCAAATTGCCCCTGGGGATGAAATTACTGCTTTGCCGTCGGGTAAAAAGTCAAAAGTGAAGCAAATTGTCACGTTCGAAGGTGAGCTAGAGCGTGCGTATGTACCACAAGCGGTAACGTTAACCTTAGAAGATGAAATCGATATTTCCCGTGGCGATATGATTGTCAAATCGGATAACCTTCCTTTGTTGTCGACACAGTTTAAAACACACTTAGTGTGGATGTCTGAAGAACCATTGATGCCAAACAAACAGTACCTGTTCAAGTTTGCCACCAAGTCGACGCCTGGGGTGGTTGCTCACATTGATAACCAAATTGATGTGAACACTCTAGAAGAGACCGATGCCATGCACTTGAATCTCAACGAAATTGGTGTGGTAGATGTGAAATTTACCCAACCAGTAGCATGCGACCCCTACAAGCGCAATCGACCAACGGGTTCGTTTATCGTCATCGACCGATTGACTAATGGTACTGTTGGCGCGGGTATGATCATTGATGAGATAGCTAGCGACGCGCAGCATTCAACGCCAAATTTCTCAGAGTTTGAGCTTGAATTTAACGCACTGGTACGCAAGCACTTCCCCCACTGGAACGCAGTGGACATCAGTAAATTATAAGTAGGACTGGACTTATATGGATGTGACCCAGTTCATCGTACTGGCAGTATTTGTCGGTACGATATGTGCGCTGATCTTTACCAATCAGCGCCCTTCCACCGTGTTTTCGGGCGCGGTGTTAGCCTTACTGGTTACTCAGCAAATATCGCTAGATGATATTCTGCACAATTTAACCAACAAGGGGTTAATCACCCTTGTTTTGCTGCTTTTGGTGAGCAGTGCCATCGACAAAACTGCGTTGATAAAACGACTTGGGCGAAAGTTAGTAAACGCCAACTTTGCTCAATCCTATTGGCGTCTTTTTTCATTGACCTTTGTGTCATCTGCGCTGTTAAACAACACTGCCATTGTGGCCAGTTTAATTGGCCCGATTAAACAGAACCAATATCATAGCGCATCGCGGTTATTGATCCCCCTCTCCTACGCCGCTATTTTAGGGGGAACCGTCACCCTTATTGGCACATCCACTAACCTGATTGTGGACAGTTTTTTACAAGAACACGGTCACCCAGGTTTTAACTTCTTCGATTTCACCCTTTATGGTGCCGTTGCAGGTATTAGCTGTGGTGTATTGATGTTTTTGTTGTTACCGCTGTTACCTCATATTGGCAGCAAGAATAACAACTACCGCGAATACATGGTTGAAGCGGAAGTGGAGCCAGGCTCTGAACTTATCGGCAAAACTGTCGAGCAAAATCACTTGCGTAATTTACCTGAATTATTTTTAGTGGAAGTGGTACGCAAAGGAAATTTGATTTCACCTGTGGGGCCTGATCTGGTCATTTTGGAAAACGATAAACTCATTTTTTCCGGTAACGTACAGAAGCTGGACAACCTCAGCCATATAAAAGGCCTGAGTATGTTTGCTGAAATTGACGGCGTATTGCGGGAAAGCCTCACTGAAGTGGTGATTTCTAACAGAGCACAAATTATCGGCCAGACAATCAAAAACTTAGGTTTCAGGGCGTTATTTGACGCTGCAGTAGTGGCTATTCGCCGGGACGGGGAGCAGTTATCAGGTAAACTGGGAGAGATAAAATTACAAGCGGGTGATTTTCTGCTACTTGCGACTGGTCCTGATTTCGTTACTCGACAAAACCTCAGTAAAAACTTTTTTATTTTGTCTGAGCAGAAAATTACGCGCCCACTGACCAATCGACAAGAATGGATAACGCTGGGTGGCTTTCTAACTACCGTGCTGCTAGCTGCGGCCGACATAATATCTTTGGCAATTGGCCTGCTTTTTCTTGCCGCGGTGTTAATCGGTGTGCGCGTTACCTCAAATGGCGAGATGAAGCGCAATCTGCCACTGAATCTTATAGTGGTCATTGTGGGTGCATTAAGCTTAGCAACGGCTCTTGAAAACTCGGGGGTGATAAACGTCACTACTCATGTTTTGATGCCATGGCTTTCCGGAACTGACTGGTTTGTGGCGTTAGTAGTGATTTACTTACTTACCTTAATCCTTACTGAATTCGTCACAAACAATGCAGCAGCCGCATTGATGTTCCCATTTGCCTATGGACTGGTACAAATTGTTGGGGCGCCGTTAATGCCCTTTGCATTAGCGGTTGCCTTTGCTGCTAGTGCCAGCTTTATTTCGCCCTTCGGTTACCAAACCAATCTACTGGTTTACAACGCCGCGAACTATCGTTTTGCTCATTTTATTAAGGTAGGTCTGCCGATCTCGGTTATGTATAGCACCATCGTATTGAGTTTGCTCAATATCACCTATCTATAGCAGAGTCTGCGTTTTATTCCCGTAAACAAAAGGAAGCATTGCTTCCTTTTGTTTCAACTTGATACAAATTACTTACACAGATTTTTACAAAAAAAATGCTGGATCAATAAGTTGTGCTGTACATCAGTTTTCCCCATCAGTAACCTACTAATGCTTGTTGATTTTTGGTGTACAGCAAAGCCAACAGGCCCTAAATAATCCGAAATAAGGAGCATTGGATGCACACTGTATCAAACCCATTTCAAGCTTGTAACGACATCTTTTTTAAACCTAATGGCGTTTTTCGCGCTGTGGGCGAAAACAATAATTGGAGTTGGATGCCTTTCTTCTTGGTGATGGGTATTACCCTCGCTTCCCAGTACCTCTATGTAAGCTTTGTAGATATTGAGTGGCTTGCTAACATGAATATTGCTGCGCAAGGCGATATGAGCCCAGCAGAAGAAGATCAAATGAGAGCCTTCTTCCAGCGCGATACCTTGATGTGGTCTCAGCTTATTGGTGCGTTCTTTGTGCTGATAATCGTCAATGCTATCTACGCGGTGTATTTAAACCTTGCGACTCGTTCTGACGATAGCCACGTATTTGGCTTTACCGATTGGTATGGCTTTTCATGGTGGCTATCAATGCCTTATGTGATCACGGGCTTAATTGGTGTCGCCTTACTCCTGTTTTGGGGTGATCATCAGGTAACACCCGCAATTCTGGCGCCTACCTCATTGAGCTTCTTATTAAGTATACCCATCGATTCACCCTGGTTTGCCTTTACCCAAGCTATTCGTCTGGAATTATTTTGGGGCATTTATCTGGCAATGGTAGGCATTTCACAGTGGACGTCATTTTCACGACAAAAAGCGGCACTTATCGCCATTGCCCCTTATGCCATTATTTATACCATCTGGTTAATTGCCCTTACGGTGTTCTAGAGCCTGTTGATCTTTGCTGTTCAAGTTTTGATCTACACGGAAGCCTTCTTATCGCAAAATAGGCCTGCAGGCCCAATGCTCAAAAAGCTGAACTAAATTGAAATGGCTCTTATAAACGCAGAACAATAAGTAAGAGGCGCTAACGACAAACATAAAAAGCGAGGTCGATTCGACCTCGCGAATAAGTAAATTACTTCTTCATTTAACGCTAATGCCCTACCACAAGGGTAACTGAACGGTTGGCTTACTATCTGGTCTCAACGGCCTGAAATAGTCTTGATTCTGGTAAAACGCATGACTTTGTACTTCGTACCAACCAGGTATTCCAAGAAGCGGAACAGGCTTTAAAAGCGGTGCTGCATTAAAATGATCGAGTGCTTTTATTCGCTCAACGATTGCATCATCTAATAGCTTTCTCTGTTGCCACGGGTCACGCCTGTGAAAACCAACCGGCACGGTTACCGCTAGCCACTTACCGGTTAACCCAATAAAAGGCGATAACATCATTTCCAGATTGGCGTGCCCAAAAATAAAGGGAGTAACCGTTTGCCACCATCTTTCTCGCTGCACCACAAAAACCTCTTCCCATTGATGGTCTGCAAGTTGTGATAAAAACTGTGCAAGTGGATGTTTTTGACAGGTCTTGAAAGAACGGCTCTTATCAACACCAGCGTCGTTTATTTCTCTTGGTGCTTGCGGTATTTCAGTTTGCTCGTCTCTTGCTACTTCAACGGCAATAATGACACCACATTCATCAAAATGGGTGATGCGGTTGCGTCTGGGCGTACGTGGCGTAACCCCGTACTGTCGAATATCTTCAACATGCAGTTCATTTAGCAACTTTTTAGTTTTTGGAAACTGTAGCCAAATCAGAGCATTAAATAAGTCATGCCAACTCCCCTCTCTGGTAGGAACGACATTTTCTTCACTGATGATGGTTTCGTAATAACGGTTTTCATCATCGCTAAAGGTACTTTGCCCTTTAAATATTGGTCCGTTCCAGTTGTGATGGAAGCGCGCTACCACGTCGTTAAGGTCATGCTCAGTAGGAAATGCCTTGCTATCAAGCAACCCCGTTTCTTCTAATATCGACACTACCGGAGGACTAGCGTGGCGCAATAACGTGGGTTTACAAAAAGGGATTGTGTCAGATTGCATAACAACTATTGGTTCGCTTTAGGGTTTTCTCTATACTGGACGCTTATTGTAGAGCAAACAGAGACTAACAATGAAAAAAATGTTTTTGCCATTGCTTGTACCTACCCTTCTTGGTGTAAGTGCATGCTCGCCTTCTAACGACACCGCTATTCAAACTCAAGATAAAAAGACAACAGCTACGTCAGCGTCTATTTTTGACACGGTTTACAACGGAATTTCTGATGAAGATATCCGCGTTCCCCTTAAGGTACTTGCCTCCGATGAATTCGAAGGACGTCTCCCCACGACCGAAGGTGAAAAGAAGACCATCGAATACTTGGTAAGCGAGTTTTCCAAAGCGGGTTTGCAACCTGGAAATGGTGATAGCTACTTACAAAAAGTTGCGCTAATGGAGATTACCGCAGCGCCAGATATGACCATGACTATCGGCGAAAATAGCTTTAAATATAAAGAAGACATGGTGGCCTCTTCAAAAAGAGAAACGGAAACGGTATCCCTACAGAATTCTGAGCTTGTCTTTGTAGGCTACGGCGTCAATGCACCTGAATACGATTGGAACGACTATGAAGGCCTGGATGTCACGGGCAAAACGGTCGTTATTCTAATCAACGACCCGGGGTTTGAAAACCCAGACAGCGGTAAGTTTCAAGGCACGACCATGACTTACTACGGTCGTTGGAGCTACAAATATGAAGAAGCAAGCCGCCAAGGTGCCACTGGTGCCATTATTGTTCACGAAACAGCACCTGCCTCTTACGGCTGGTCAGTAGTAGCAAACAGCTGGAGCGGACCGCAATACGGTTTGGTCAGTAAAGATCAGGGCCAAAGCCGCGTTGCCGTTGAAGGCTGGCTCACCCTTGACGCCGCAAAAAAGGTATTTAGTGATGCAGGGCTTAATTTCGAAGAAGAAAAAGCGCTAGCCATGAAGGGCCCATACAACAAAGCGATGGGCATTGAAGCCTCGGTAACGGTTAACAATACCTTTAAAAAGTCAGAAAGTAATAATGTTATAGCCACTTTGCCGGGTAGTGAACTGCCTGATGAGCACATTGTTTACACCGCCCACTGGGATCACTTAGGTAAAGATGAGAGTAAAGAAGGCGATCAGATATACAACGGTGCGCATGATAACGCCACGGGTACTGCAGCAATATTGGCCATGGCTAAAGCCTATGCACAACTTGCCCCAGCACCAAAACGCTCGGTCTCATTCCTTGTCGTAACTGCTGAGGAACAAGGGTTACTTGGAAGTAAGTTCTACGCAAGTAACCCTGTGATCCCGATGGAAAACACGGTGGCAAACATCAATATGGATGCCATGAATGTATTGGGTAAAACCAAAAATGTTGCAGTAGTCGGTATGGGTAAGTCGGAAATGGAAGATTACCTAAAAGCTGCTGCGTCTAAGCAGGGTCGCACACTTACTCAAGAAGACAGACCAGAAGCAGGCTATTACTACCGTTCTGACCATTTCAGCTTCGCCAAGCAAGGCGTACCGGCGCTTTACGCAGAAGGTGGCAATGAGCCTGCCGATGATGAAACAGCAAAATACCGCAAGCGCATGAACGTCATTGTAACGGGCTGCTATCACCAGGTGTGCGATGAATACCGCGAGGACTGGGACTTAAGCGGTATCGTACAAGATACGCAAATGCTATTTGATGTCGGTGTAAAGGTTGCGAATGCCGATGCATGGCCGAAGTGGAATGAAAGCAGCGAATTCCAGCGTAACAACTAGGTTTTTGCTGGTTATTATGTGTATAGCCCTTTGCCGAATATATTAACTGCAAAGGTCACTCTATAAAAAAAGGGTCTCAAAGGAGACCCTTTTTTGTCAAATATCACTATTACATTAATAGTGCTTTTAACTCTTCTGCACCAAATGTGGCAATTTCAAACGCAATTAGAATGATAATGATCCACTCCAAGAAAGATGAATGCTTATGATTAAGATCATCTGCTAACATCTCAAATAGCTCATGAATAACGTCCAGTTTGTTAGAAAGGAGTTCAACCCTCGGCCGGATATCTAAGTAACGGGAGGTAAGCGTATACGCATATTCATACTCTGGGTATTCCCAGAAAAACTCTGGCGTATCAAGTAGCCCATAATGTAAGAAGATATCGCTTTTAGTGCTAAACAAATGGCCGCGAATTTTTGCCAGCGCGGTTCTCCCAAGCATAATTTTCCCTGTCTCTGCTAATGCATTAGGCAAGTAGCCGTATTGAGAAATCGTGTCCTGTGCTTTAGATTCATATTCATCCAGCATAACCGCCTGTGCTAAACCATGGCTGATGGACAATCTCAGTAATTCGTCCTCGCCTGGCAATGCAATCATGTCACGATGAAGCTTCAGCTCATCGCCATTAAACACAAAGCGTAAATGTTCTTGGTGTTTCCCTGTGAGCACAGCGTCGTTCACTTGGAGTCTGTTTAAGAGTGCTAGTTTTTCGTCTTCATCCACGCCCCAAAAGACAATGACACCATACTCGAAAAGCCAAGCTTCGCCGCCCGATACATCTATTTGTACTGCATCGCGGTAACGAGACCCCAAACTTGCCATTAAATCAGATGAAATAGCAAAATCAGGAATAATAAAAGCCGACACGCGGTCGTTAGTAAATTGCATATGCAAAGCCGTTCAGATTAAAATCGTCGGGATTATGCGCTCAATTTTCAATCTGGAATAGGTTTTTTATGCGTTAAAAATACAATGGTCACGACAGATTTTTTTATTTAAAGTCACAATCGTCTTGTTACTGGTATTAACTGTAAGTCGTGTCATCCTTTCTACTTTTTTCACATCAGCGTAGTAACAAAGTACAAATGGAATAAGTATTTCCATTTTCTCATGATAATGTGCTTGCAATTTCCTGTCAGACTGGCACATTCAAAGCACGCGAAAATAATAAAAACAATCCTTCGCTCACTCGTACGCGAGTACCCGACAGAAAAAACTTCAAATATTTTTTTCAACAAGTGAACAGAGAGAATCCGTTATATGTGTGGTATTTTCGGTATCCTTGATATCAAAACCGATGTGTCTGAACTCAGAACCCAAGCCCTCGATTTATCTAAACTATTGCGCCACCGTGGCCCTGACTGGTCGGGAATCTGGAATAATGACAATACCATTCTTTGTCACGAAAGATTGGCTATTGTTGATGTGGATACAGGTGCCCAACCCCTTATCAGCCAAAATGACAAACAAATTCTCGCGGTAAACGGCGAAATTTATAACCACAAACAGTTGGCGGCAAAACTCGAGCAACCGTACCCGTTTAAAACCCGCTCTGACTGCGAAGTGATCCTGCCTTTGTACCAACAAAAAGGAATCGATTTTATCGATGACTTAGAAGGTATGTTTGCGTTCATTTTGTACGATGAAGAACAGGATGCATACCTCATCGCCAGAGATCACATTGGTATTATCCCGCTTTATACGGGTTATGATGAACACGGTAACTTCTACGTATCTTCTGAAATGAAAGCGTTAGCTGGCGTGTGTAAAACCATCAGTGAATTTCCTCCGGGTCACTACCTGTGGAGCAAGGACGGCAAGGTCACTAAGTACTACAAACGAGACTGGATGGAGTACGATAATGTAAAAGACAACACCAGTGATTTGAACGAATTGCGGGTTGCTTTTGAAAAAGCGGTTAAATCTCACATGATGTCTGACGTGCCTTATGCCGTGTTACTTTCTGGCGGGCTTGATTCTTCATTGGTTTCTGCGGTAGCCGCGCAATACGTCGCAAAACGCGTAGAAGATGAGGACAAAACCGACGCGTGGTGGCCACGTCTACACAGCTTTGCAGTAGGTCTTGAAGGCGCCCCTGATCTGAAGGCGGCCAAAAAAGTGGCCGATATGATTGGCACAGTGCATCACGAAATTCACTTTACCATTCAAGAAGGTTTAGACGCCATTCGCGATGTGATTTATCACTTAGAAACCTATGATACCACCACTATTCGCGCGGCAACGCCAATGTATCTAATGACCCGTAAAATTAAAGCTATGGGTATTAAGATGGTATTGTCCGGCGAAGGTTCAGATGAAATCTTTGGTGGCTATCTGTATTTCCACAAAGCGCCAAACGCCAAAGAATTCCATGAAGAAACGGTACGTAAACTCGACCGCCTGCACATGTTCGATTGCGCGCGCGCGAATAAAGCCACTTCTGCGTGGGGTGTGGAAGCCCGCGTTCCTTTCTTAGACAAGAATTTCATTGACGTGGCCATGCGCTTAAACCCACAAGACAAAATGTGTCTTGATGGCAAAATGGAAAAATGGATCTTGCGCAAAGCCTTCGATAACGGTGAAACCCTTCCAGCAGAAGTGTTGTGGCGTCAAAAAGAACAATTCGGCGATGGTGTGGGTTATTCGTGGATTGATTCAATTCGCGACTTTGTTGAAACTGAAGTGTCGGATCAACAACTGGCCAGCGCAGAGTTTCGTTTCCCTGTAAATACGCCTGATACCAAAGAAGGCTATTACTACCGCACTATTTTTGAAAGTTATTTCCCGCAGGAAAGTGCTGCTCGCTGTGTACCTGGTGGTAAATCTATCGCCTGTAGTACTGTTGAAGCACTGGAATGGGATGAAAGCTTTAAAAACAATGCCGATCCATCTGGTCGCTCAATGAAAGGCGTACACGCTGGTGAATCGTAATAAGCTCAGAAAAACACAAAAAACGCGGCATTAGCCGCGTTTTTTATTGCTTTCACATTTTCATAGTTCAAGCTTATTTAAGGTTGAGTAACATCACTGCGCTTAATGGCGTCGGTATACCAAAGCTTGCGATTGGCCAATGGCGTTTCAAGCGGTAACAGTGGGTTTTCTAACGGGAAAATTGTACGACTATCCATATTAAGCGCATCCAGAATAGGCGCATAAGTCGACTCAAATAACGCATCAAATGAACCGTCTTCAATGGCTCTGTTTAAGCCCGTTTCAATTAAATTGGCTAGAATTTTGTTGCTTGAACTGACAAAGTAATACATGGCTGTTGGGTAATACAAAGCCAATGACTCTTCGAGATACAGCCCGTTGCCATTGCCCTCGCTTTCCAATTCGCCGTGCACTTCAATTACTGAGCGTGGAAAGAAATCGCCTTTGCCTTGTTGGATCATATCGTAAGCTTCACGAAATTCAGGCACTGTGAAAACGTTAAAACCATTAGCCTGCAAAATTTTGGTATCAGGCCACTCTTCGCCCTGAACCGGCACTAACTTACGCATTTCGCTAAGGGACTGTATGCCGTTAAATTTTGCCTTTTTATCCTCGTTGATGACAAACACCCGCAGTCCAATAAGTCCCTTGGCAATGGGGATCCTTATCGCCGTGAGATCTTTCTCTCGCTGGCTGTCAGTCATGCTCCACACTACGTTGACTTCACGATTCTCCCGCAGCTGACGCATGGCTTTACCGGTGAGCAGAATTCTGTCAGATGGCCTGAGCTCATAATTCACTCCCGTTTTATCCAACGCTAATTTAAGCAATGCGATAGGATATTGAGAGCGCGTATCTGAATCATCTAAAGGGCGCGGATAGGTGATGGTCCACAACGCGCTTTGTGCCTGTGATGAATACAAAAGTATGCCGACAACGCACACCAGAACTATTTTCATTACACCCTTCCTTGTACTTGTGAACCATCGAATAGCTGGGCTAATTTCAAGCCAGCTATTCGATACCAATGTATTTATGTGTTTGTAAAGATAGCCGCCAGTTTCGTGCAATACAAGTCTGCACAGCAAGCTCTGTCGCCCTTTTTTGCTGGCTAATTGGTTGTAAACACACTTGTTTTCCTTCCAAGGTGGACACATTAGCTAATAGAGCATCCAATTCATCGATGTGTTTTTGCATCGCAATTGGATGTTTAATTTCGTTTGCGCGCTCAAGGGCACTGACTAACACCTTATATCCACCTTTCATGTTTATTTTTGGCGAAACGGTGACATAAGTGCGCTCGTCACATAGCACTTCAAATGTGCCACTGGTTTCAATTTGGGTAGTATAGCCCTTGTCGTGCAATAACGAAGTCAGTGGACGTAGATCATACATACATGGCTCACCGCCGGTGATCACCACGTGTTTAGCCACGTATCCCTGCGTTTCAAACTGGGCAAGTAAATCGGTTTCATCAGAGACAAAAAACGTTTCGGATTCTGCAGACTTCGCAATGACTTGATC
This sequence comes from Alteromonas sp. D210916BOD_24, assembly GCF_047159385.1. Taxonomy (GTDB): domain Bacteria; phylum Pseudomonadota; class Gammaproteobacteria; order Enterobacterales; family Alteromonadaceae; genus Alteromonas. The sequence goes on from NZ_AP038333.1 coordinate 2,495,912, forward strand.
TGGTGAAATCGCTAATTGCGGCTTAATCTCCCAAGTGTGTTTAGTGTCACACCACGGACAGCCTACCGGACAGCCTTGTAGACGTACAAAAATAGAGGGGATCCCCGTGTAGGCACCTTCCCCTTGAATAGTTTCGAACATCTCATTGATGTTTAGTGTGGTTGATACTGACAATTTGTCACCCTTTAACGATTGCATGTAGTGATTTTACCAAGGATCACATAAAATTCTGGCATTATTTATCAATTCTTCGAAAACTATGTCAGAAAACGTTGTTGTTATTTATTCAGGGGGCATGGACTCCTACACGGTTTTACACAAAGCACTACGTGCAGGAAAACGGGTTCATGCATTGAGTTTTAACTACGGTCAACGCCATAAGAAAGAGCTCGACTACGCCGCAAATGTTTGTCATTCATTGAATGTACCGCACAAAATTGTCGATATCAGTGCAATAAACACCCTTATCGGTGGCTCTGCATTAACCTCAGATATCGACGTGCCTGAAGGGCATTACGAGGAACCGAGCATGAAGCAAACGGTGGTGCCTAACCGCAACATGATTTTACTTTCGTTAGCGGTGGGTTATGCAGTCAGCCTTGAAGCAAACGAAGTGTATTATGGCGCACATTCGGGTGACCACGCCATCTATCCAGACTGTCGACCGGAATTTGTACACCGCATGAACGACGTTTGTGGCATTGCTAACTACACGCCAGTAACAATCATGACACCCTATATCGATGTGAGCAAAACGGCCATTTTAACCGATGGGTTAAAAATGGGACTGGATTATAGCCAGACGTGGACGTGCTACAATGGCCGGGAGAAAGCCTGCGGGAAGTGTGGCGCATGTGAAGAGCGCTTAGAAGCCTTTCGCGATAACCACACCACTGACCCATTGGAGTACGAAGCGTAATTAACAATGCTCGGCCTGATTGTATAAGGGTGTATAAGGGGATACCAGGCGCACTTTGCGTCTGGTTTTTATACGCTATGTTAATAGGTCATCTTGCTGAGTTGTTGCGTTCCTGGCACTGCTTATATAAATATTTACTCCCGTACACCAGAACGACTGAAAGAAAGGCACAAATCCCTAGTGCGCCTCCCAGCCCTGCTAATATGGGCAACAAAAACGCACTAATTACACCAAACACACCGGATGCCACGACAACGGCAGAAAGCGATAATTTCGTCGGTGAACTCATGCCCACAAAACTACCACCAAAGAAAATAGCACTGTATTGATTTGCGATGTCGATTCCCCAAAAGCCATAAAAAATCAGGAAACACATGATGGTAGTAATACTGCTTGCGCGGATAGTGCCAATAGATGGCACACGAGAAAGCAAATAAGTACTGAGACCGCCCAACAGTGCCAGAATAATAAGCCCCATTACCCCATGATCCCTTTTACAAGCACCACACTTGCCACAGCAGTAAACGCGATAGCCCCTAATTTACCGCCTATTCCCACAAAAACGTTGCGCAGTAAGGTATAGATTAGCGCCCCAACTACGCTTATCGCCACAAGTTCAACTGGGCTTTGAATAACGTTGGATGAGCACATTCCGGCGAAGGCACCAGTGTAAATAGCCGCTTGCGGATGATTATGAAAACGCGACGTGTAAGGAAAGAAACTGCCCACTAATCCGGTTAAAGCTGCGCTAAGCACAATAGGCAAAGACATTTCTTGATGCAGGAAGAAACAGCTGCTTAAACCGACAAAGAATGCACAAAGCTTAGTGAGATAAAACAGGCCAAGGTTCTTCACCACACTCCTCTTTGTAATAATCTACACCGATAAAGTCATTACTCAGGGCGTAGCAGCAGTAATGGTATGCCGCCCCTGTACAATCAGCGTCATATCATTGAGCGATTAGTCACTAAAATGTAGGGAAGCGCAAACACTTCCCACTTACGGCGCTATTTCTGACTTTCAGAAATAAAATAACCAAGCTCTTTAATACAATGGCGTAAAACAGGGTTAAGGCGAGTGTTTTTACCATTCATCACAAACAGTTCATGACTGAAATTAAATAAGCTTCCTTTAGCAATTGGTACAAGCCCTAAGGCTGCGCCTTGTTCTTTGGCCATGTAATCCGGCAGCAAGCCTACGTACTCACCTGTCATAATCGCAGACATGGCAGCGTCAAACGAGTCTGAAAAAGTTTGAATGGACAACCTGGATTCATCTTGAATGTAGTTTGCAGACGATAAGCCTGAAATGCCTATAGCAGGGTAATCTTCAATTTTAACGTCAGCGGGTAACTCGGTGTCGCGGTACTTCGCCAGCGGATGGGTAGGCGCGCAATACAACCTGCCTTGGGTTTTCAGTCCAATTGGGTGGAAAGTGACAGATTCTGGCTTCACCATGTCATAAGTGGATACCACTAAATGGCATTCACCTGACAAGGCCACATGTTCGACCTCATTATATAGGCGGGTTTGGATATTCACGTGAATATCGTCAAACTTTTTCATCGTACTTTTAACCGCTTTACTCACCGCAAGGTGCATAGATAGCGGTAAGCCGGCCATCAGTACCAGTGTGATGTGGCCTGAGTAGTCGTCGTGCAGTGACTTCAAGTTAAACACAAAGTTATCGAAGGCGTTAAAAATTCGCTTAGTTTCTTGAAAAACCACTTCCCCTTCTTTGGTCATTTGAAAGCCACCTCGCCCCCGGTGGCACAACACCAAATCTAAGCGCTCTTCGAGCTTTTTAATAGCGGCACTGATGTTGGGGCGTTGCATGCGCAACACGGGTTCTGCCGCAGTAAATCCGTTGCAGCTTGCTACTGCGTAGAAAACACGCAGTAACTTAATATCCGATTCCTGAAGACGATTAAGCATATTAGCACCTGTTTATAGGTATAGTTATCGATACTCAAGCTAGCACTATATGAAACTACAGGTACTATTACAACGACAAATTATGGCTTTTCCCAATTCGCTACCCAGTGACATATCCCCTTTTACACAAAGGGAATTTCATATCTGTCACACTGGGCAAGATGTTTGTCTTATTTTTACTATTTAGAATGCACTACGACAATGCCACAACTTGCTTTCTCAAAGATTCAATGTCATCCCGCAGTGACGCCGCTTTTTCAAACTCCAACTCTCGGGCATATTCGAACATCTGCTTTTCTAATTCAGTAATCTGATCCATGAGTTCAGTGGCACTTGCCGCTTTCTGTTGTTTTCTCTTCTCTTCTACTTTACGCAGCTTCACCTTACCCGAGGCCGGATGAGCACTTTCACCTAAATCCATAATATCTGTAATGGGCTTGTTCAAGCGCATTGGGGTAATGTTATTCGCTTTGTTGTGAGCCTGTTGCTTTTCCCTTCTTCGCTCGGTTTCATCCATGGCTTTTTTCATGGACTTCGTTATGGTATCGGCATATAAAATTGCCTTGCCGTTAACGTGACGCGCTGCTCGTCCTATGGTCTGTATCAACGAACGCTCAGCCCGTAAGAACCCCTCTTTATCGGCATCTAAAATAGCTACCAAAGAGACTTCCGGCATATCGAGACCTTCTCTAAGTAGATTGATCCCTACCAACACGTCAAATTTTCCAAGACGCAAATCGCGAATTATCTCAATCCGCTCGACGGTATCGATATCAGAGTGAAGGTAACGCACCTTTACACCGTGTTCATTTAAGTATTCACTTAAATCTTCAGCCATGCGTTTGGTCAACGTGGTAATTAATACTCTTTCATCCAGTTCTACCCGCTTCTGGATTTCTGATAACACATCATCAACCTGCGTGGCGACGGGTCTCACCTCGATAATGGGGTCTAAAAGCCCTGTTGGGCGAACCACTTGCTCGACAATTTCCCCGTGGGTCTTGTTCAATTCGTAATCCCCTGGCGTGGCAGAAACATATATCGTTTGGGGACAGATTTGCTCAAATTCTTCAAATTTTAGCGGCCGGTTATCCAAAGCCGACGGTAATCTAAAACCAAATTCCACCAGGGTTTCTTTACGGGAACGGTCACCGCGATACATCGCACCGACCTGAGACACCGTGACATGCGATTCATCAATGAACATCAAACCATCAGCGGGGAAGTAGTCCAGTAACGTGGGCGGCGGCTCGCCAGGCGCTCGACCGGAAAGATAGCGAGAGTAATTTTCAATGCCAGAGCAATAGCCAAGCTCCATCATCATTTCAATATCAAACTGTGTACGTTGGGAAATACGCTGTTCTTCAACTAGCTTATTGGCGTCGAGCAATTGCTTTTTGCGATCGGCTAATTCGTCTTTGATATGTTCAATGGCATTTAAAATCTTTTCCCGCGGCGTCACATAGTGAGTTTTCGGAAACACCGTTGCACGGATCACCGACTTATCCACCGCTCCGGTAAGGGGGTCAAAAAGACTGATCTTATCGATTTCGTCATCAAACAGTTCTACCCTTACTGCCTGTTTTTCGGAGTCAGCAGGAAAAATATCAATAACATCACCGCGCACCCTAAATGTGCCACGTTCAAAAGCGAGATCATTGCGCTTGTACTGAAGTTCAGCCAAACGGCGAAGAATGTCACGCTGATCCATGGTATCGCCTTGTCTTAGATGCAATAGCATCTTCATATACGACTCAGGATCCCCTAGGCCATATATGGCGGACACACTGGCGACAATCACAACATCTCTTCGCTCCATAAGCACTTTAGTCGCCGACAGTCGCATTTGCTCAATATGATCATTTATAGACGCATCTTTCTCGATAAACGTATCGGTACTGGGCACATAGGCCTCAGGCTGATAATAGTCGTAATAGGATACAAAATACTCCACCGCGTTGTTAGGGAAGAACTCTTTCATTTCCCCATATAGCTGGGCAGCCAACGTTTTGTTGTGGGCTAAAATTAATGTAGGTCGTTGCACGGCCTGTATCACGTTGGCCATCGTAAACGTCTTACCCGACCCCGTCACACCGAGTAGAGTTTGGCCTGCCAGTCCACTGTCCAATCCATCTACTAATGCTTCAATCGCTGCGGGTTGGTCCCCCGCAGGCTTATAGTTAGAATGAAGCTCAAACCCTCTACTCATTTAAACAACCTTATTACGCAATTACTTTTTCAGTTTCGACTTGGGCAATCGCCCGTTTAAACACCACAAAAGAGACGCCAGCCATTGCAATATTCGCTATAACAGTACCTACAAACAACCCTTTGAGCCCAAACAGTACACTTCCAGCTACGCTGATTGGTACGAAGAAAATAAACAAGCGGATGACACTGAGTACCAGTGCTGTCATAGGACGGTGCATGGCGTTGAGGGAAGAATTGGTCAATATAATCACTCCTTGTAAGCCATAGCCTAACGGCACAATCATTAAGAACAGTTGAATGAGTACTCTTACTTCAACTTCGCTAGCAAAGGTTTGCGCAATCCAGCCGGATAATCCCCACATCACAACAAACACCATAAACTGCCAAATCAATACAAACTTTAAGGTTAACCCATAGGCTTGCTTTACACGCTCAATCTGCATTGCCCCCACGTTTTGACTGACAAAAGGAGGAAGCGTCATAGACAAAGCCAACACCACAATACTTGCGATTGATTCCATTCTATTCCCTACTCCCCATGCTGCCACAGCCTCAGCTCCGTAGCTGGCAACAACGGCCGTCATTACACCGCCTGCAACAGGTGTTAACATATTTGCTCCAGCAGCGGGTAAACCGATCTTGAGGATAGCGCGACTACTTTCAAACAGCTCACTTATGGTAAGTAATCGAGGTAGAATAAGTTTTCTGCGCACCGCAAGTATGTAAAGGATAGAAAATGCCCCAACTATCCACGCGATAAAGGTAGCCAATGCAGCGCCTTTTATTCCCATAGCAGGTATCGGTCCTAAACCAAATATAAACAGTGGGTCAAGCAGTGCGTTTAAACCACCGCCAGCGGCCATCACAATACTGGGTGTACGGGTGTCTCCGCATGCCCTTAGCACACTGTTTCCCACCATAGGTATGGCGAGAAATATACTTGATAAATACCACAGCCCCATATAGTCAGAGATATAAGGCATAAGCGCATTTGAAGCATTCAGTAAGCGAAAGATTGGCTCTATTGTGAAAAAACCAATAATAGCAAGTGCCCCTACCAACAACACTGACAGCATCAAAGAGCCAGAGGCATAAAGCTGTGATTTTGCTAACGCTTTACTGCCTTGTAGTTTACCAATAATCGCTGACGTCCCAATTCCCAATCCAATATTTAAACTGATTACGGTAAACGTAACGGGGAACGTAAAACTAATCGCGGCAAGAGGATCAGTGCCAAGTAAACTAACAAAAAATGTGTCTATTAGCCCAAAGCTCATCATCATTACCATGCCCATAATCATAGGAATGGTCATGCGCTTTAATGTGGAACTGATATCACCACCGAGCAAGTCAGAAGCCCCTCTTTTAGTGTCACTTTTTGTCACTTAAACCCCAATGCTAACAATTTGGTTAAAAAGTAGAATGTAACAGCGGCCACAGCAGCTTTTTCTCATTCAATGATGTCAGTTTAAAAAAGTAATTCTGACTTGGCTACGTAGATAAGACCAATAAGACAATCTTTGAGAGGGTTAATGCTATTTCTACAAAAAATACCTGTAATGCATAAAAATCAAGACCAACTAAAAGAAAGCTTCACTTTAATTGCTTTTTACGTCACTTTTTCTCTTATTGAACCTGTTAAGCTTTTATGACGAATAATAAATACATCAATAGCGTTAATGTTGAGCTGTTGTCGGCTTTGTAGCAGGACACTCACTGGTCATGAGCACACCACAACATGTTAACACAATGTAACATATTGAGATATAACAGAGAATTTACTGAGTAGCTTTTAAACATTCGCCGAATTAACACACAAGCTACTTTTTGCACAACCGATCGAAAACGATCTTCTTAACCGATCAAAAAAAACACGCTAACAATTTGTTTTTTAAAGCCAAAATAGCAATAACAGCCCCACCAGGCTGGGATCACATACCGACCGATCCCCTTATTTCATCACACAAAATCAAGCTATCAACATAGTTATCCACAGATTTAGTGGATAACTAACGCTAGACCATATTTGGCGCGATTTTGTGCCTGATTGGAAAAAAAATACGTAAGTAAGGACTAACCTTTAATACTAAGGGACAGGTTACAGTTTTATTAAAGGCTGTATATAATACCAGTATAAAAGCTTTTTTTTATTCTATTTTGTTATAGCTTCTTTGAAATTATAGATATATGTAAAAGGGCATTAGGTTAGCCCCTCTATAATGAAGAACTTAACTATATAGTATTTATGTAACGGGTAACGTCTACTTATTAACCGTTACTTTTGTCTGATTGACGACATATTGAGCACAAAAGGGCTAAAAAGCTATTTTTTGCGCACTCAGTACAAATATTTCATTTATGTTGTTGACAGCAACTAAGTACGTCTTTAATATTCGCCTCCGTTGAAGCACAGGTCCCCCTTAGCTCAGTTGGTTAGAGCGACGGACTGTTAATCCGCAGGTCCCCCGTTCGAGTCGGGGAGGGGGAGCCAACTTCAGCAACAACTTAGGTGTCGATTCCCCCTTAGCTCAGTTGGTTAGAGCGACGGACTGTTAATCCGCAGGTCCCCCGTTCGAGTCGGGGAGGGGGAGCCACTTAGTTGGCTTCAAAATAACATTCCCTTATATCTCCCTTTTACAACGCTCACATTACCGTATTTACACGTTGAATAACCCTAATTCAATCAAGTTGTTAAACCCGTTCTAAAAAGGGATAATACCCCTACTCTAGTTTTTCTTTTTATTCTCGGGCACTGTCCGTTAAATTCCTCGAAGGAATTGCGATATTCATGACTGAATTTTTACTGTTATTAATTGGCACAGTTCTGGTAAACAATTTTGTGTTGGTTAAGTTTCTAGGCTTATGTCCTTTCATGGGCGTGTCGAGCAAATTGGAAACTGCCATGGGTATGTCGATGGCAACCACCTTTGTTCTTACCCTTGCTTCGGCTTCCAGCTACCTTGTCGAAACCTATCTACTTATCCCTCTGGGTATTGGATATCTGCGTACTCTTGCCTTTATCTTAGTCATAGCCGTGGTCGTTCAATTTACCGAAATGGTGGTGCACAAAACGAGTCCTACCTTATATAGGCTGCTGGGTATATTTCTCCCTCTTATTACGACCAACTGTGCAGTATTAGGTGTCGCTTTGCTAAACCTCACTGAGCAACATAATTTTATGCAGAGTTTAATTTACGGATTTGGCGCAGCTATAGGTTTCTCATTGGTGTTGATCCTGTTTGCTGCTATGCGCGAAAGGTTAGCTGCCGCAGATGTACCGGTGGCCTTTAAAGGTGCATCGATTGCCATGATCACAGCGGGATTAATGTCATTGGGTTTTATGGGATTTAGTGGGTTGGTGAAGTTCTGATGACGATCTCTATGGCCATTATCTACGCTATCATTGCCATTGGTGCGCTTGCACTCATATTTGGATTGGTGTTGGGATACGCCAGTATTCGCTTTAAAGTAGAAGGCGATCCATTAGTGGAACAAATTGACGCCGTACTTCCTCAAACTCAATGTGGCCAATGTGGTTACCCCGGATGTAAACCTTATGCCCAGGCAATTGCCGATGGCGACGATATCAATAAATGTCCACCAGGTGGTGAAAGCACAATTAAAAAACTTGCCGATTTGATGGGCGTAGAACCCAAACCGCTTGATGCTGCACACGGCGAAGAAGACGTTAAAAAAGTCGCTTTTATTCGCGAAGATGAATGTATTGGTTGTACTAAGTGCATACAAGCCTGTCCCGTTGATGCCATATTAGGGGCGGCAAAGCACATGCATACCGTTATTACTGACGAGTGCACAGGGTGTGACTTATGTGTAGACCCCTGCCCTGTTGACTGTATAGATATGGTTCCCATTGAACAGACCACTGCCACGTGGAAATGGGACTTTTCCTCATCGCCCAAAGGCGATATTCCTATAAAAATGGTATCTTGATTGTGATGTACCCAAGTTTTGACTCAATTCTAGACACCCTCGATGCAGGAAAATTGTATTCCTTCCCAGGTGGCGTGCATCCCGAAGACAAAAAAGCATTGTCTAATACGTCTCCTATAAAGAAGCCAGCTTTGCCCAGTCAGTTAGTTATCCCCCTGCGCCAGCATATTGGCTCAGATGGTATTTGTTGTGTGGCTGTGGGTGATAAAGTTTTAAAAGGTCAGATCCTTTCACAAAGCTCAACCCCCTTTTCGGTTCCTGTTCACGCACCAACGTCAGGTGAAATTGTGGCGATAGCACCCCATGTTGTTGCGCACCCCAGCGGTCTCAGTGAAATGTGCATCATGCTTGAACCTGATGGGAAAGACACCTGGTGTGAACTCAAGCCCATTGCCAACTACGGTGAGGCTGATAAACACGCACTCATCGAGGCCATATGTCAGGCTGGCATATCAGGAATGGGAGGTGCCGGCTTTCCAACACACATTAAAACAGCCACCTCTAAACCCGTAGAATTTTTAATTCTTAACGGGATAGAGTGTGAACCCTATATCACATCTGATGACCGTCTTATGCGCGAGCACGCCTGGCAGATAAGACAAGGTCTCGATATTCTGACGCACCTTATCAATCCTAAGGCTGTCATAGTGGCAGTTGAAGACAACAAGCCCGAAGCGTTTGAAGCGCTTAATATTGCCTGTCAGGATAAAAAGGCTTACCGCGTTGTTAGTGTAGAAACAAAGTACCCTGCAGGGGGCGAAAAACAACTTATTCAAGTACTCACTGGGCGAGAGGTACCGCGAAACGGCTTACCGGCAGACATAGGCATGATGATGTTTAACGTTGGCACTTGTTATGCCATTGCCGATGCCATCCTACACGGCAAGCCTCTCATTGAACGGGTAGTGACAGTAACGGGTGAAGCCGTAGCCGCACCAGGTAACTTCAAAGCCTTGCTGGGAACGCCAGTATCCCATTTACTTGAGCAAGCAGGATACAATGCAGACAAACAAAAAAGCCCCAAGGTCATTATGGGCGGCCCAATGATGGGCTTCACTTTGTCTGATGCCACTATTCCTGTTGTAAAAACGACGAACTGCCTATTAGTGCCGGGGAATAAAGAACTGGTAGACGACAATGCAGAGCGCCCCTGTATTCGCTGTAGTGCATGTGCAGATGTGTGTCCCGCTTCCTTATTACCTCAGCAAATGTTCTGGCACGCCAAAGCAAAAGAATACGATAAAGCAGAAGAATACGACCTTTTTGACTGTATTGAATGCGGCGCCTGTGCTTATGTCTGCCCCAGCGAAATTCCGCTGGTACATTATTACCGTCAGGCAAAGTCTGAAATAAGGCTTCAGCGAGACGAGAAGAATAAAGCAGAAAAAGCGAAACAGCGATTTGAAGCGCGAACTGCAAGGCTTGAGCGTGAAAAGCAAGAGAGAGAAGAAAAACACAGAAAAGCCAAAGAAGCGCGATTAGCAGCTAATAAAGCGAAGCTATCTGAAACTTCAGGACAAGAAACTCAACCTCTTTCAGCTTCCACCGGTGATGCAAAAGATAAAGTTGCGGCAGCATTGGCTCGTGCTAAAGCGAAAAAAGCGGCGTTACAAACTATGTCAGAGGGAAATGCTAAAAGCTCGGCACCACACGCCAGCCACAGCGAGTCGCCTGAAGACGATAAAAAGGCCAAGGTTGCAGCGGCGATAGCGAGAGCTAAAGCCAAAAAGGCAGCGCAGTCTGGGCAACAAACTCAGTCCGATATGCAAGTGCAAGCTACTGAGCAGCCAGCACCGACGGAAGATGCGATGCAGCCAGCCCCCGATCAAGACAGCAAACAGGCGCGAATTGCAGCTGCTGTTGCAAAAGCGAAAGCCAAAAAAGCCGAAAAGCAAAATGATGTGGACGATAACAACAGTACACAAAGCGCAGTAGTAGAACCTTCATCAACCGATAAGTCAGATGAGAAGAAGGCAAGAATAGCGGCAGCCGTCGCCAAAGCAAAAGCCAAAAAAGTGGAGCCAGCAACCTCAACAACTAAAGAAGACGCGCCGGATGAAACACGTCCTTTGACACAGCCTGACAGTGATGAGAAAAAGGCGCGTATAGCGGCAGCCGTTGCCAAAGCGAAAGCTAAAAAAGCCGCTACTCAACAGCCTAGCAAAGATGACGACATTGCTGATAATTCACAGGCAACCTTACACAGTGAAGGTGATGAGAAAAAAGCCCGAATTGCCGCAGCCGTCGCCAAAGCTAAAGCGAGGAAAGAAGCAAAAGAGGCGTTAGCCAGTGAATTAAGCGAAGATAACACCGCGTCTACCAGCGAGGTTGATGAGAAAAAAGCACGTATCGCTGCAGCCGTTGCGAAGGCAAAAGCAAAGAAGGATCTAAAAGACGCGTTAGACAACAGCCAAACGACAGTAAAAGATGACAGTGAATTAGATAAAGATACCACTGTGTCCCACTCTGAGTTAGATGAGAAAAAAGCGCGTATTGCTGCAGCTATCGCTAAAGCAAAAGCGAAGAAAGCCGCGGCAGAAAAAGAGAACGGTTCCCAATGAAATTGACTTTATCAAGCTCACCCCATCAGCGTGTAAGGCGTGACACTGGCCAAGTGATGCGTTTAGTGATTTATGCCATGATCCCAGGCATGCTGGCGCAATCGGTATTTTTCGGCTGGGGTATGCTAGTACAAGCTGCTATTGCTGTCACCAGCGCCATCATATTTGAAGGCGTAGTTTTGCATCTTCGCAACCGACCTGTTGAACGCACACTGACCGACTACAGCGCTATTTTAACGGGGCTTTTAATTGCAATCAGCATACCGCCTACATTGCCGTGGTGGATGACGGTAACAGGCGTATTTTTTGCAATTGTCGTCGCTAAGCAACTTTATGGTGGACTGGGTTTTAATATCTTTAACCCCGCAATGATCGCGTATGTGGTATTACTTATTTCATTTCCTGCAGCAATGAGCCTGTGGTTACCACCTGCCTCCTATTCAAGCGTGCCCATTGATCTACTTGATTCCATATCCCTTATTTTTACGGGTTTTACCACCAGTGGTTACGATGTCACACAGCTCAAGACCATTGCAGATGGCGTAACGATGGCCACTCCCTTAGACACGTTAAAAACTGATCTCACGCAGGGAATGACATACAGCGAGTCACTGAATCAACCCATTTTTAGTGGTGGTTTGTTTGATGCTGCAGGCGCAGGTTGGGGAATGGTCAGTCTGGCCTATCTGGTTGGCGGTCTTTTTCTGTGGAGAACAAAAGTGATCAGCTGGCACATTCCCGGCGGCATGATTGCCAGTGTTATTCTGTGTGCTTCACTGTTACATATCGCTGACGCTGATTACTTCGCTTCACCATTATTTCACCTATTCAATGGTGCAGTAATTGTCGGTGCTTTCTTTATCGCCACCGATCCCGTATCTGCGTCAACCACACCAAAAGGCCGAATTATATTTGGTGCAGCAATTGGTTTTTGGGTAGTTATCATCCGTACGTTTGGTGGTTACCCTGACGCCGTGGCATTTGCAGTGATCATCATGAATATGGCCGTCCCCTTGATAGACTACTACACACGCCCTCGTGTTTACGGCAAAAATGTAAGCCAAAAAGCGCGAGGAAATTCACAATGATGAGAGATAGTTTGCTAAAAAACGGCGCCATGTTGGGCGTTTTTGCCGTTGTGACTACTGCCCTTATTGCACTGACTTTTTTTGGAACTCAAGACCGTATTGAACATCAAAAGAAACAAAAACTGCTCAGTGTATTAAACGACGTAGTACCCGAGCGTTATCACGACAACCCACTCTACGCCAATTGTACCTTGATAACAGCAAAAGCGCTGGGCAGTAAGCGTTCTCATAAAGTGTATCGCGCCACATTGGAAAACTCGCCAAGTGCATTGGTGTTAGAGGCCACCGCACCCAATGGCTACAGTGGCAACATTGATTTGGTGATTGGCGTGAGCATCGATATGACCGTACTTGGCGTGAGAGTAATAGAACACAAAGAAACTCCCGGTCTTGGCGACAAAGTTGAGTTGGCAGTGAGTGACTGGATAACCTCATTTACGGGTAAAGCCTTTTCCAGTGACAATACCGCACCATGGTATGTGAAGAAAGATGGTGGCGAGTTCGATCAATTTACCGGCGCGACCATTACACCGCGCGCTGTAGTAGGTGCAGTGCGTCGGGCACTGGTATACGCGCAAGCCCATCAGGCTGATTTATTTAGCGCCGACACTAACTGCGGCACGGATGTTGTTGAGCCCACTACCACACCACAGGAGTACGAACATGACTGACTACCGTGATTTATCACTCCAAGGGCTGTGGAAAAATAACCCCGCATTGGTTCAGCTACTGGGTCTTTGCCCTTTACTTGCGGTTACCGCGACATTTATTAATGGCCTTGGGTTAGGCCTGGCGACCATGCTGGTACTTATTGGAAGCAATGTCACTGTTTCATTAATACGAAACATCGTACGTAATGAGATACGCATTCCGGTGTTTGTTATGATAATCGCAGCATTTGTGACTATCGTTCAGCTACTTATGAATGCGTTTACCTACGATTTGTATCTGGCTCTGGGGATCTTTATTCCTCTGATAGTGACTAACTGCGCCATTATTGGCCGTGCAGAAGCTTTCGCCTCGAAAAATACCCCTCGCGCCTCGGCCTTTGACGGACTAATGATGGGATTGGGATTTACTCTGGTATTGGTGCTACTTGGCGCTATTCGGGAAATACTCGGTGCAGGCACCTTGTTCGCCGGTGCGCATAGACTATTCGGACCAATTGCTGAAAACTGGACAATCACCCTCTTTGCCACAGATACGCCGTTTCTACTGGCTATTTTACCACCCGGTGCATTTTTAGGCATGGGGCTGCTTATTGCTATCAAAAACGTGATCGATGCAAAGCTGGCAGCTAAACAAACCGCCCCTATAGAAAAAGCGCAACGAGTCCGTATTACCGCTGAAAGCTAATCGCCAACACGCTAAATTGACCATAAGAGAACACCATTGATGACTGATGTAGCCAAACCCATTTCAAAAAAAGAAAAAGTTGACGCTATCATACAAATCCTTGATGAACTGTATCCTGAGGTGCCCATCCCTCTTGATCACAAAGATCCCTATACGCTGCTTGTTGCGGTATTACTCTCTGCCCAGTGCACCGATGAACGGGTCAATCAGATTACGCCAAAACTCTTTGCCCGTGCTGATAACCCTTATGACATGGTGCAGATGAGCATCGAAGAAATAAAAGAAATTATTAAGCCTTGCGGTTTGTCTCCGATGAAGTCAAATGGCATTTGGCATCTCTCGGATATGATCATCAAGCAACACAACGGCGACGTGCCACAGGACTTTGCGGCGCTTGAAGCCATGCCTGGTGTGGGTCATAAAACAGCCTCTGTAGTGATGGCTCAGGCATTTGGGGTTCCCGCCTTTCCCGTAGACACCCACATTCATCGATTAATGTACCGTTGGGGATTGTCTAATGGCAAGAGCGTAGAACAAACCGAACGGGATGCTAAGCGCTTGTTCCCTAAAGAGAGATGGAATGATTTGCATCTGCAAATCATCTATTACGGCAGAGAATATTGCCCAGCCAGAGGATTCGACCTCGACCGGTGTATCATCACGCGACAGTTTGGCCGAAAAAGCTTTATTAACGAAGTTCAAAAAGCGATACACAAGAAAAATAAACTTATCACCAAGAAATAAGTACATCACACCATGCTAACAACCCGGTGAATGATCATGTGCATGGCATGCTTTGCACAGACCAGACACAACTTATGGGAAACGTTAGATGCGGATTGAATTACACGACTATTTGGAGAACTTATGTTTAGTGTCAATGCGGCAAAGGGCTTTGCGTTAAGCACCCTATTAAGCGTTTTAAGTTTTAACCTTATCGCCTCCCCTTCACCAATAACCCCAAATCAAAAACAACATGCAGAAATGCTGATAGATAACGCTTTAAATAGCGACCTGGGTTATCGTATTGTTGAGTCGTTGACCACAGAAATAGGCCCGCGATTGGGTGGTTCTGAAGCGGAACAGCGCGCCCGCGATTGGGGAGTAGCACTGGGAAAACAGTTGGGCTTTGACAGGGTTTCAATGGAGCCCTTCACTATGCCCTTTTGGGACAGAGGTCACTTACACATTGCATTAACATCGCCCTATACTCAGCCGCTATACGGTACAGCGTTGGGTGGCGCGGCGCCATCTGAAAAAGAAATTGATGCAGAAGTTGTGTACTTTAGAGATATTCATGCACTTACTGAAGTACAAGACAATGCTTTGGTAGGGAAAATTGCCTTTGTGGATGGCGATGCTATGGTAAAAAGTCAAACGGGCGCGGGCTATGGTCAAGCCAATCAGCGCCGTCGTATTGGCTGGCAGCACGCACAACGCGGCGGTGCACTAGCCCTTGTTGTGCGCTCAGTAGGCTCAGATTCCCACCGTTTTCCGCACTCGGGCATGATGAGCTCAGACAATGATAAATGGGCGGATATTCCGGTCATTGCCATTTCTAACCCTGATGCCGATCACCTTCGTCGATTGCATAATATTGGTAAGCCGCTGTCACTTGCGCTTCATTCCGAATCTAAATGGAAAGGAGAAGTTAGCAGTGGCAATGTGATCCTCGATCTCATTGGTAGCGAAAAACCCGAAGAAATTGTTTTGATTGGCGGACATTTAGATAGTTGGGATCTGGGCACTGGCGCCGTTGACGATGGCGCAGGTATCGCCATTACTACCGCTGCTGCTGCACTGATTGCCGCATTACCAGAGCGTCCCAAGCGCACTATTCGCGTGGTCATGTTCGGGGCTGAAGAAGTGGGACTGCTGGGCGCCTTTGCCTACGCTAAGGCCCACGAAAACGAACTGGATAATCACGTATTAGCCACCGAATCTGATTTTGGTGCGCAAACCATCTGGCAACTGGTATCGAACGTCAATCCCCACGCCACAGAGGTCGTTGATGAAATAGCTAAAATACTGTCGCCTTTGGGTATAGTTCGTGGTGGAGACGATATTGCCGGGGGTGGCCCTGACATTATTCCCCTTGCCGCTAAAGGGGTACCTACCATTCGACTGAACCAAAATGGTCATGACTATTTTGACTTACATCACACGCCAGACGACACGTTAGATAAAATTGATCCCGATGAGCTTGCGCAAAATATTGCAGCCTATGCCACGACCATCTACTTGTTGGCAGACAGTGATGTTGAATTGAAAAACAAGGTCGTTCAACGTAGTCAATAGCGTTTACTATGCAAGCGCTGGGTATGGTTTACCTACTCAGTGCTTTTAAAAACGCTGCAACAGCTCTAACACAAACGCTTTTGCTTCTAGCCTTGACTGAAAGGTAACAAGTCGCGCTTGATTGGCTTGTCTAAACGCCACTGCGTTTTTATTCGTCGAGATATGAGAGATCGATGCAATCTCAGATGGGAGTATATTGATTTCCATGTGTATTTTTATCACTTCTTAGGTGTTGTAATAGTTTTTTAAATTCCCTCGTATTGTGTAAAAGAAATTTGAAAACGAATTGACAGGCTCTTTGTGTTATTCAAAGAGCCTGTTAAGTGAATGGTTTAAGCTAAGTGCTTATCTCACCACTACATTAGCAGCTTGCGGGCCTTTTTGGCCTTGTTCTACTTCGAAGCTTACAGCTTGGCCTTCAGCAAGGGTTCTAAACCCTTCAGAAGCAATTGAGCGAAAATGTACAAATACATCTTTACCACCCGCTTCAGGCGTTAAAAAACCAAAACCTTTATCTTCGTTAAACCACTTAACTGTACCGTTGACAGAATTAGACATAATAATAACCTTTTTAAATTGATAGTAAGGTGAAAAACACCACAAAGCTCAAGATATAACCAAGCTAGTAACGCAAATGTATATCTAGATAAAGCTTCAATTTGAAGGAATAAAAGAGAGGTACAACGCAGTATTAGGTAAAGTGTAGAACATATCTAAAGCGAGGCATAATCTACAGGTAAACAATATGATTGTCCAATTATTTCGCGTTTATTTTTTA
Organism: Alteromonas sp. D210916BOD_24; assembly: GCF_047159385.1. Lineage (GTDB taxonomy): Bacteria > Pseudomonadota > Gammaproteobacteria > Enterobacterales > Alteromonadaceae > Alteromonas. The sequence continues at coordinate 2,513,008 of NZ_AP038333.1, forward strand.
ACCACCCTAAGCGTCATTCGGATTACATGGTAGTGGCTAGTGTACTTTACCGCGTGCAGCCCTTTACGTTAGAACACTTGCAGTAAAGTACGTGGTTCATCAGCTTAATTCCGCTTTAGACAAGGAGCGGACATTCAACGCCTCAATCAGAGGTAATAAAATAGTTGATTAAAATTAGCTACGCAGGAGCAAAAGCAACTGTTTTTTGTCCTGCTGAATTGATTTGTTATGCTTCTTTTTGCTCATCTTCACAAAGCAATTTTACTTCTTCTTGAATTACTCTGCGGCACATCCATTGTAGTTTATCCATAAGGCCTCGTTCGACGTAATTTAGTCTACTTTTACCGCCATGAACAATTTTAGATCTAACATCATAAATTTTTTGAAAGTCATCTAATATTTCGTTCCGTTGACTTTGGCTTGTACCTATTAAGTACGCACAACGGTTTCTTAATAATGTGCCTAGACCAACTTGTTCAGATGACGCCTTGTCACCTAATAGAATTTCAATTACTACAGTAGTTTGAACAAAGGAAAGCAATTCATTTTTACCACTAAAGCTTTCAAATAACCACTGACAGGCCAATAGCAATTTCTGTGTTTTAGCTTCATCTTCGCATGAAAAAACAGTGTTCATATCACTAAGTTTACGATTTACCCATGAAGCTTGTTTATCTTGAGTATCAAGGACGCCATCAAAATCATGGATTACAAGATCGTGAAAGGTGTCCGAAATATCATAATCTAACTCATGCTTTCCTTGCACTACCCAGTTTTCATTTTCTAGTTTATGAATGAAAAATTTTGCTTTTGTTGGAGTTGAACGATATTTAGCATTAATTTTAAAAAGTCTAAGTGCGATACCTAACCCGCAAAACGATTTTAATTTTTCAATCACTTGGGTATGAGTTTCATCAGGGCCATATTGACCAACAAAACCTTCACTTTTTATTTGGAGAAATGCGCCTTTGGAATTCCATGTATTCTCAGTGAATAACGAAAACAAACCTAAGCCACTTCCTGAAATTGACTGATCCCTTTTTTCAATTCCCGACTTCGGAGGATAAATTAATGAAAAGTCGTCGTCAGACTTTCGGATAGCTATACTTTCAGATATATCAAAGTTATCTAAGCTTTCTTGGAATAGCTTCGCAATATCACTATTCAATTCAATACTGAAAATATACTGCCAAGGTAGGCTGTCAAATTCATTAACCAATCGCCTAGCAACGTCGGCAGTATCTTGATAACCATCAATTTCTGTTAGTTTTGATAAAGGAATGTCTGAATCATATCCAAATTTTTCAGTTAACTCTCTAGACAAAGTGGCATAAATAAACTCAAAGACAGGAAGCTCACCTATAGCGCTTTGTAATGTTGATTTAATTCTTCCCGAAGTTGGTAAAATAGAATCTGCGCTAACTAAGTCAACACAAGACATTCGCTCAACAAACATCTTATTTTTAACGTCGATTTTCTCTAAACTGTCAGCAATGACTTCCACTAATCTTTCTTTGCATTTTTCATGAATATTTAATGACATGTAACGACCTTAGAATGGAAGCATAATAACGCTTCACATATGGGGCGCATACTTGCTGGCTAAACTTGCGCGAAGCGCCAGCCAGCGAGTATGCGTCCCAATGAGCGGAGCGAATGAATATAATGTGTTTGTTATATGCCATCTGGAAACAACCTCATACACTGTTTTAATAAATCAACAGAGAATTCGAAGTTTTCCTGTTGCCCTTGTATGCCATAGACCCATTTTTCACCATGGAAAAGATTGTTTCTGAAACGATAAATGATGATTAGGCAGATTAATAACAGTTCTTTAGGGTCCGAAATTTCACCTTTAAGAGCATTTTCAATCTTAATTTTTGTCTCTGGTCGTTTTATATTTAGATATTCAAAATGATAAGACTCTTGCCCATTTGGAAAATATCTTCGCTTAAAGTAATCGAGGGTATCTTCAAAAAAGACTTCATCTATTTCGATTTCAGCTAACTTTTCTTCTATTTTAGGGATGGATGCATTTCTATCGAGTTTTTTTGACTCGAAGATTGACCATGTCAAAGTAAACAATTCAATAGCACTGCGGTCGACGGCTGAAAGCTCTGCCAATTCTGGAGCGATATCCACTAATGCTGTAAATTCCATCTAAATTACCCTAGGCATATAACGCCTCGTTAAGAGACAAAAAATGGTTGGCTAAAATTAGCGACGAAGGAGCAAAAGCCAACTGTTTTTTGTCCTTTTAAACGACTTGTTAAGTGCCATTTAGCTTCCATTCTATTTGAAAGCATATAGTGAATACACAACAGTTAAAATTGCAGGTATTACAATTTTCACAATTGATAGAAATTTTTGTAATTTCGTAAATGCTTTTGTTCTTTCATCAGAAGCTTCAGGGAAAGACTTAAAGAATAATCTATATGATATTTTACGAACAAAGCCGAGCAACTCATTTGAGAAGAACATTACGAGCATAGTTCCAGTAACAGCTTTGGGCAAAAATACAGAAATATCCTGAAAAGTTAGACCGTACCATATAAAACTTAAGGCAGAGAAAGTAATTAGATAAGTTAATGCTGACGTCAATATTATTGATCTAGCATCTTTTTTTGCTTCACCCTTGGATATTTCATCCATCACTTTTTTGTACTTTTCAGGGTCTTCTTTTTCTAAGTTTGAGACTTTATCGTAGTTACTAAAATCCACTTCTGGCATTGGCATTTGAATGATTGAAACTAACCAAGAAAAAATAATGGATGATAATGCAAAAATAATTACGAAAGTATTAATGAAGCCGGATGATGCTGGATTAATGTATACATCATAAATAACTACAACTTGAATGAAAAAAGACGCTAAGACTAAAGTAATTAATATTAAGATAAGTATTAGTGCAATAGCGGCTGCCAGAAACACAGAGAAACCGTGCTCACTAACTTTTTCACCTTTAGCCATTTTTTTGAATAATGCATCCGCAGGATAATCTATCCATTGATGTTTATAGAAATCTCGGACAGTTTCATCTGGAGCAATTTTGGCTATGCACTCTTTAATTAAAGCACTAATGTAACTTTTATACGCCGTTACAAGTGCCGATATAGGTGTGATTACTGCGGCAATAAATAATATAAACTCTTTATAATATCCTAGGTTTTTAAAACTATAACCAAGTATTCTTAGCTCAACACCTTGAGAGTTTTGAGCTGAATATAGTGAAATCATTACGAGAGAATAAAAAATAACAAGCTTCATCATTAAAGAATTTAATCTTGCTTCTTTCTCTGTTAATTTTTCTAGGTATTCCTTTCCAAAGAACTTTTCAAAGTTATCTCCTTCATTGATAACTTCTCTGAAACTATCAATCCTTCTTGTTAGATTTGATTTCCAAGTTGTTTTTTCAAATTGTTTTAAATCATCATGTTCTGACAAAGATGACATGGGTAAATCCTTTTGAGATACGCCATTATTGATAAGGCACTTAACATTTAAATGAAGCGGACCCTAAGAACCGCTTATTAATTTTTATCATATCGGGCTATCCCCCCGCTATCCTTTGCTGTGACTGCGCTGGCGTCACTTTTACTATTTTGCGAACCTATTTATATGCGAACAACACTTCGCATATAAATATATCACTATTGGCATAGTATAGCTTTAAGCAGCTTAGTCATACACTTAGGCGTTCGCAAAACTGGTAAGTGAAAATTAAAGCGAATACATGAAATGACTGTCGGGCCGAACGGCAGCTTCTCGTACATTGCAGCCCCACGAGCTTGGTACAGGGACTCAAAATAACAGAATTAGCCTACTGTTCTGTTTTTTACGACTTCAGCTTTGGAGAAAAGCGAATAGTTGACGCCGGCCTTGTCCAAAAATCAAGACATCGCCTCTATGATCATGTAACTATTGCCGCTCCCCTTCCAACAACCCCGCCGATTAAAAATAGACAACATGGGTTTGTGGGGGTTTTAATACCCTCCCCTGCGGCGCTATAACCGCAAACGTAATGTTTTACTCAACTATCAGACAAAATCAGACATATTGGTGATCCTGTCTTAAAGCGTTAACATTCTTATATTAACCTAGGGCTTGTTGATAATCAGAGTAACGTTCAGCAAGCCCTTCAAGCTATCAATAGGAGTTTGTTATGCGAATGCTTCACACCATGTTACGCGTCGAAAATTTAGAAGCGTCTCTTCATTTTTACACGTCCCTGATGGGGATGCGTTTACTTAGACGCTCAGAGAATACTGAATACGAATATACGCTAGCATTTGTCGGTTACGGCGATGAAAGTGACTCTACCGTATTAGAACTCACTTACAACTGGGGTGACAACACCTACGAAAAAGGCAACGCCTATGGCCATATCGCAATTGAAGTTGACGATATTTATGGCTTCTGTGAACAGCTTGAGGCGAATGGTGCAGACGTGTACAGAAAACCGGGGCCGGTTAAAGGCGGAACCACTGTTATTGCCTTTGTGCGCGACCCAGACGGTTACGCCATCGAGCTTATTCAAAACAAGTCTTTAAGTTAACACCCAAAAACAAGTTTAAGGGGTATGACCGTGATTTTTCTATTTAACGTTCGCATGACCAAACGACGTGTATTGCCGTTTGCTGCTTTGGCACTGGGTGCGTTATCCAGCTTAATTACGGTTAACGCCTGGGCAACCACTGGCGAAGCCAAACACAACCCAGGCTTTGCGATAATTGCCCATCGTGGGGCTTCCGGATACTTACCTGAACACACCCTTGAAGCGGCGACACTGGCGTATGCACAACACCCTGATTTTATCGAGCAGGACGTGGTCATTACTAAAGACAACGTGCCTATTGTGCTGCACGACATTCACTTAGACACTGTGTCGAACGTGCAAACACTATATCCTCAGCGAAAGCGACAGGACGGGCGCTTTTACGCCCGCGACTTTACTTTAGATGAGCTTAGACAGCTTACTTTGCACGAGCGCACCGACCTTAAAGGAAAACAGGTGTTTGCCCATCGTTATACCGGGCGTCAGGCTAACTTCAAAATTGCCACGTTAGCGGAACATTTTGAACTGATCAGCGAGCTCAATCGACAGTTTAACCAACACATAGGTGTTTACCCCGAAGTGAAATCGCCTGCATTTCACCTTGAGGAGGGTGTCGACGCCAGTCGCATCGTGATTGAAACGTTAAACCAATATGGTTTTGGTGGTGCACATGGTAACAGTTATCTGCAGTGTTTCGACTTTTCTGAAATCAAGCGCATAAGAGAGCAATTAGACTACACCGGCAAACTCGTCATGCTAATCGGCGAAAATAGTTGGGAAGAAAGTGATACTGACTACAACTGGCTTCGCACTGCGCAAGGTATGCAACAGGTAAGTGTGTATGCCGATGGCATTGGCCCCTGGATTGGACATCTGTTTGACAAAGCTGAGTTGGAAAAAGGCAACATAGCAGCTGCGTCCTGGGTGAAGTTCGCCCATGACCAACAACTTAGTATTCACCCCTATACCTACCGACACGATGTATTGCCACAAGGCATGGACAGTGCACATTTACTCAACAATTTAGCTGAAGTAATTAAAGCCAGTGGCGTATTTACCGATCATGTGCCCCCAGTTTCGCAGTGGCGCACTCAGCACAGTCACAGTGACTTATGACTTAGAAAGTCGTACTACCACACGTCTGTTTTGAGCGCGATTTTCGCGAGTGTCATTAGGTGCGACATGACGCTTTTCACCGTGTCCGGTGATCGCGATGCGCTCTTCAGGCACCCCAAGAGAGTTCAGATATACCTTTACTTCATTAGCCCGTTGAATGGACAACTGTTCGTTATTCCATCGCCCGCCATAACTGTCCGTATAGCCATCAAGTAGTACCAGCTCCAGTTCGGCATCTTCTTTCAGATACTCGCCAATCATGGTTAAACGCTTTTGTGAGTATTTGGTCAATTCAGTGCTGTTGTTTTGATAGGACAGAACCGTGTAGGAAATGTCGTCGAAACTATACGGTAGAAGATTCGACACGCACTGCACGAAGTCGCGATAAACACCGGCAAAGTTACTGGCGTTTAACGCGACACTGACTTTGTCATATTGGTTATACCAATCTTGGTAGTAAATGGTCGGCCAAAACCCTTTTTCAAGCTCGGATAACATGCTCCACGCAGCGTCTTGTGGCAAATCTCCGTCGTATTGTTTGCGAAGCGTCATATCGGCTATGGGTTTGGGGGCTTTGCCCGGCATCCATTTAGGCGGTACAGAATACACAGCAGCAATATCAAAGCGATTTGGCAGTAAATGCATATCCAGCTCAAATTCCATGTTGAGCTGCTTGGATGCAACACTACTAAACATGGCCTCACCGTAGCCCGGTAGTGCGTGGTTTAACGAGCATTGTAAACGGGAGTTATTCTTTATCTCCCACGTAGAGCTTTCTATAGTGGCAGAGTATTGTCTCATAGCAGCATTGGCTGACAGCGACCCCAATAGTCCGACTAAAACTATAAATTTTAATTTCGACACCATAGTAAAGACCTAGATGGATTGTAAAAGACGAAGCCACAAGCGTTAAGCGCTATAGGTTAATTTATAATATCGTCTGATCTTCTGAAAAGTTTAGTATTTAATAACGGGCGATGTCGAGCTTTTCCTCATTCTTTATCAATAACACAAAGGCACACTGTCATGTGCGAGTAGCGGCGCAAAATAGCGAGGTTGAAAAATGGTCACCACAAAATGAAACTGGCAAGTGAACAACATCCTTGCGATAATCCCCTATTCAATTGGTTGTCGCAGCACCTAACAACGACAACTCATCTTTGCAAAATTGTTTACTAGAGAGTTTATGTCTTCCAAACCGCCCCTTCTCTCACAGCGCTTTAGAGGGTACTTTCCCGTTGTTATCGATGTTGAAACCGCTGGCTTTAATGCCAATACCGATGCACTTCTGGAATTGGCCGCCGTTACCATAAAGATGGATGAAAACGGGGATATCCACCCAGATCAGACTTTTCACTATCACATTGAACCGTTTGAAGGTGCTAATTTAGAGCCTGCGGCACTCGAATTTAACGGAATTAACCCCCATTGTGCCCTTCGAGGCGCAATTTTAGAAAGCGAAGCGATGAAAGATTTGTGCAAAGGCATTCGCAAAGCGCAGAAAAATGAAGACTGTCAACGATCTGTGATTGTGGCACACAACTCCACTTTCGATCAAAGCTTCGTCAATGCGGCTATTACCCGCTGTAATATTAAGCGCACGCCATTTCATCCTTTTGTGTCATTCGATACCACCAGCCTGGCAGGATTGGCGCTAGGTCAAACGGTATTAGTAAAAGCGTGCAGAGCCGCTGGCATTGCGTTTGACCAGAACGAAGCGCACAGCGCACTGTACGACGCGCAAAAAACCACGGAACTGTTTTGCTATATGGTGAATCGATACAAAGCCCTTGGCGGTTGGCCTTTGTCTGAAGGCTAGAAATTGTTAGATATATGCAATGTCAAAGATACGGATAAAAAAACAGCGCCAACGGCGCTGTTTTTTTAGATAGTGGGGCTGATTAAAGCTTGTCTGCTTCTTCAGATAGGTACTTTGCTACACCTTCAGGTGATGCATCCATACCCGCTTTGCCTTCAGTCCAACCAGCTGGACACACTTCGCCGTGCTCTTGGTGGAATGCCAACGCATCAACCATACGTAGCATTTCGTCTACGTTACGGCCAAGTGGTAGATCGTTTACAACCTGATGACGCACCATACCTTCTTCATCGATAAGGAAAGAACCGCGGAAAGCAACGCCATCTTCTGGGTGCTCAACATCGTACGCCTGGCAAATGTCGTGTTTCACGTCAGCAACCAAGGTGTACTTAACTGGGCCAATACCGCCTTGGTTTACTGGTGTATTTCTCCACGCGTTGTGAGAGAACTGAGAATCGATTGATACACCAATTACTTCTACGCCACGCTTTTTAAATTCATCAAAACGCTTGTCGAAAGCGATTAGCTCTGATGGGCATACGAAAGTGAAATCTAGTGGATAGAAAAATACAACGGCTTTTTTACCTTTAATTGCTTCACTTAGTGTGAACGAATCAACGATTTCGCCACTACCTAGTACCGCTGCTGCTGTGAAATCTGGCGCTGGACGGCCTACTAATACACTCATGAGTCTCTCCATTTTAGATTGGATTGTAATAATTGAAGTAGCCATATTGCACAACTACTTATAAATAAATTGCTTTGAGCCTTGTAAGATAGGTACTAAAAACTAAATAGCAACCATAGTAGTGCGCTTTTTTTACTGTTCGTACCATTAATGAACAGCTTCACCGGTATCAAGTTAAAAACCTTACAAGATAAGAAGACATCCTTGCTTGTTAAATCACGTAAATTCCTGCGCAGCTGCTTTCAAACTTTAAATAAAATGATCTTTGCTTGCCAAAGTAACGAATAACAACTATTATCATTTACAGATTCATTTGGAGTACGTTTGATGTTTGTATGTATGTGTTACGGGGTGACGGATAAAACTATTCGTGCGGCCGTAGAAAATCACGGTGTAGGTAACATACGAGAACTGCGTCAGCATCTTGAACTCGGCTCTCAATGCGGCAAGTGCATTCACATGGCACAGGACATTATTGACCAAACCATCATCGACGAAAGTTTGTTTAAAGACGTCGGATAATTTTTCCACTTTGTATTATGTTTTAACGGATAAACTGCATATTACTACCCACATCTAATTGTACTTTTTCCATTGCCCGCGTTATCCACACACTTCTGTACTTAACGCTACACCGTATTACCCCTACACCGCCTCTTGTTCCCATTCCCCATATTAGGATTCTAGTGTCAATCTAACACGTGCTCGATACCCAGGTAATAAAACGCACCGTTAATACCTCCGGGAGAGGTTGGCGGGTACAATGCACCAACCTCACCTTTGAAAGGATTGACATCAGGTAGTGCATCAAACAGGTTTTGCGCACCGACAACCATCTTAGTAGTAGGCAGAAACTGCCAGGCGGCCTGAGCATCAAATGTGGTCAACGCCCCACCATAAACATCCATACCAGCAGAGGCATCCAGGTGATCTTCATAAAATTTTCCGTAGTAGTTTACACGCCAGGTAAACGCCCAGTTTTGGTTGACCTGTTCCAGCGTCACGGTGCCGCGATGTGCAGGTAAATTGTCTTCTAACATGCGAATACGAGCAGAGGTAAGGTTAGGAAGAAGTTGCATTTCTCCGTCTACATAAGCGGTATACCGAGTCACTCGCTCTACCTGAGTGTCTGTCCAATTATACGCCATTAGCAACGTGTTGCGCCAAGTACCACTGTCAAACCCATAGTTTACCACCAAGTCCACCCCTTGAGTTTTGGTATCAAAGTCATTGGTGAAGTATTTGGCAGCGTTGTATTTAACCGCATCAGTACGCCCCTGTGCTATCAATGACGCAATATCCTCGTCGGTTAGTGGAATTGCTGACGTGGTGCTGATTCTATCGGAAAGGCGAATATTGAAGTAATCTAAAGTGGCAAAGAAATGGTCATTCAGTTGCATGACTGCGCCAAAACTGAAGTTAACCGACTCTTCGGGCGTTAAGGGCGTAGCACCTAACTGTATAGAAATGAGATCTGTGGGCGGTAACGTAGCCTGGTCTTCTAATCCGTTTGCACTGTAAGCCGTGGTTACGTTAATGACATTACTTTGCCCTACGGTCGGCGCTTTAAACCCCGTATTTACCGAGCCGCGTAGCGCAAAATGCTCGGTAAACTTGTACCGAGTACTCAACTTTCCATCAAAAGTTGAACCAAAATCAGTGAAATGTTCTACACGGGTGGCCACGCCAAACTGCCACGCATCAGAGAGATAAAATTCTAGGTCAGCGTAGAGCGCCCAGTTGTTTCTACTCCAGTGGCCAGCTGATTGTGGTTGATAGCCAGGAAAGCCGTTAGAGCCAATAGAAAAGCCTTGATTTAAGCCTCTGGGGGGCTCCAGCGCAAACGGACCGGCCACATATGATGCGACATCACCCGCTTTTTGAAAATACGTTTCTTTTCGCCACTCTGCGCCTACTGCAATACTGACAGGATCATCAAAAACCGTTTGAATCAACTTCGTCAAATCCACATTAAATGTGCGCTCTACTTGTGACACACTGCCTGGAGAAAATGTGGTAGGGGTTTGGGGCCCCAGTGATGGATTAACCGTGTTTGACAGTGTATAGGCAATATCACTATAACCAAGTGATGCACTAGCATCCAACGCCCAGCCATTGCTCAACTCAGTTTTTATACCCATAGAAACCGAGCCATCGGTAATAGTGCCCCCGAATTTAGGGGTGAATCCACCGGGAAACCATTCAGTAAAAGCGAAACAATTAGCGCCTAGAGCGGTGCTATTGTCCGCAATGAGTAAATAGTTTGGATCATTAAGAACATTGCGTTCATCAAGGGTAATTGAAGGACAGGCAATCCCATATTCTAATCCGTCTAAATCGGCAACGATTAGACGTCGCTCACCAGTTTCAGGATCGGTTCGGCTAAATACTCCCTCTCTGGATTGAGGATTGCGAAAATAAAAACCGCCGTTGATCTCCCGACGCGCAGCTGTCGCAAAGCCATACCACTTAGATGATTCGGATAAATCAACTCCGGAATTAAGTGCCAGTTTAATGTCCTCCCCCACATCAAGTGCTCCCCATATTTGTGCGGGATCAGCAACGAAATTATTACCACTGGCTATTAGCGCCAGCGCATCGTCGCGTTGTACCGAACGAGAAGTGCCATTTTGCTGTCGGTACTCTGCCGTTGCATTCAGAAAGCCTGTGTCCCCTAGGCCTATACCTTTGTTCAGCTGAAATTGGACAAGTTCCCCATCCCCTTCGCTGTAACCACCCAGCTTCAATGCGACACTGCCTCCCTCTCTGGCGTCCTTTAATACAAAGTTGATAACGCCGGCAATGGCGTCTGAGCCGTATTGTGCAGAAGCGCCATCTCGCAACACTTCCACTTGCTGCAATGCATAAGCTGGAATAACGGATATATCTGGTCCCTGAGCACCATCAGACAACCCCCCACCCAAAAATGTGATTACCGCAGAGCGATGCCGACGCTTACCGTTAAGTAACAATAAAGTATGATCTGACGACATCCCCCGTAAGTTAGCGGGTCTCACCAAACTGCTGGCGTCATTTATCGGCTGATCATTGACGTTTAATGAAGGAACCATAACGCTAAGCATGGATAACACATCGGAATTTCCCTGCGAACTTAACGCATCAGAACCAATAATATCCAGCGGTACGGGCGACTCTACAACACTTCGTGGGCTGCTACGAGTCCCAACGACAGCGATTCGTTCAAGGCTATTCCCAGTATCTTCAGTTTTGTCTTCCACCACTTGTTCTCGGGGTACGTTATCTGTCAGAGATGCCCGCGAACGTATACTCAGCACACCCCGTTCGTCAGTAACCACGGCGAGTTCCGTTCCCTCTAACAGAAACTGGAGTGCCTGATTTAAGGTATAACTGCCATTCAACGCGTTGGTTTTGACTGTTTTTGCTAAATCAAAAGGAAATAGCAGTGTGGTATTGGCTTGTTTGGCCAGCTCAGTAAGCGCTTCGTTAGCATTTTGCGCTGGAATGGAAAAGCGGTAAGCACTTTTGCTGGAAGGGGGATTCGGCGTTTCGGCTTGTCCTTTATTTTCTGCTTGGGCAAACGCCATTGAGGAAAAAGAGCAAACGAATGTATAACACAAGATTGTTAGCACCAGAGATCGCAGCGAAACTCCCTTGCCTATCTTTGTTGTCAGGTGAGATGAAGGCGTGACAATATGTGCCTCACTCCCTGTGATGTGCGGCGTAATTGACTTGTTTGTAGGTTGCCTGCTTTTCGCAAAATTGCTGTGCTGCAAGATAGATTATCGATGTATTTTTATTTTAATTATATTGTCATAATAAATATTATGATGCCAACTGAGTTAAGCCCCACCTCAGGCTAACTCGTTACTGCTTGGTCAACGTAACTTAACGTCTTGCTTGGTAAATTAACTTCTTACCACTTTAAGTTCTATGCTCGTTTCAGTTACTCGCTGATGGTCGATATTGAAGCTACTTTTCAGCGCAGAAAGCAATCCATCAATATCACCTACTTTAAAGTATCCAGCCACGCGGCGCTTCTTAAGTGAATCATCAGAAATATTAAAGCGCACAGGTGTATAACGCCCAATTTCCGCCAGTACCTCTTCTAATGGTTCACCCTTAAATACAATCATGCCTTGCTGCCACGCTAAGTCGTCATCTATGTCGTTTTGAGAAAGGTTTTCTCTCTCTTCCACCTTACCTTGAACTGTGGCTTTCTCGCCTGCAAACATCAACAAGCCTTCTTCGGTAATCGGCTTTTTACCGAACAAAGAATCATTAGATGTGGCTCTGAATCTATCCTTCACCAATACTTTGCCCTCAGTAACCACCAATTCAAATGCATTGTCATCGACATATTGCATATTAAACGCAGTTCCCACAGCCGTTACCGTATTGTTGCCCGCAGTCACCGAAAAAGGACGAAGCTTGTCATGAGCGACTTCAAAATGTGCTTCGCCTTTAAGTAGAACGATGTTCCGTTCATTTGCAGAAAAGTCCACAGTCACGATGGAGTTAGTATTGAGGTGAAGCTTTGACCCATCGGCCAAAATCACATTTTTCTGCTCACCCACACCGGTTTGGACTTTTTCACTGATGGCCGCTATTTGCGGCGCTGACTCAAACCACGTCCGCTGCACGATAGCACTAAGCGCGACAGTCAATACCAGAAAGGTCGCAGCAATCCCCCACAGGGCCTGCTTGCTTTTACTCTTTGCCGCCTGTCTTGACTGCGGCTGAGGAAACAGGCCGCTTAATTCATTAAGTACCGACATGTCGTCCCACAAACTCGCTGAATCAAGTAGCGCCTGGCGATGGGCATTGCTTTCACTTAACCATTCATCGAGTGCAACTTTTTCTTGGTCGTCCAACCCACGATCAAGACGGCTAATCCACAAGCAAGCTAGCTCTTGGATATCTTCTTTACTTGAAAACTGACGAATATTATTCATGTTAACTACGGCTTATGTCCTGAGTCGCATTCGCTGTGGCACGGGGTGATGCATCTTCTTTTGATAGCTCGGCTAAATACCGTGAGCACATCAACAAACCTTTGGCGACATGCTTTTCGACAGTACTTTCACTTAGCCCCACAAGTTCAGCAATTTCTTTTTGTCGCATGCCATACACTTTTTTGAGTAAAAATACGCGCTTAACATCTGCAGATAAAGTATCTGTTGCGCGGCAAAAATGAATAAAACGCTCTTTACTCTCAACGTTTTTTTCTAAACTGTGCCCGACCAATTCGTAAGGCAAAATATCCATGTCATCCAGTGGCTGTTTGTTTTTATTTTCTGCTTTTGCCACATGGTTTAGCGCTAAATTTCGCGCGGTTTTGAGCATATAAGTACGCTCATATTGTATTTCTTGTTTTAACTCAGCCTCGTAGCTTTTAATAAAAGCTTCTTGGACTATGTCTTCAATGTCGTCGGCGCCTACAATAGAACCTACCGCACGCATTAGCTTGGAGCGGTATTTTAAAAAGGTTTCTGCTACTGTCGACTTTTTGGTCATAATTTTAAACGTTGTGTGTTTCGATTTGCTTACAAATGTATTAATCCGCTTCGTTCTTCGCAGACTTTTCTAGCACAAAAGTGCAACCACGTAGAAAGTACGAACAAGCTCAATAATGCCTACTTTATTCCACTTTACCACGCCTTTGTAAAAACCACCTCTAAATAACTGAAAAAGGGGGCAAATTGCCCCCTGATTTGTCACATGAAGTGCAATGTACTTTCTTTAAAACAGGCTTATAACCTTTTAGAAAGTGTACACACCTCTTAGGTAGTAGAAACCACCATTGATACCAATCGGAGAGGTTGTAGGATATGCTGAACCTGCAATCTCTGCGTATGTGATACCACCTGCATCAGTATTGTTTTCGTCAGGGTACTCATCAAAAGCGTTCTTCGCACCCACTGTCACCGTGAATTCTTCAGTAACGTTATATGCTACTTCTAAATCAACAGTAATCTCAGAGCTGATTTTTTCAATAGGCAGAGCTGAATCCAAGTGATCTTCGAAAATACTACCGTAATAGTTCAGACGCGCTAAGAAGCGCCAATCACCATTGGTATGATTCGCGGTTGCACTATAACGTACCGCAGGCAAGTTATCTTCAAGCATACGGATGCGGTAGTCAGAGATGTTGTCTGACGCACGATCTACTTCGGTAGATGTCCAGTTGTACGCAAGTGAGAACTTGGTTTCGCCGCCCATCATTTCCATTGCATAGTTTGCTACTACATCTAAACCTTCAGTGGTAGTGTCGAAATCGTTGGTAAAGAAGCTAATTTCCGAGAAACTAGACGCATCGTTTATGCCTTGTGCAAGCAGTGTCGCGATATCTTCTTCTGTCAACGCAATACCTGAAGCGGTACTGATGCGATCAGTCAGTTCAATATTGTAGTAATCAGCAGTAATGAACAACCCGTTGTCGAAATCTGCGACTACACCAAAGGTGATACTCTTAGACTCTTCTGGCGTTAGCTGCTCGCCGCCTTTCAACTGAGATACAGGATCTGTTGGTGGTAGGGTCGCACGGTCAATAAGCTGACCACCAGTACCAAACGCAGTAGTTACGTTACGTACGTTACTCTGACCAAGTGTTGGCGCTTTAAAGCCCGTTGAGAAAGCACCACGGAACGCGATGTTATCAAGTGCCTGCCAACGGAAAGCAATCTTACCTTTGGTGGTATCACCAAAATCAGAAAAGTCTTCGTAGCGTAGCGCACCTGCTAGCATAAAGCTTTCAGTTATATACGCTTCCGCGTCAATGTAGAACGCGATGTTATTGCGGGACACTCGGCCTTGGCTATTGGCCGCCAAGCCAGGGAAACCATTTGAGCCAATGCCAAAGCCTTGTGTCGCCAACGGACCTATTTCATAAGACGCAGTATCACCTGCGAAGCTTTCATAACTTTCATTGCGATATTGGAAACCGGTTGCCACAAACAGTGGCTCATGAAAACCAACATCGAAAGGTTTTGTAAAGTCGATATCAAGTGTTTGTTCTGACTGAGTGTAACGACCTGGGCTGAACTCGAAAGGCGTATCAGGGCCCATAGATGGGTTGATTGTATTGCTAATCGCAAAATCAACTTCATTTTGACCTAGATTTAAACTTACGTCATACGTGATATCGTTATCCAACTCGCCTTTCGTTCCAAAGACAAGTGACATATCGGTAACCGTTCCACCGAAACGCGGTGTAAAACCACCAGGAAGAATTTCATTGAATGCAAAGCAATCAGGGTTATTTAGCACTTCGTTGATGTAACGTGGGTTTTCTAAAACATTATCACCAACAACAATGTCTGTCGGACAATTACCCGACATATCGCCAGTTAGGTCACCAACAAGTAGCAACTGTTCGCCATCTTCATTGGTACCACCGTCGTTCACACCACCGCGGTTGTGCGGGTTACGGAAGTAAAAACCGCCTTCCACTTCACGTTCGGCATAGTTACCAAACATATAGGCTTCAGCAGTGTTAGACAGTTCAAGTCCAAGGTTGGCAAACAATTTAATGTCGTGCTTGATCTCAGGCGACCCCCAAATTTGGGCAGGATCGGCTACATAAGTATTGCCAGCAGCAATAAGACCAGCTGCATCAGCGCGCTGTACACTGCGAGAGGTATCATCAGCTGTGCGGTATTCCGCAGATAGATTGATAAAGCCTTTATCAGACAAAGGCATACCTACGTTACCTGAAAGCTGGATCATATCGCCATCGCCTTCATAGTAAGAGCCGTAACGAGCTTCAAACATCCCGCCTTCAGAGGCATCGTTTAGCACGAAGTTAATAACACCGGCGATAGCATCAGAACCATATTGCGCAGCGGCACCGTCGCGAAGTACTTCTACTTGCTTTAATGCGGCTGCAGGGATAACTGAAATATCAGGGCCTTGTGCACCGTCTGAAAGGCCACCGCCTAAGAATGTAATAACCGCAGAACGGTGACGACGTTTGCCATTCACAAGTACTAGGGTGTGGTCAGAAGCCATGCCACGCAGGTTAGCGGGACGAACTAACGTAGAAGCATCGTTAATTGGCTGGTCGTTAACGTTAAAAGACGGCACGACAGTTTGCATCATAGATACCATATCTGTGGCACCCTGCTGCTTAAACTCTTCATCTGAAATAATATCAATAGGTACCGCAGAGTCCGCGACTGAGCGTGGTGCCGCCCGTGAGCCTACGACAGCAATTTGTTCAACATCTTCTGCTTTAACACTTTTTTCTGCTTCCTGAGCAAAAACTGGTGCTGTAGCCATTACTGAAAACGCAGCTGATGCAGCTAATACGCCACGTACGTTTTTGGTCAATAAAGACAAGGTTGTATTCATGGTGGATTCCCGGATGTTCTCTTAGCCACTTTCAGCGTTGATGACACATAAAAAAAGCCGCTAGAGTAGTTGTTATTTTATACCTTCAACACTGACGTCATTTGGGTCAGCTGAGTTTTTTATAAAGCGCAAGGTATTAAAAAACAAACCTTTTTCGACAAAATAAAAATATTTTTTCAATCCATAGAGGATTTTAATTTCTCGTTTGTCTATATAGTTTTTAAGGGGATGAAAGCGGGTGTATTTGAGGCTTTTTTAATAAAAAAAGCCGACTTATAGCCGGCTTTTTAATCGAGTTTTACAAAGCTGTGTTTTTACTTATGTAAGTATTATTCAGCGTTTTTGTATTTTGCTGCGGTGTCTTTAATAAGTGGTTGCAGTTCATTTTGTTGAAACATCTCAATGATGATATCGCATCCACCCACTAACTCACCTTCTACCCAAAGCTGAGGGAATGTTGGCCAGTTTGCATACTTTGGCAATTCAGCGCGAATATCTGGGTTTTGAAGGATGTCAACGTACGCAAATGGTTCACCACAAGACATCAACGCTTGCGAGGCTTGTGAAGAAAAGCCACAACTTGGCAATTTTGGAGAACCTTTCATATATAAAAGAATAGGGTTTTCTTCAATCTGCTGCTTAATTCTATCTAGCGTGGATTGGTTTTCAGTATTATCCATTTGATTCCTCTGAGCACAAAAGTGTATTCCCCTAAAATGGGAATGCCTGAATGATTTATCAAGGTTCACAATAGCATAAATTTACTTTCAAATGACCCTATGGTTGTTGATCTTTTCACGATAGAAACGCCTATCTATTGGAGCTGATCACTAATTGAAAAAAAATTCACATTTTTGTCATTGAGTTATAGGACTTTATCCCCACATTTGGGATATGCTTTAGAATCTAAAGTACAAGTGAGAACCACGTCGCTTCTTACACTCGGTGAACAGGCTACATGAGTGTACTTTAGTAAAAAAATACTCAACCAACATGGAGACCGTCATGGCTTTTGAATTACCAGCATTACCATACGAAAAAAATGCATTAGAACCACATATTTCTGCCGAAACGCTTGAGTACCATTACGGCAAGCATCACGCTACTTATGTCACTAAGCTAAATGGCCTAGTTGAAGGTACTGATATGGAAAACAAAAGCTTAGAAGAAATTATTAAATCTTCTGACGGCGGTGTTTTCAACAATGCAGCTCAGGTGTGGAATCACACGTTTTACTGGCACTGCCTAAGCCCGAATGGCGGTGGCGAACCTACTGGTGCACTTGCTGACGCAATCAATGCTAAGTGGGGCTCATTTGCAGACTTCCAAGCGGCTTTCAACGACAAAGCAGTAAACAACTTTGGCTCAAGCTGGACATGGTTAGTAAAAACGGCAGACGGTAGCCTAGACATCGTTAATACAAGCAACGCTGAAACACCAATCTCTGGTGATGACTTAACGCCTGTACTTACCGTTGATCTTTGGGAACACGCTTATTACATTGATTATCGCAATGCCCGTCCAAAATACCTGGAAAACTTCTGGGCATTGGTTAACTGGGAATTCGCAAACAGCAACTTTGCATAATCAAATAACCGTGTTAGATATTGCTGCCTAGCACAAAGATTACGCAAATTTAATGACTCAAAAAAGCCTCGTTTCTTCGAGGCTTTTTTTCATATTTGCAGTCGTTAATCCTTAATCGCTTCCCACCATAGCGTGTTTTTCTCGGGCCATTACACACCCTTTTTGACGTCTACGCGTATGCGATAATTTACCAAGTGATACGACGCTTTACGGTATACTTTTTCTAAATACCGACTATGCTCAAAATACGGGACTCCGTATTTAAGAGGTTTTCATGGGTATTTTTGAACATTATCAAAGTCGCTATGAAGAACGCAAACAGGAAGAGTTCACCATTGGTGAGTTCCTTGATATATGCAAAGAGGACCAACTCGCGTATGCCAATGCCGCTGAACGTTTACTCAACGCTATCGGTAAACCACAATTAATCGACACCGCTAACGATCCTGCACTCAGTCGTATCTTTTCAAATCGCGTCATCTCTCGTTATCCAGCATTTTCTGAATTCTATGGTATGGAAGAAGCCATTGAACAGATTGTTTCTTATCTAAAGCACGCCGCACAAGGCCTGGAAGAGAAAAAGCAAATTCTCTATTTACTTGGTCCTGTCGGCGGCGGAAAATCTTCCCTAGCTGAGCGTTTAAAAGAGCTCATGCAAAACGTGCCAATCTATATGCTGAAAGGCTCACCGGTGAACGATCATCCATTTTGTTTGTTTGATGTCAAAGAAGACGGTGACATACTTGAAAAAGAGTATGGTATTCCTAAGCGCTACTTGAAAACCATCATGTCACCTTGGGCGCGCAAACGTTTACATGAATTCAATGGCGATATAAGCCAATTTAAAGTAGTGCGCGTGTATCCCTCAATACTTGATCAAGTAGGCATTGCCAAAACCGAACCCGGTGATGAAAACAATCAGGATATTTCATCCCTGGTGGGTAAAGTAGACATTCGCCGGCTAGAGCAATTCGCACAAAACGACCCCGACGCGTACAGTTACTCAGGATCACTGTGTAAGGCAAACCAAGGGTTAATGGAGTTTGTCGAAATGTTTAAAGCACCTATTAAGGTGTTACATCCATTACTTACTGCGACGCAAGAAGGAAACTACAACCCTACTGAAGGGTTCTCTGCGTTGCCCTTTGACGGACTCATACTGGCCCATTCCAATGAGTCGGAATGGCAGTCATTTCGCAACAACAAAAACAACGAGGCCTTCCTAGACCGGGTTTATATCGTCAAAGTCCCCTATTGCCTGCGGGTCAGTGAAGAAATTAAAATTTATAAAAAGTTGATTGAAAGCAGTGAACTCAAGGGCGCGCCATGTGCGCCAGACACGCTGAAATGCCTTGCCCAATTTACCGTGCTCTCCCGTCTCAAATCACCCGAAAACTCCAGTTTATTTTCAAAGATGCGGGTGTACGATGGGGAAAGCCTGAAAGACACCGATCCCAAAGCCAAGTCCTATCAGGAATATCGCGACTACGCTGGTGTCGACGAGGGAATGGAAGGGTTATCAACACGCTTCGCGTTTAAAATTCTCTCTCGTGTATTCAACTTCGATCACCAAGAGGTCGCCGCTAATCCTGTGCATTTGTTTTACGTATTAGAACGGCAGATTGAAAGAGAACAATTTCCGCCAGAAACCGCTGACAGATATGTCGAGTTTCTCAAAGGCTATCTGATCCCACGCTATGTTGAATTTATTGGTAAAGAGATCCAAACCGCCTATTTGGAATCGTATTCAGAATACGGTCAGAACTTATTCGATCGCTATGTCACCTATGCCGATTTTTGGATACAAGATCAGGAATATAGGGATCCAGAAACCGGCCAATTGTTTGACCGCGCATCACTTAACGCTGAACTGGAAAAAACGGAAAAGCCTGCTGGTATAAGTAATCCAAAAGATTTTCGCAATGAAATTGTCAATTTTGTGCTTCGTGCCCGGGCGAATAACGGCGGTAAAAATCCCGCCTGGACGAGCTATGAGAAACTTCGCACAGTGATTGAGAAGAAAATGTTTTCTAATACAGAAGATCTGTTGCCTGTCATCTCATTCAATACCAAAGGCTCTGCCGAAGAACAGAAAAAACACGATGATTTCGTCAACCGCATGACAGAAAGAGGATATACCCAAAAGCAAGTCAGGCTATTGTGTGAATGGTATCTGCGCGTACGAAAAGCGTCTTAGGTAGGTCTTTTTCGCTTGGCATTGGCTTCGAGGCGGTGGTGGGATGTTTCACCATCGCAACGACCAATAGTGCATAACATGAAAAGCAGGTGTATATGGCGCATTTTATTGACCGAAGACTTAATAGTAAGGGGAAGAGTACCGTAAACCGCCAACGTTTTATTAAGCGTTATAAGCAGCAAATAAAACGGGCGGTCTCTGATGCTGTGGGGAAACGATCTGTTACTGACCTTGAATCTGGAGAGCAAATCAGTATTCCTGCCAGAGATATTTCAGAACCTATTTTTCACACAGGTGCCGGAGGCAGTAGAGATATTGTGCACCCGGGCAATGATCAATTTACCGCCGGTGACAAAATTGACCGACCACCTGGCGGTGGCGGTAACGGCAGTGGAGAAGGAGACGCCAGTAACGAAGGTGAAGGGCAGGACGAGTTTGTCTTTTCTATATCAAAAGACGAATATTTAGACCTATTGTTTGAAGATTTAGCGTTACCTAATTTAAAGAAAAACCAATTCGACAAAGTCACCCAATACGAAACTTATCGCGCCGGTTTTCAGACCGACGGCGTCCCGAGCAATTTAGACGTAGTCCGTTCACTTAAAGGTTCAGTGGCCAGACGCATAGCATTAACTGGCAGCGATAAGCGCAAGCTTAACGCTTTAGAAGAAAAGCTGGCATCTTTATATGCGGATAAACACGACAACACCCTCGAAATTACGCAAATTGAAACCGAAATTGAAGTGCTAAAAGCCAAAATAGCACGCGTGCCGTTTATTGATACCTTTGACTTGCGCTTTAAAAACTATGACAGACGCCCCCTTCCCTCAAGTAAAGCCGTTATGTTTTGTCTGATGGATGTCTCTGGTTCGATGGTTCAGGCCACTAAAGACATGGCAAAACGCTTCTATATACTCCTGTATCTATTCTTAACGCGAACATACGACAATGTGGAAGTGGTGTACATCCGCCACCATACCCAAGCAAAAGAGGTGGATGAGCACGAGTTTTTCTATTCTCAGGAAACCGGGGGAACCATTGTTTCAAGCGCATTAAAACTCATGGATGAAGTGGTAAGAGAACGCTTTAGTTCAGGAGATTGGAATATTTATGCTGCACAGGCATCTGACGGTGACAATTGGGCAGACGACTCCCCTCAATGCAAAGATCTACTCATTTCCAAACTTTTACCCGTCACGCGATATTACGCCTATATCGAAATCACCGAACGACAACACCAGAGCTTATGGCGGGAATACGAAAAAGTGGCTGCCACTTTCGACAATTTTGTAAGTAAGCACATCCAATCTCAGGCCGACATCTACCCTGTGTTCAGAGAACTGTTTAAGCGCTCTGAACAAGATGCGCAGCAAGGAGCCTAACATGACGGACAATAGTGTGGTACGTGATCGAAGACAATCTGGCGAAGGACAACAAAGTGCACTCAGCGACGGTCCAGATTGGACCTTTCCTCTGGTGGAGCAATATGAACAGCATATTCGCCGCATTGCCAACGACTTTAAATTAGACACTTACCCGAATCAAATAGAAGTGATCACCTCTGAGCAAATGATGGATGCCTATGCCAGCATTGGCATGCCGCTTAACTATACCCATTGGTCGTTTGGTAAAAAGTTTATCCAGACTGAACAACAATACCGGCGTGGACAGATGGGGTTGGCCTACGAAATTGTGATCAATTCCGACCCTTGTATTGCCTATTTGATGGAAGAAAATACCATCACTATGCAAGCTTTAGTAATGGCTCATGCCTGCTATGGACACAACTCGTTTTTTAAGGGCAATTACCTGTTTAAAACCTGGACGGATGCCAGTTCTATTATCGATTATCTGGTATTTGCCAAAAACTACATTGCCAAATGTGAACAAAAATACGGCTTCGATGAAGTAGAAAATATGCTGGATTCCTGCCATGCTCTGATGAACTATGGCGTAGATCGCTACAAACGTCCGCAAAAAATATCCTTACAGGAAGAAAAAAACCGTCAAGAAGAACGTGAAGCTTACCTGCAATCCCAAGTGAATGAATTATGGCGAACCCTGCCTGACAACCCTCACCATAAGCGCAAAGAAAAAGTGAGATTTCCTCGAGAGCCTCAGGAAAATATTCTTTATTTTATTGAAAAAAATGCCCCGTTACTCGAACCTTGGCAACGTGAAATTGTGCGTATTGTGCGAAAAATCTCTCAGTATTTTTATCCGCAAAAGCAAACGCAGGTGATGAACGAAGGATGGGCGTGTTTCTGGCACTATCACATACTCAATAAAATGTACGACGAAGGCCTCGTCACTGACCGGTTTATGATGGAATTTTTACACAGTCATTCCAGCGTAGTGATGCAACCGGATTACAACAGCCCCTACTATTCGGGCATTAATCCCTACGCATTAGGCTATGCCATGTTTATGGATATAAAGCGCGTCTGCCAGTCACCTACCGACGAAGACTATCAATACTTACCCAGTATCGCGGGGAAAAACTGGCTAGAAACCGTGCACTTTGCTATGCAAAACTTTAAAGATGAAAGTTTCATCAGTCAGTTTTTATCCCCTAAAGTTATCCGCGATTTTAAGCTATTTGCCTTACATGACGACAGTACAAAATCGTACATTGGCGTCAGTGCTATCCACGATGAAATGGGCTATCAGATCATCAAAGAAAAGCTCTCTGCACAATACAATTTAAGTAATTTGGAGCCCAACATTCAGGTCCACAATGTGGATGTGAGCGGCGATAGGTCACTAACACTGCGCTATATTCCCCAGCGAAAAGTGCCCTTGGGTAAATCCAAAGACGAGGTTATGCGTCACTTGCACCGGCTATGGAAGTTCGATGTACGTCTTGAACAGGACAATGGCGATGAAGGTATAGAGCTCATCGCCGAATGCAAGCGCACATCAGTGAGCTCATAATTGGCGTTACATAAGGTGCCCTTTAAGAATAAAGAACACCTACTGCTGTACTATATGGCTTAAACGCTTTTTAGCATTGGCTTGAATTGACTTAAACTGCCTTAGGCACATTGTCCATTGTCTGTTTTGAGCACGCAAACATCGACAGTGCTGCGATGGCTGCAAACACGGTAGCTGTCACAAACGTTTCGTAGGCGTGTGTTCCCTGCTGCCACTGTTGACCTGCCAAGTAATTGCCGAAAGCCCCACCCAACCCAAATGCAACACTGATATAAACGGCCTGCCCGCGACTGTGGTAAGCCTTAGGCAGGAATTGATGGATAAAGTGGACAGACACTGCGTGGGTTAAGCCAAAGCTAAGTGCATGAATAAGTTGACTGACGATAATCACGGTAAACACATCGGCAAAGGCCGCTAACGCGTACCAACGCAAGGCCGTTAACGCAAGACTGGCAAAAAGTAAATTCCACACACCAAATTGGCTAATTAGCCGTCTGGCAACAAGAAAAATCCCCACTTCTGCCAATACACCTAAGGCGATAAAAATACCGGTCTGTTGGCCCGAATAATCGAGATCCCGCATGTACAAAGCAAAAAAACCGTAATAAGCACCAAAGCTGATTTGCAAACACGCCGAGGCAAATATAAACACGGCGAAGGGCCTTTGCTTAGCATATTTCCATATACTGCCAGTGTGGGAATGCTCAACTGACGCTTCATTGGGAGCGCGAATAAAAAGCGTGCTGACAAATAACAGCGTCAGTACAACAATACTGGCGTGAACCGGTGTGTCGGTGGAGAACATATCCAACGCTTTACCCACCATCACAGTTAAACAAATAAAGCCCACACTGCCCCACAACCGAATCTGGCCGTATGTCGCCTTGGTTTTTGCCACCGTTGACATGGTGATCACTTCAAGTTGAGGAAGCACCGCGGTCCAGAACATCATCATCAGTCCAAACGCTAAAGTCAGCCCCCAGAAACTGGTAAAGTAGAACACCGAACTAAAAGTAAGGACAGTGAGAAAACACCCCAAACGCATAACGCCTATGGCGTTTCCTGTTTTATCGGCGACCCCAGCCCACAATCCAGGCCCTAGAATTCGGGCAAGAGTAATGACTGCAAACAACTCACCAATTTCAGCAGACGAGAATCCTCGCCCGTCAAGGAAAATGCCTAAGTAAGGTACCAGTACGCCAAGCTGTCCGAAGTACAGCCAATAAGTAAGTGCTAAAATAAGTAACGATGACTTACCTACTGTCTTACTGTTCAAAGACAAGATGTATCTCCATATGCAAAAACGCCACTAACCAAGGGGCAGTGGCGAAGGGTTAAACAAGGTAGTGTGTAAAATGGTTACTAGGCTTGCCCAGCAATTGGCTTAGTCGTCGAGACCACACCTGTATTTTGCGCTCTGTGCCGCAGCAAATGATCCATTAATACCAAGGCGAGCATGGCTTCTGCTATCGGCACAGCACGAATACCCACGCACGGATCGTGACGGCCTTTTGTTACGATATCAATTTCCTGATTGTCTTTGTTTATCGTCTTGCCGGGTACAGAAATACTTGAGGTAGGCTTAAGTGCCATATGCACTTCAATATCTTGCCCCGTTGAAATTCCACCTAGTACCCCACCGGCATGATTTGACGTAAATCCATCTGGCGTCAACGTGTCTCTGTGTTCACTGCCTTTTTGATTAATCACGTCGAAACCGTCGCCGATTTCCACACCTTTTACCGCGTTAATTCCCATCATCGCATGGGCAATTTCCGCATCTAATCGATCAAATACCGGTTCACCAAGTCCCACTGGTACATGCTTGGCAACAACAGACACTTTTGCGCCGATACTGTCGCCAGACTTTTTCAAATCTCGCATATAGGCATCAAGAGCATCTAACTTGCTTTCATCGGGGCAAAAGAAAGGGTTGGTGTTGGTGATAGTGTGATCCACTTTATCGACTGAGATAGGGCCAAGTTGCGACAGGTAGCCTAAAATTTCGATGCCATGTACCTCTTTAAGATATTTTTTAGCAATACCTCCCGCAGCAACGCGGATAGCTGTTTCTCTCGCCGATGAACGGCCCCCGCCGCGATAATCCCGGCTACCGTATTTTTGATCATAGGTATAATCAGCATGGCCTGGGCGAAAACGGTCTTTTATATTGCCGTAATCCTGACTGCGTTGATCTTTGTTTTTGATCAACAAACCAATACTGGTTCCCGTTGTCTTCCCTTCGAATACGCCTGATAGAATTTGAACTTCGTCGTCTTCCCTACGCGCAGTGGTATAACGAGATGTGCCGGGCTTGCGTCTATCCAAGTCTACCTGAAGATCTTCTTCAGTAATGGCCAACCCGGGCGGGCAACCGTCAACCACACCACCAATAGCGATGCCGTGACTTTCTCCGAAGGTAGTGACAGTGAAAAGTTTTCCGAAGCTATTACCTGACATAATTAACCATTAATCCTTACTGCTAAAATATTCTACTAGTGTCTCTCTGCGAACGGCGAAAATACCT
Organism: Alteromonas sp. D210916BOD_24; assembly: GCF_047159385.1. GTDB lineage: Bacteria > Pseudomonadota > Gammaproteobacteria > Enterobacterales > Alteromonadaceae > Alteromonas. The sequence continues at coordinate 2,538,762 of NZ_AP038333.1, forward strand.
GACCCACCATTTTCAAACTCAAGCCATATAACTTCTAAGCCGGGAAAGCGCGTATTCATGTGAACTTCACTGTTACCCACTTCTACGAATAACCAGCCGCCTTCATTCAAATATGTGGGGGCTTTGTGCAACATGATGTCAACCAGTTCAAGACCGTCATCACCTGCCGCAAGCGCAAGTTCAGGTTCATGGTGATATTCTTCCGGTAAGTCGGCCATATCTTCAGCATCAACATAGGGGGGGTTAGACACGATAAGATCGTATTTCTGCCCTTCTAAACTTGAAAACAAGTCGGATTGAATAGGATAAACACGGTGACTTAAGCCGTGCTCCTGAATATTGATGTCCGCCACTTCTAATGCGTCAGTACTGATATCCACGGCATCCACTTGCGCCTCTGGGTACGCATGCGCCAGCGCTATGGCGATACAGCCGCCCCCTGTACACATATCAAGAATACTAGTCGGCGCAGACTCAACAAACGGTGCGAATTCGTTTTGAATAAGTTCAGCAAAGGGAGAACGAGGAATGAGCACACGCTCGTCAACATAAAATGGCATCCCACAAAACCACGCCTCGTTAGTAATATAAGGCAGCGGCATTCTTGTTTGTACCCGCTTAAGTACAAGTTCAGCAATTTTCTCTCGCTCACTTTTCGTCAGGCGGGAATTCAGTACATTTTCGCCGACTTTTTCCAACAGCGGATGTGGAAGGTGAAGCGCTTGCATCACTAAACTGGTTGCTTCGTCCCACGCATTATCGGTACCGTGACCAAAATACAAGGCCGCATCGTTGAATCGACTGGTTGCCCAACGTGTCATATCGAGCAAAGTATGCAGATCGTCAATGGCTTCTTCTAGGTAAAACTTATCGGTCATGGCGTTTGGGTACATCAAAATTTACAAAGCTGGTATCATACTAACATTTCCCCTATTCGCCCACGTTAATTTGCATATTGATTCAGAATGAAAGCGTTTAAAAAAGAACTAAAAGCCTTAAAAAAGCGGACGACTAAACCTCAACAAGAAGAATCTAAGCAAGTGGAAGATGAAACCTTTTCGTTTGCCGATGCCATGCGTGGTGTCACCCCCTTGGCACAAGACAAAATAGAGCCTGACAAGCAACTTGAACTGGCACAAAAGCAAAAACAGGCTTCACCCAAGCACCTAAAACACAGCAAACAGTTGGCTGCCGCGTTTAACTTTTCAGATATGTATCAAGCCGCACTACCCCAAGAAGGTCCCATGCGGTATTGCCGTGAAGGCGAATCGAGCCATATAGTAAAGCAACTGCGACGTGGAGATTACTCGCCAGAGATGATGTTAGATCTTCACGGGCTCACCAGAGAAATGGCCAAAGCTGAGTTGGCTGCGCTTATTCACTCTGCCCGTAAAGAATTAATTGACTGTGTCAGTATTATGCACGGCTTTGGGCAAGGCGTACTAAAAGCAGCCCTACCTCATTACTTAGTGCAACACCCACACGTGAGAGCGTTTCACCAAGCGCCGCTGGAATACGGCGGGCAAGCAGCACTACTTGTCCTTATTGATATACCGCAGCAAAACCACCTGCGCTAGCCCCTTCACGTAAAGACGCTATTTATCCTCGTTGGCACTGTTGTGCATGAACAGATAAGTGTAATACATCATCATGCCTACAATAATACCGATACCTAAAAGTGAGCCCCATACCACGGGATCTTTAATCATTGTCCACAACATAACTGTTCTCCTCATTGACTAAGTGAATAGTAAGTCAGGGGGGAACGCTCAGATATGATCTGGATCAATGTGTATCAGAGGGTTACTTTTTCGTTGTAAGTCCCTTGATCTAAATCAATTTTAAAAAAACTTTAAAACCATCCCAAAAAAGTTATTGCAAATCATTCTCATTTGCACTATCTTATAAATGCCTGTTCGACGTTGGGTAAAAACGGTCTTGGCTTAGCGTCGCTGAGGGATAGACGCCCGTCTATCCCTCATTTTTTATCCAACACAATTCGTACGCAAAGCCCCTTGCCCTTTCTATTTTGAATCATTAAGTGGCCCTGATGGGCGTCGGTAATCTCACGGCACAATGCCAAACCTAGCCCTGTACCCGTTGGTTTAGTGGAATAAAAAGGAACAAGCGCATTGGCCATAACACTTTCTGACATTCCTTTACCCCCATCTAAAACTTCGATAACAACCTGATCTGTATTTTGTGTAACGACCAAAGCGACATCTTTTGCCTCGCCGCCGGATTCATGTGCATTTTTCAAAAGGTTTATGAGTAACTGCTCAAGCTGAACTGCATCGGCAATCAATGCCACCGGCTCAGGCATAACCAGTTCAAATGTATACTGTTGTCGCAATTGAGCAATGATGTCTTGCCATACAATAGGTGCAAAAGTGGGAGGAGGAAGTTTGGCAAACTTTCCATAGCCTTGCACAAACTGGTTGAGATGATCAATACGCTCCTCAATGGTGTGAAAAACCCGCACCAACCGAGGGTCGCCATTTTGTTTTCCAACAATTTTTCCACTGTGTAATAAGCTTGATATAGGCCCTAACGAGTTATTTAACTCATGGCTAATAACCCTTATGACTTTTTTCCACACACTGACTTCCTGCCGATTCAGTTCACGGGTCATATGCTTAAGGATGAACAGTTTGTGCGGCTGGTTATTCAATAAAAAAGTGCCAATGGCGAGATGCCAGGTTTCTACTCCCTGATCGCCTAGTGGCAGCGTGAATAACCCCTCTTTGTTTTTCAGCAACATGTCAGACAATGCACGAGGTTTGGCGCTGAGAAGTGGGTCTAGCAAACTGCCTTCAAGTCTATGAGTGGCACAAAAGAAACGTTGTGCCTGATAATTACTAAATACAATGCGGTTGTCATCATTCACTAGCAATAGAACATCGGGTGAACTTTGCAGCACTTTATCTAGCATTAATTCCCGTTGATGCAACCACTGTTTTTCTTTGCGTAACGTATCAGCTGTCTCATTAAACAAGGTACACAATCTGCCGAATTCATCGTTTGAATCACAAGCAATGGTTGAGGAATATTCACCGTCCTTAAAATTTAACAATCCCACATTAAGTGCCTGCAAATGTTTATAAACTTGTGCAGATACCGCGTAACCACAACTCCCGCTTAGCAATAGTGAAGCGCATACCACTGCGAGTTTCACCTCAATAGAAAACTCGGCATAGTAAAGTAACGGTGCCAACCCCATGGCCGTGGAAGCCATTGCGGTGGCAATCAGCTTTGATCGAACAGTTTTCACGATTTATAGTCTATCGCGTATTTGTCTAGCCGACGATAAAGCGCCTGGCGGGACAACCCGAAATGTTTAGCAACCTTGGCGATTACTCCATTGTAATTGACTAACGCTGCCTCTATTTCTACTTGGCTGGGCTCTGTGATATTATTTCGAGCCACTGTGTGTTTTGCTGTCTCCTTGGCCAATCCAAATGCGTTGGCACACAACACCCCTTCAGGATAAAGAATGTCTACTCTACGACAGGCGTTCTCTAACTCTCTTACGTTACCAGGCCACGGGTGCTGGGTGATAGCTTGTTGAGCAGTAAGACTCAGTTCACGCCCAGGTAGAAAGTGTTTTACCAACGCTAACGCATCATCCCCACGCTCGCACAGGGGAGGAACATGTATCTCGATAACGTTAAGCCGATAGAATAAATCCTCTCGAAATGTGCCCTTAGCAATATCAGCCGCAAGATCGGCGTTAGTTGCTGAGATAATTCTCACGGTGGTGCGCTGTGTCTTGACCGAACCCAGCTTTTCAAATTCACCGGTTTGCAGAACGCGGAGTAATTTAACCTGGCCAGACAGCGGTAAATTGCCTATTTCATCTAAAAATAACGTACCACCATTTGCCGCTTCAAATCTGCCAATCCGACGCTTATTCGCACTGGTAAAGGCACCAGCCTCTGCACCGAATAGCTCCGCCTCTATAAGCTCTTGTGGTAATGCACCTGCATTTACTTTAATAAAGGGCGCTTGATTTAATGGCGATTGGCATTGAATGAGCTCTGCAATTTTCTCTTTGCCGCTACCGTTAGGGCCAGTAATCAGCACGGGCACGTCAGACTTAGCCACTTGAAGTGCCATATCCACAACACGCTGCATTGCGGCGCTATCGTATATTAGCCCCACACTCTGCGCCGCTTGCTTGGCGTTATCAAATACGTTTGTATGCTGCTGCAGCGCTTTGTTCTTTGTATTGGCTTGCCCTAAAGCGACTAAATTATTAACTGTAGTCACCAATTTTGTATCGTCCCAAGGCTTTGGGATGTAGTCTGCCGCTCCCGCTTTTACGAGCTCGACGGCTTGCTCGAGCTCAGTCCACGCAGTTATCAAAATAATCGGAAGTAATGGATTTAGGCCACGTAGGTCGTTAAAGAGCGCTCTCCCCTCTTCGCCCGACGTTGTATCTGCACTAAAATTCATATCTTGAATGACTAAGGCTATTGATTGATAGTTAACAATCTGTAGTGCCTCTTTGGGCGAGGTGGCAGTGACTATTTGATATCCGTGGATCTCTAGTAGTAGCGACAACGCTTCTAGCACTGCAGTATTGTCATCTACTATTAAAATCTTCGTCATTGAATTACGTATCCGTTTTACCGTTTGTTTTTATTATCAATAAGCGCTGCTCACCCACAACAGGTAAGCAGCAATATTAGCGCGTGTTAAATACTTCTGGTTGCTATGCTCGGTGAAATGTTCGCTGCACGCCTGGCAGGTACCACCACTGCCAATAAACTCATTATCAGAATAAATAAAGCAGTTACCAATACATACTCCAATTCCAGCGCTCCAATTGAGTAGGTTTGCATTAGCCCTCGGCCTAAAAAAACAGCGGCTATGCTACCTATCACTAGGCCTACTGTACATATCATGGCATTTTCTACCAAGAAATAACGCACAATGGCAGATTTTCTTGCCCCTAGCGCTCGACGCGTTCCAATTTGTTTAGTGCGTTTGCTGATATTAAATTGGGTCAATCCGAAAATGCCTAGTGCGGTAACCAAAACCAGTACGACCACCAGTACAATGAGCATACGCATCATCAGTACGTCAGTAGCATCATAGGCTTCTTTACTCTCGTCAAGCCCATCCACATTGATGATCACGCGCTTGTCATAGGCTGCTAGCATCTTGTCTTCTATTATTTTCATAACGTTAGCGCGCTCATTCGCGTCGGTTCTTACCAGAAAATGCTGATAACTTTGCGCATTAATATACGGAATAATGCCTGTGGTATTGCTGTCTTCTGCACGCGGCCATGCACTTTCCATTAAAGCTACAACACCGATAATTTCAAGAGCCCTGCCATCGACGTAAATCGATTTACCCAGTGCTGATTCATCGTCAAACATACTCTTAGCTAATGCCTGCGACACAATAATAGTATTGGGGCCATTGTCGTGATAACTATCACTAATCATGATTTCTTCAGGTCTGAAGTTTCTACCTTCGATAAGTTCTACACCAAAAGTGTCGAGTGCATATTCATCGCCATAGAAGTACATCAAGCGGCCTTCTCGCGATTGCTCTGGGCGGGGCTTTAACCTAATTGAGGTAGACGAGCCACCACCCGACAGCGGCACCGCTTGCGTTAACGTGGCGTTAATAACGCCTGGAATTTGGCGCAACATGGCTTCGTCTAATTCACCCTGCTGTCTTAAATCGATGTCTTTTCCGAAGGTCATCACGGTAAAACTGAAGATCTCTTGCTGAGGGTAGCCAGTGTCTTCGCGCAAGTATGACAAATTGTCGTTAATCATAAAGGCTGCGTTACTGACAATTGCGGTTGTTAGTGCAATTTGTAAAAACAGTAAAACAGCACCTACTTTGGAGCGCAGCAGCGCGCTAAATATTGGTTTTATATCAAGCATCATACGCCCTCCTATTGGCTCTTAAGATAAATAGCTGGCTGTGTCTTACACACCAACCAAGCAGGGTATAGGCCTGCAATGAAGCTCGCGAGAAGTGAAATGGTCGGCGCAGCCAATAGCATCGACCAATCCATTGTTGCAAGTGCACTATAATAGTTATTAGTCGTGCGTACTCCCCACAAGCCAAGTTGTGCAACGACAATCCCAAGAAGACCTCCTGCAACACCAATTACAGAGACTTCCACGATGTGTTGTAAGAAGATCTGACGCTTGCTCGCGCCTAGCGCACGCCTTACACCCACTTCTGGCGCTCTTTTCAGAAACTTCGCCAATAAAAGACCAAGAATATTTGCCACACAAACCATCAGGAACATAAAGCTAAGCGCAACGAGAATGCGATTGTCTTCAGACACTACCTCAGTATATTCCATCCACTCGTTGACGTTACGTAGCTTGTATTCTAAGTTCTCACGTTGGAAGCGACCTCGGGCTTTCTGATCTTCCATATAAGCCATCAAAAACTGGCCATAAGCCTCTTTTTGTTGTTCGTTCTCTAGTAATACCCAAAACTGGGTCCAGAGCTTTTCGGAGGTCAGCAAGTCTTGATAGCCTCTCATTGCCTCTTGCTTCCAGCCGTTCATGTTGCCCCACGTGCCAATCTCTTCTAATGGGGCTATGGTAAATGGAATATAAATCGACTCTGATGAATTAAATGCGCCGTTGTTAACATCGTAGTATTTAACATGGTGGTCCCAGTTTTCTGTTACACCCACGATCCGATAGCTCTTATTATCTAAAAATATTTCTCTGCCAACAGAATTCTCACCATTGAAAAAACGGTCGTTAATTTCCTTGGTGATAACCGCGACATAAGGTTTATTGTCTTGTGCGTCACGCGACCAAGCTTGACCGTATATGAAAGGTCTGTCGAAAATATCGAAAAACTCTCTGTTGACGAGGCGTGCCGGCTCCATGCGAGGTTTAACATCCGGCGTATTAAGATGCACTGAAAATCCGCTGCGAAAGCTAGGACTACTCAGTACGTCAATGTCTGCGTTGTAGAGGTTTGTGACATCTTGGTAAGTCAACTGGCGAGGCATATTGTCAGAAGAATTCCATTCATTACCCTCATCCATTAACTGTAATTGCGGGTAATGAATTTTGCTACTCTTGTGAGGAATGGGATCCATTGACATCATGTGGAACACCGACAAACTGGTCATGGTAATGCCAATTCCAATTGCGATTGCAAATACCATCAAGAAGCTAATAATGGGCGTACTCTTTATGCTCCGCCAGCTTAAATCAATATAGTGAAGTAGCATATTACACCTCAGCCGCTTTCAAGCGTTCAACAGCGCCAACCGATTCAGACTCTGGGTTACCTTGATACAGCGTAAAGTCCGCCAGCTGTCCATCAACCACTTGAATGTTGCGAGGTGCTCTACGCGCAAGCTCCGGATCGTGCGTCACCATAACGATAGTTGCACCATTGCGGTTAATCTCTTCGAGTAACTCCATAACCTGACGAGCCATCAACGTATCTAGATTACCGGTGGGTTCATCGGCAAGTAAAAAGCGTGGATTACCTGCAAGCGCTCTTGCAATGGCAACGCGCTGTTGTTGGCCACCTGACAGCTGCTGTGGAAGGTGCTTAGCTCGGCTAGCCAGTCCAACTTGCTCTAAACACTCATCAATTCTGCGTTTTCGCTCTTTCGACGACACACCACGATAACGCAGTGGTACTTCCACATTCTCAAAAATATTCAGATCGGGGATTAAGTTAAAGCCTTGGAAGATAAAACCAATTTTTTGATTGCGCAGATCGGCTCGCTGATTGTCAGACAACCCTCCCACATCAATACCATCGAGTGTGTATTGTCCTGAGGTAAAAGGCTCCAATAATCCTGCCATGTTGAGGAAAGTAGTTTTCCCTGAACCAGACGGGCCAGTAACAGCAATAAATTCACCTTCATTGACTTCTAGCGAAAAATCTCTTAACGCATGGGTTTGAACACTGTCCGTTTGATAAACTTTGCTAATATTGTGCATTTTCAACATTTCATTATTCCTTGTCTTATCGAAGTAGCACCGAAGGCGCTTGTTTAAATTTGTCGTAGTTTGATGTGATGATTTGATCGCCTTCTTGAAGACCTTGAAGAATTTCCACTTCACGCATACTGGTAGCGCCTATTTGAATGGCCACTTTTTCTGCTATGTCTCCGCGTACGATATAAGCAGTATGTCCGCCTGCTTGAAGGAAGCTTCCCCGCGCTACTTTTAGTACATCAGACTTATTTTCAAGCAGAATGCGAGCGGAGATTTGCTGATTCTGACGAATCGATGCAACGCTGCTTTCGGGAAAACGAACCCGAGCCGTAACTTGCCGGTCAACCACTTCAGGAGAAATAGACACCAAGGTCCCCATTACAGTTTGCCCCCCCATGGTGAGTTCGACATCCATGCCAATGCCGAGCTCCGCGGCATAGCTTTCTGCCACACTCAACTGCGCCTCGTAGGCCGATAAATCAACCAGTGTCATCAACAGCTCATTTTTTGCCACCAGCGCATTGGGTTGAATGAGAACGTTACCCACCACACCTGAAACACTGGCTTTAATAGTTAAATTGACCAGCTGACGCTCGAGCTCTCTAACCACCAATTCTTGTCTGGCTACCTTGTCTTCACTGGTCTTAAGTTCAAATGCCAATGTATCTTGCGCTAGTTCAATCTCACTCATGGCGTGTTTATGGGTTACCTTCGCTCTTGCTAAGTCATCTTGCGCTTTTTCAAAATCTATTTGACTGATAAGGTGGTTAGTAATGGACAATGCAGCACGCTTGTCTTCCCGAATGGCAGCATCTAGTTCTACTTTAGCCAAATCTGCTTGCTTATTGAGTAGTAAGGTCTGACGCCTTACATCTAATGCTTGTCTGGCGAGATCACTTTGTAAACTGGCTAAAACGAGTTGCTCTTGTTTGAGGGTACTTTGAAGCTCCGGCGAGTCTACCACTGCTATAACATCCCCTTGATTAATCATATCTCCCGGCGTTACATGAAGCAGCACATACCCTTGTGCAGGGCTATATAATTGTGGGGCATTAGCCGCAATAATTTTGCCAGTAGTAACGATGTCACGTACCAAATCACCTTTAATTACCGTGTTGACTTTCAGGGAATCTTTCGACATTGATAGGTCAGCAGCCGGTGCTGACAACGTCACGTAACCTAGTAGACACAAGGTTATGACAACGACGACTAAAAACAACCATCGCTTTTTGTTGGTCACAGGCGTGACTACACGATCTTGATTACTAGTATCTTGAATCATCGCACTTCCCGCTGTGTGATTGTTTCTAGGTTGGCAAGAACCACTCCAAAAACAAAAACGACTAAGGGTAGACTGATGTAATGAAGTAACATCATCACGGTTTTTCTCCTGTGTTTAAGGTGTTGGGTTTACACAATTTCCAATCTAAAGCTTTAGCTGAGATCAGTAATTCGATTTACATGCCAAAACATATCCTATTGATTTTATTTAATTATAAAACCTATCCATAGAATAAAGTGTCCGCTTCGGACAAAATAAACTGTCCGCTTACAGAAGCGGACACTGCTATAGAAGTGTGACTTGTTAGGGTTGTTTGAGAGACTGACTAGGAGGGAAGTTGAGTGGCTGGAACTGTTCGCCACATCAACACCTTTCATTTGCCTGACTGATGATCATAACGAGCACGGGGCTATGTATTTCCAGTTTTTCATTTCACTACTACACTTAGTGTAGTTGAGTTGCGTTTAACTTGAGCTATTGCACAACGCAACCAGGGAAAATATCTAAAAATCAACAAATAACGTTTTAGTGGCCACGTTAGCGGCCATCTATGGTCAATGGATGAAGACACTATTTAGGCGTAGGTATATCTGGTTCATTTGCTTTTTGCAATTAAGCCCAATGTCTTTTGCAGAAGACTTTGACGAGCCAACCGTCAAGGCTGCGTTTATCTTTAACTTCATCAAACACACAACCTGGCCTGATGAGTCGAGCAAAGACACCTTTACTATTGGTGTTTACAAAAACAAGCCTTTTTTTGATTTACTCGCTTCGACTATGAGTGGACAGAGCATAAGGAATAAGCCTCTATACGTCATCAACGTTAATTCAATAAAACAGCTTCAACAAGTTGATGTAGCAGTGGTGTTTCTCCCACCAAAAGAGGATATTGCTGATATAGCATCACTTTTACGAGAAACCGCTACTCTGCTTATCACAGATAGAAGTCATAACAAAAAAGATGTCATGATAAATTTCATCTTCAACACGGTGCGTAACAAGTTGGCATTTGAAGTCAACCGTTCAAACATTGTATTCGAGCAGCTTAAAATTTCAGACGAATTGCTCCTTTTGGGCGGCTCAGAATTAGATGTAGCGAAGCTTTACAGAGAAACAGAACGCGCATTACAACAAATGAAACGCGACGAAATCACTATGCATCAAAGCATTAATTCACTCAATGCTGAACTGCGTGATACTAACGCTAAACTAAGACTTTCTGAACAAACCTTACAAAATAACAACCACATCTTATTGCAAAGAAAAGATGAGCTCGACACCAAAGAAAAAACACTATCATCATTGCGAGAAAAAGTGGAAGCGCAAAATAGAGCCCTAAAAGAAACCAATGCTCATCTGCAACTGTTAACCCAGCAGAAAAATAATGAAGTCACTCGGCATCAGCAGATTTCAAAAAAGAACAATGAAGAAATTAAGCAGCAAGAAATGCAGATACGAAATTTGGCTGAGAAAGCAAGTGAGTTCCGCTCCCGTATAGATGAACAAGTGAGTAAACTCAGATTATTGGAACAAGAGATTGCTACCAAAAACATCACCATCGAAGATAAAAATACCAAGTTAATGATGACTAGCGCAGTCATGCTGTTCGTGGGGTTTTTACTTGTTATAATAATTGTGCTTTATGTGAGAATGATTCGAACCTCTTCAAAACTTGAGCATACTCTAATCCACCTTAAAGAAACTCAATCTCAGCTCGTTCAATCAGAGAAAATGGCATCGCTGGGATTACTCACCGCAGGTATTTCCCATGAAATTAACACGCCACTGGGAATAGTGATCACGTCGTTAAGTATTATTGCGGATAATGCTGAGCAAATGGACGAAAAAATATCCGCGGGCAAGCTGACAAAACATGCATTTCGCAGCGCGATTGACGCTATTAAACAATCATTAGAGATATCCAACTCTTCGTTAAAACGGGTTACTCACTTAATTAGCAATTTTAAACAGGTCGCCGCGGATCATTTTGTTGAAGAGCCAAGAAACATCCACCTCGCGCAATACATCAATGAATTTATGGTTACCCTCGCCAGTAAACTCAACCAGAAAAATATCAATTTCACCCCCTTACCCACTTCTGACTTAGTGATAAATACGATTCCTGGCGCGTTGACTCAGGTACTGACAAACTTTGTCTCTAACGCGATAGATCACGCATTCGCAGAACAACTTCCATCGAAACCTGAAATCAGTTTTTCTATTGTTGATGACAAAGAGCAAGAGGACGTAACCATTGTCTATACTGACAATGGATGTGGCATGCCAAAAGAGGTACTCGAGAATATCTACGAGCCTTTTTACACCACTAAGCGAGGAGAAGGCGGCACTGGATTGGGTATGCACATTGTATTCAACATAGTGCACAAAATGCTCCAAGGAGAAATTACTATCTCAAGTGAAGAACACGTAGGAACACAAATTAAGCTAATAATACCTCGTGAGTTGAGAGGACAAAAATGAGCAAAGCTAATGAACTGATAGTCTGGTAAAACCACCCTAAGGTGCTATGCTCATTAGAGTTCTTTACAATGGAGTGTAGCCATGGGCAGAGCCGTCTACCTAGCGTATTTCTTGCTATTCCAGACAAACGCCTTTGGCAATGTGGAGCAACAGCAAAGCTCCTCCAGCCAGTCATTATTGGAAATGTCTTTAGAAGATCTCCTCAATGTCACTATTAAAAGCTCTACTCTCAGTGATATATCAGTACGCGACGCACCTTCTTCGGTAACCGTGTTCACCCACCAGCAGATCAAAGAATTAGGGGTCCAGTCCGTTGAGGAACTACTGAATTTTGTACCCGGTTTTCAGTCCTCTCGGGAAATATTTATCGGTGATGGATACCGCATTGGTGTAAGGGGAACTCCCTCGCCACAACCTTCATTCAACGTCCTTTTTTTAATTAATGGGAAACGGATGAACAGTGATTTAGCTGGTGGTGCGATGTTTGAAAACCGCTATATGACAGTCCCCAACATTGAAAAGATTGAAGTCATTAGAGGGCCAGGCTCTGCACTGTATGGTACCAATGCATTTTTAGGCGTTGTGAATATTATTACTAAAAAGCAGAGCAATGAGTTTCGTGTCGCGGCGGGTAACTTAAATAGCCTCGAAGCCTACACTAACTTTTCAGGTGAATCAGGGGAATGGTCATATTCGGGTTTTGCTCGCTATTACAAGGATTCCGGGCAACTGTACGGCCCTGATATCACAACGCCTATTAATCCCAATGCTGAATTTACGCGTGACCCTTATACTGCCAAAGACGTAACTGGAAGCATTTCTTGGAACAGCACTGTTAGTTTTGAATTTCGACACATGACGAGGGATATGGAAGACTTTTTTGTTTTCAGGGCGGTAGAAGACGGCCTACTACGGGCGAAAACACAACAAGACTCATTGTCACTAAGTTATGATTTACGTATTGATGACAAATGGTTGCTAGAATCTCGATTAGTGTATTTATCTGGGCAATTAACAACAACAGAGCCATTAAACTCAGTCGTCGGTGACTATGCTTACCAAAGTTCGGAATGGGGAATGGAAGTTGACGGGCACTACTATCCCATTGTCGACCATACTCTTACCTTCGGATTATCTCTTCGAAGACCAGGCGTGGACGTATGGCAATTCAAAAGCGCAGATAACAGTGAACTGATCTCCCTAGGTGCAATAGATCACAGACGATTTCTCGGTCTCTATATTCAAGATGAAATTAGAATTTCTGACACCTTAAACGCCACCATCGGCTTACGAAGTGATATCATCTCGGAGCATGACAGAAATATAAATCCCAGAGCGGCCATTGTATACACTCCCAAGGTAAAATCGACGTTTAAATTCATCTATGGAACCGCATTTCGCTCACCTAACCGGTTTCAAACCGATGATAGGTATCTGGGTAATCCAGCATTAAAAGCAGAAGAAATTGAAACCAGTGAAATAGCATGGCTACAAGATTATTACTTGCAATCACCTAAACAGTTTCAAAGTGTATTCAGCATTTTCTACAGTAAGCATAAAAACTTAGTTGAAATCGTCCCAGGAGAGGGACCGTTCGGTTTACAAACTATCAATAGCACAGGTAATTTGTACTCGTCGGGTTTAGAAGCAGAGTTTCAGGCAAAAGTATCAGCCAACTTTTCAGCTAAAGTTGCATTAACACGATTGTTTAATTACGAGCACAGCCCTCAAAATCACCCTAGAGATACCTTGTCTTTTTCCAGTACTTATACGTTGCCAAACGGTTTTTTGAATATATCTGCGCTATATAGAAGCCAGACCACTCAGACCCTGACAGTCGGTGAGTTGCATATTGGCGATTACTGGCGAATTAATACCAATGCTAATTGGCAAGTAACTCCACAACTTACCGCTACCCTTAGCATCAATAATGTCACTAATTCTAGATACTATTCACCTTCTGTTATTGAAACCATGGTGAAAGGCATTGAGAATCGTGGCCGCACATTTATGGTAGGGCTAGATTACACTTTTTGATTATCACCACCCTATCAAATCGCGATGCATTTGAACGTGCTGAAACTCATTGATTTAACGTGCTCAGCTTTATCATCTCGGCATAAAACTGAATAGCACTAATGTAATCAGTAATAGGAATTTGTTCATTTACACCGTGAAACTGTTTTAATGTTTCTGGATTGAGCTCCACCATCATAAAGCGGTATATACTGTCTGATAGTGCACTAAAATGCTTGGCATCTGTTCCGCCTTGCACTAAATAAGGCGCCACCAATGTGTCGTTCTGCATTGTCCGTATTGTACGCTCAATCAATCGATATCCCATGCTATCCATTTTTGACACACTACTGGCTTCATTGGCCATGTAAGCCTCTACCTTTACCCTTGGATCATCAATGGTTTCAGTCACATGCGCAACTAAATCCGTGACCGACGTCCCAGGCATAAGGCGATAATTAACCACACCAATTGCCTGCGTAGGCAATATATTCGATTTTGAACTTCCCTCTACCATGGTTGCTGCTGTGGTGGTACGAATACTGGCCGCAGAACTCGGCTTCGCTAGCATAGCACCTTCAATAAGTGGTGAAAGCAACCACAAGTTAGCCATGGCAAGTCGGGTTGGAAAGTCAGTGTAATAGCCAATTTTTTCAAAGGTCTTTTGAATAAATTGAAAATCGGTGTCCAATTGGTTATTTTCAAGTTTCACAATGGCTTGGCTAAGTACACCTACGGCAGTGTGCTGTGGTGGCTGCGAAGAGTGCCCCCCCTTGTCATCAACGGTAAGTCGAATATTGGCATATCCTTTTTCTGCAATACCCACCACAGCCACGGTACTGTCTGTTCCCACCATGAGCCCGCGAGTTATTGCCCCACCTTCATCCAACACAAATTCAAATTCAATATTCTGTGACTCAAACCATTTCGCCACTTGAGCTGCACCCTGCTCTCCGCCAATTTCTTCATCGTGGCCAAAGGCAAAATACACTGTTCGCTGTGGGGTAAATCCGTCAGATAACAAATGTTCCATGGCTTCCAACAAGGCAAATACGGTTACCTTATCATCCAGCGTACCCCTTCCCCATATTGCGCCATCACTGATATCTCCGCTAAACGGTTGGTGCTGCCATTGCCCTTTGGTGGCGGTGTCAACCGGCACTACATCCATATGCCCCATAAACAACACGGGTTGAAGAGAAGTGTCTTCCCCACTTAACTTATACACCAGACTGTAGTCGCTAATCACGGTTTTGCTCATAGCCTGGTGCACAAGGGGATAAGATGATTGGATAAAGGAATGCAAACCAGCGAATGCTGTAGGGTCAAATAGCGAGGGATCTTCGTAAGAAATAGTAGGAAAACGGATCCCACCAGCAAAGCGCTCTACTGCGGCTTTTTCATCAATTTTAACAGGTACAAATGAAGCATTTGGCGTGACCTGGTTGTCACTAAATACCGTTGCGGCTCGAAAACATAGCAGTAATACCAACAAAAGTACCACTGACAGTCCAATCCAAATCCCCTTTTTCATTCTCATTTCCCTTATATCATTTCACCATGCCAAAAGCCGACATAAGCAGTTTAACTAAATAGCTTCATAAACCAATTTTTTTGCAAGTCTTCTTCACACGATTTCAACTGAGTGGAATAACGCAATGAACGCGCTTTCACTTTAAACGCCACTTTTTTTAGCCAAGGTTTTCTATCGTAACTCCGTCTTTTATACCCCCCCCAGCCTTCGTGGTAGTTTAGGTATTGAGCATAAGCATCCCATTTGGACACACCGTTGATTTTTTGCGACTTCGCAATAAACCAGCCCATAAAGTCAATTGCATCTTCAAAATCATCTCTATCAGCACCACTGTTGCCCGATTCGCGAACATAATCGTCCCAGGTCATCGTCTTTGCCTGAGAATAGCCATACGCTGAACTCACTCTTCCCCATGGAATCAACCCAAAGAAAACATAATCTCTTGGAGGAAGCGCATCATGACGGAACGAACTCTCCTGGTACATCATTGCCATTGGCACGTGAATAGGTACGCCCCACTTATCTCTTGCATCCGCCGCGGCATCGTACCAATCATCTTTTTCATAGAAAATTTCGCACAAATTACTGGTGTCTTGTGGCGGTGTAGTGGCACATCCGGCGATAAAAAGCGGAAACAGCACGATGAAAGCTGATAAAAAAATAACCAATTTTTTGAACTTTTGCTGCATGGCTTGTCTTAATTAATGTTCTAGTAAAATGTGTGTTTCCCTGGAACCTTTCTATGCCTGACCAATGTCAGGCATTTTTTTTGGCTGCTGGTTCTGCAAAGTAGTCACGGATAAAAGAATCAAAGTCTTTGGTATCAGAGTCTTCTATTGCTTTTTGTGCACTGAACGACGCCTCCGCTTGTACGTTAAAACCTTCCGCATCAGTATATGTATAAGGAAACCCTTTCATCTCTTGTTGATAAGTTCGCGCAAGCTCTAGGCCAAGCACGCCATTGTCTTTGTTTTCTTCCAAAAGCATTTTCAACAGTTTACCGGAAGGGGTTAACTCCGGATTACCCACCTTTTCATATTCCGTGGTCACAGCCAACGTATAGCGTTGAGTTTCATTAGCGCTATCCAGTAACAATGCCGCTTGTTTAAAATAAACAAACAAGGTCTCACACCACTCAACTAATGAAACATCAGCACCATTATTGCTAAGTTTCAAAGCGGGATCCCGTCCTTCTAATACGACCTTATTCATATTTTGCTTTGCTTCGCTCAGCTGAGCTTCATCCAACTCAGCACTTGGCATCAGTAGACAAGCTAATAAGAACACATCAAGAAAATCAAATTGCGTCTCGCTAATACCAATTGCAGAGAATGGATTGACGTCTAGTGCGCGAACCTCGATGTAGTTAACACCGCGACGAACCAAAGCGTCAGTAGGCTTTTCCATTGAGCGAGTAGGCTGTTTTGGACGAATCGGAGAATAGAGCTCATTTTCAATTTGAATGATGTTTCGGCTAAGTTGCTGGTAGTTACCTTCTTCTCCCGCAGCATACTGACTAAATCGCGTTGACGGCGTTGTCATTGCCGTTCGCAAAAGACGGACGTAATTGTCTAACTGGTTATAGCAAATTTTTAACGACGCCTGTTCCGCACTGGTATACCCCAGATCACTCATCCGCAAAGAAGTAGCATAAGGCATATAGACGGTGCCTTTACCCACCTTTTTAAACGGTAAAGCGTGTTGCTTTCCTTTTAAAAATGAACTACATAGCGCAGGAGAAGCACCATAAAGATACGGTATTAACCAACAAAAACGACGATAATTTCTAATCAGAGCAAAATAATCTGCAGAGGTTTGTGCTTGAGAATGAACATTGCCATTTAACTCCGCCCACAATTTCCAAAAACTATCGGGTAAAGAAAAATTAAAATGCACTCCGGCAATGGCTTGCATCATGCTGCCATAGCGATTTTTAAGCCCAATGCGGTAGACGCGTTTCATCTTACCCACATTCGATTCGCCAAAATAGGCAATGGGAATATGTGCTTCATCTTCAATAAAGCAAGGCATACTGAGAGGCCAGATCTGCTCATTACCGATGTTGTCACTAACATACCGATGAATATCTTTTAATTGAGATACCGTCTTTGCAGCACTGTTCTCAGGTGGGGTAATGAATTCAAGCAGTGATTCTGAAAAGTCAGTGGTAATGGATTCGTGGGTTAACGCCGATCCTAACGGTTTGGGATGTGGCGTTTGTGCTAACGTACCATTCGGATTTATACGAAGGGCCTCTCGCTCAACACCGCGTTTTATATCTTTTAGCGCAGTCAAAAACTCTGGAGACTTTAGCGCTTCTATTCGCGCCTCGAAACGGGATGAGTTTGCAGTCAAAATGATGGTCCGTTTTGTCATTATTGCCCCCTGTTATGGGGGGCAATAGTGTAAATTCAACAATAATCAATCTATCAGTTTAACGTTTCTCGTGTATTGCTCTCTACTGATAACTCGATAATTGGCATTGATAACGCGTTTAACTGAGGCAATAAGGTGGCTTTATCCCCTACTACAATAATTTGCATCTTCTCCAGATTCAAATATTCTCTAGCTAGCCTGTTAATGGTCTTTTTATCAATACTGTTAATGATGCTCACTTGCTCTTTTCGATATTCTTTATCCAAATCGTAGCTCAGGAGCTGCCGTAAAAACCGCGCTTTACTGGTCGGCGTTTCGAAGGCAAGGGCATCGCTAAGCGTAAATGCTTTGCGCATAAACTCCATTTCTGCGTCGGTCACACCGCGTTCGCGATAGGCCTTTATTTCATTAAAAATTTCAGTGATACCCTTTGCGGTATGCTCTGCCGTTATATCTGAGCTGACTTCGAACCAACCTAGTGTTTTTCCTCCAACAAACCCGCTGTTTGCACCGTAAGTAATTCCCTTGTCTTCACGAAGGTTTAAATTAATACGGCTGTTAAAAGCGCCGCCTAGGGGGAAATTCATTAAGCGTGTTTTAAAATGTTCCCCTGTTGCATCATATGGCAAGCTTCTGTCGACAACATATACTACAGATTGCACCGCATCAGGGCTGTCGACTAGAAAGATCGCGTTATTCTCATAGTTGGGAAATGCAGCATAATCTTCAAAGGTATAATCTTCCCCCTGCCAATGAGCCATAAAATCGATAGCGTCTATCATGGCTTGTTTGGGTAAGTTACCGACCACAACAACACTGGCTTTAGCGGGAGAATAGTACTTGTTGTAAAAGTCTTGAATATCTTCCAGTGTAATATTTTGAACAGTGTCGAGGGTGCCTTCATCGGGCAAACTCACTCTGTTATCACTGCCAAATAGAATCAGGTCTCTTGCTCTACGTGCCATACTGGAAGGCGTTTTAGCCTGCTGTTGAAGACCTTGTAAAACCCGTTCTTTCATTCGCGCAAAGTCATCTTCTTTAAAAGCGGGATGAAATAGTTTTTCTTTTAGTAAAGCTAAGGTTTCATCTAAATGTTTAGTCAATGTGGAGACATACACTTGAGAGTAACGTCCCGCAGTACTGAATTGAATAGAACTCCCTAATTTCGCTAATCGATTGGCCATTTCCTCATTGGACAAATGCGTGGTAGTTTCATTCATCATCAAAGCGGTAAGGTAAGCCGTACCGGCCTTTTCTTTGGACTCGAGTAACATTCCTCCGTCCATACCCAACGTCAGTGTTACCGTGGGTGTTTCATCACTGGTTACGCCAAGTACTTCAATACCATTGGTTAAGTTTGCTTCCCAATAATCGGGAACTGATACAACGGGTGCCTCACCTGCCTGAGGCATTTCACTGCGATCAAAACTAGACTCCACAAAAGAAAATTCATCACTGGAGTGATGCACTTCATCATTCGATGGAAGGGCTCGCTCAGGTCGCGCAAAAGTTTGTTCAGCAGCGGCTAATTGCGACTGACCTTTAGGTACAACACTGATTACTACGCGATGCGCTCCTTTAATATACTTGTCATAAACGCGCATCACGTCTTGGGCAGTGACCGCGTTGTATCGAGCAATATCTTCTGCTACCAAATCGGGAGTTTGATGAAAAGTTTGATTAGCCGCTAGCGCCGACACTTTTCCTGCAACGCTTTGCAAACCAAAAACGGTTGTCGCTTCGATCTGCCCCTTAGTGCGATCAAGATCATCCTGAGTCACACCACGGGCTTCGAACTCTTCCAGGGTCGCATCAAGTGCTGCTTGTAAAGTGGCTAACGAAGTGATTTTAGCGGGATTGGCCAGCGCCAAAAGTTGAAATTCACATGCCAGTTCACGACATGGGTGTGAGACCACAGCTTGAACTGCCATGCCTTCTTTGACGAGGTTTTTGTAAAACAACGACGTTTTTCCGCCGCCCAGTATATCCGACAATACATCTAGTGGTGCCTCGTCTTCGTGTCGTGCATACACGCTGGGGTACGTAATCTGAAGTAATGGGAGGTGGACCTTATCTTCCAACGTTACATAACGGGTTTCTTGAAGCGTTACAGGTTGAGGCTGTGGTTCCTCCACTTCTGGCCCTGGGGGAATGTCGCCAAAGTACTTTTGTACCCAGGCTTTCGTTTGTGCTACGTCAATATCACCTCCGATGGTGAGTACCGCATTATTTGGGCCGTACCATCGCTTAAAGAAAGCCTTAAGATCGTTCACGTTAACCCGGTCTAAATCTTCTACATAACCAATAGTTAACCAAGAATAGGGATGCCCCTGTGGGTATAAGGCTTCGCTATTTAATTCAAAGCGTAAACCATATGGTTGATTATCGACGCGCTGCGCCCGTTCATTTTTGACGGTTTCACGCTGGTTCTCAAATTTTTCTTGATCAACCGCTTCAAGCAGAAAACCCATGCGGTCAGACTCTAACCACAATACTTTTTCTAGTTGATTGGCCGGCACCGTTTCAAAATAGTTTGTGCGGTCAGTGTTAGTTGTACCATTGAGATTGCCACCAGCCTCGGTGACAACTTTGAAATGCTGTTCATCTGCTACGTGCTTGGTGCCTTGAAACATCATGTGTTCAAAAAAGTGGGCGAAACCAGATTTGCCAATTTCCTCTCTGGCCGAACCTACGTGATAGGTCACATCCACATGAACCAGAGGATCAGAATGATCTTTGTGAAGAATTACCGTCAAGCCATTCGCTAAGGTATATTTTTCATAGGTAATAGCGACAGCATTGGTGTCAATGGTTTGTTCATTTTGGGGGCGTTGACACGCCGAAATAAAGACAACACTCAATAACAGAGTGACAACCCTAAAAGCCAGCTTTCCTGACATGCTTGTTCCTTTTAATTACTTACCACACTTTTTTGATTATCCACGCTTTCACGTAAATTCATCGACATCGTTCTATTTGCGCGTCAAAAGATTACCAGACTTTTTCGCGCTTTACTTGCACTGACTTTGCTATGATTGTATTAATTTGTGTATTTCTGAAATACACTTGGTAATCTAAAAGAACAATAAATGCGGTTGAAAGGAAACGTGATGGAACAATCGACAACAGTACTTGATCTAGAATTTGGTATGTCTCAGTTAAGCGGTAATAAGAAACTGTTGTTTACATTACTCGGTAAATTTACTGAAGAATATCGCTCTACTGATAGTCAGTTACAAACGTTTGTGGCTAACGGCGATTTCAATGAAGCTTACTCATTAGTGCATACATTAAAAGGTGTAACGGGAAATTTGGGGCTTTTTGCCTTACACCATGCCAGCAAACCTGTTGAAAGTAGTTTTCGCAACGATAAACGCATGCCAGATGAATATGCTAACTTTATTGCCTTATTAGACGAAACCATAGCCACAGTAGACTCACTAAGACAACAATCCAGCGAACAACAAACCAGTGCTCCCCTTGCCAACAGTGCAGCTGCAGAACAAGCAAAGAAGCAATTACTCGCCGCCTTGAAGGCAAGTGAGTTTATTTCACAAGACCGATTAGACGAGTGGTTGGATGCGTTGGCCCTTCCCGATGCTAAGCGCACAGCAATTATGGATGCTGTAGATGAACTTGATTACGAAGAAGCCATAACCGAATTAGAAAAATAGCTAGTGCTCGAAATTCAAATACTTTTTGAAGACGACAATCTGATTGTCGTTAATAAGCCTTCTGGCATTGCTATGCATGACGCTGTAGAGCAAGCTTCTGACGTAGAAGGTACAGAAATAGCAAGTGCTAAGACCTCTCCAGCAAAAACAGACGATGATCCACATTCTTCAGCAAAGAGAAAGCTGGGTATAGTCAGCATACTGAAATCTCAGCTAATGTTATCTAATCTGTATTTGTGTCACAGACTTGATACCGGCACATCAGGGTGTTTATGCCTGGCAAAAAATTCGCATACCGCTGCCCATATTGGTGATTTGTTTGCCACTCGCCAGGTAAATAAATATTACCTGGCTTTAAGTCATGCTAAACCAAAGAAAAAGCAGGGAACCATTATTGGGGACATGAAAAATCGCCGAGGAGGCCAACGAATACTGCTAAAAAGTACAGATAACCCCGCCATCACACAGTTTTTTAGCCAGTCAGTAAAACCCGGTTTAAGAGGATTTGTGGTAAAACCGCATTCGGGTAAAACTCATCAAATTAGGGTGGCCTTAAAAAGTATAGGTGCCCCACTTCTAGGAGACGCGCTGTATGGTGGCGACACAGCTGACCGCCTGTATCTGCACGCTTGGCATTTACATATTCCCTTAGACACTGGCGAAATCGCCGCTTCAGCACCATTATTGGGCGGTAGCGTTTTCACAGAAGCGCCTGTGCAGCAATGGTTTCAAGCGCTAAATAAGCCTCTTAAATACAATTGGCCGACCTTGTCCTCGCGATATACGACTAAGCACAAAGAGGCGGTGCAAGACCGACGTTCCTCTTCTTTTTCGGTAAATGATTAATTCATGGGTGCAACTATACATATTGTTGGGGGAGGTGCTATTGGAAGCTTACTTGCGGCTGGTGCACAACGCCATGGTGTTTCTCACTGTCGTTATCCAAGGGATGTCAACGCGGCTCCTGTGAAGGCAACGTGGATAGACGGTAGCGAATTTAACCTTAGCCCTCCTAATAAGACGCCAAATATACTCAATAAGGATGACGTTCTCGTCCTCCCCTTAAAGGTCTACCAATTACATGATGCCTTACAGGCATGGCAGCCTTTTCTCAAGCGCAGAGCCACAGTCGTACTACTTCACAATGGCATGGGCGGCTACGAAATTGCGCGCAACGTATTACCCGAAGATTACCCACTGTTGTTGGCCACAACCAGTCATGGTGCAATAAAGTATTACGACAGTGTTGGTATTAGCACCGTACGCTACACGGGGCGCGGTATCACCAAAGTAGGAAGCCCCACCAACGCGATAACTAACGCAAAGCAACTAAAAGAAGCAGTTGCGTTACTTGAACGCGTGCTACCACCGGTGGAATATCAACAGGATATCTGGCAAGCCTTGTGGTTAAAACTGGCAGTTAATGCGGTAATTAATCCTATTACTGCACTGTACGACATACAGAATAAGCAGATTGCACAGCCACAATTCGATGAACTGCGTGAGGCTATATGTCACGAATTTACCCTGGTAGCAAACGTCTCAGGACAGAATTTTTGCTCAGCGCATATTCAGCAGGAAGTGTTAAAGGTAGCAAAGGCCACAGGTGAGAACTATTCCAGCATGCACCAGGACGTTGTGCATGGGCGAACTACCGAAATAGAAGCCATCAACGGCTATATAGTTCAAATGGCAAAGAAAAAGGGTATTCACGTTCCCGTGAATACCCTTTTAGTTGAGCGTATAAAGGCGTTAAGTAGCTAACCCTTATTAAAAATTTAGTTACTCTTGCTCACCCGCTTCCTGTGCCTCTTTAGACACTTGCGGTTTCATGTGCGGGAACAAGATAACGTCTTTAATGGTAGAGCTGTCTGTAAATAGCATTGCCAGACGGTCGATACCAATACCTTCACCCGCGGTTGGTGGAAGGCCGTACTCAAGCGCGCGAATGTAGTCGTCGTCAAAGTGCATTGCTTCATCGTCGCCTGCATCTTTTTCTTCAACCTGCTTGGCAAAGCGCTCCGCCTGATCTTCAGGGTCGTTGAGCTCGCTAAAGCCATTAGCCAGTTCACGGCCGCCAACAAAGAACTCGAAACGATCCGTAATAAATGGGTTGTTATCATTGCGACGTGCAAGTGGTGATACTTCCCATGGATACTCAGTGATAAACGTAGGCTGGATAAGCTTCTCTTCCGCTGTCGCTTCAAAGATTTCGCACAAGTATTTACCCGCGCCCCAAATACCGTCGACGTCTGGCTCTTTAATGTGAAGCTGTTTAGCCATCGCTTTAAGCGCGTCAAGGTTGGCTTCTGG
This sequence comes from Alteromonas sp. D210916BOD_24, assembly GCF_047159385.1. Classification (GTDB taxonomy): domain Bacteria; phylum Pseudomonadota; class Gammaproteobacteria; order Enterobacterales; family Alteromonadaceae; genus Alteromonas. The sequence continues at coordinate 2,562,393 of NZ_AP038333.1, forward strand.
ATCGCGAATAGCCGCTTCATTAGCTTCCGGCCAGTATTTAAGAATGGCTTCGCCCATACTCAAACGCTCAAACGGCTTACCAAAGTCGTATTCTACTTCACTGGTTACGTTACCTTCAGCGTCTTTCGTGGTATTCGTGATCGTCGTCGTGCCAAGAATATCCTGCGCTAAAGTACGTAGCATGTCTTCAGTTAGGTTCATCAAGTCATTGTAGTCTGCATACGCTTGGTAGAACTCAAGCATAGTGAACTCTGGGTTATGACGGGTTGATAGACCTTCGTTGCGGAAGTTACGGTTAATTTCGAACACGCGCTCAAAACCACCCACAACCAAACGCTTAAGGTAAAGTTCTGGCGCAATACGCAAGAACATCTCAATATCCAACGCATTGTGGTGTGTTACGAATGGTTTGGCTGTCGCACCACCAGGAATAACCTGTAGCATAGGCGTTTCTACTTCCAGGTAGTCACGCTCGGTTAGGTAGTTGCGAATACCGTTTACAATCTTACTGCGGATCATAAAGGTTTTGCGCGTTTGTTCGCTTGTGATCAGGTCGACATAACGCTGGCGATACTTGGTTTCTTGATCGCTCAAACCGTGGAACTTTTCTGGCAATGGACGAAGTGCTTTAGTAAGCAATTCGTATTTTTCCATGTTCACGTAAAGGTCGCCTTTACCTGACTTGTGAAGGTCGCCCGCAACACCAATGATATCACCGATATCCAGCGCACCGTACTTGGCTTTCAGCACCTTTTGCGTATCTTTGTCAGCATAAGCTTGAATACGACCAGTCATGTCTTGTAGTAGCATGAAAGGACCACGCTTGGCCATAATGCGGCCAGCAATGCTTACCTTGTTACCCTGCTCTTGCAAGGTTTCTTTGTCGAGTTCACCGAACTTTGCTTGAAGTTCATCAGCGTAGTTTTCACGACGGAAGCTATTGGGGAAACCGTTTGCACGGCACTGTTCGCGAATCGCGCTTAGCTTTGCACGGCGCTCTGCAATCAATTTGTTATCGTCAGTTTGTTGGTCAGTCATAACCTTGTCACTTCGTTGTTCGGTTTACAGCCCAGATTTCAGGCTGGCTTGAATGAATTTGTCCAAGTCGCCATCTAGAACGGCTTGAGTATTACGTGTTTCCACGCCTGTGCGCAAATCTTTAATGCGAGAGTCATCAAGTACGTAAGAGCGTATCTGACTACCCCAGCCGATATCTGACTTGCTGTCTTCCATCGCTTGTTTTTCGGCGTTTTGTTTTTGCAGTTCAAACTCATAAAGTTTGGCTTTTAACTGCTTCATCGCCTGATCTTTGTTTTTGTGCTGTGAGCGGTCATTTTGACACTGCACCACAATGCCTGTTGGTTCGTGAGTAATACGCACCGCAGAATCAGTTCGGTTTACGTGCTGACCACCCGCGCCCGACGCGCGATATGTATCTATGCGCAAATCAGACGGGTTTATTTCAATATCGATATCGTCGTCAATTTCTGGGTAAACAAACGCTGAAGAAAACGACGTATGACGACGGTTTCCCGAGTCAAACGGCGACTTGCGAACTAAGCGATGTACACCGGTTTCAGTGCGTAGCCAACCAAAAGCATATTCGCCCTGTACGCGAAGGGTGGCACTTTTAATACCGGCAACCTCGCCTTCCGACACTTCAATTAGCTCGGTTTTAAAGCCGTGCGCCTCGCCCCAACGCAAATACATACGCAGAAGCATATTGGCCCAATCTTGAGCTTCTGTGCCGCCAGAGCCCGACTGAATATCGATATAACAATCGTTTTCATCATTTGGACCTGAGAACATACGGCGAAATTCAAGCACTTCTAATTGCTCAATTAAGCCTTCAAGTTCATTTTGAGCCTCAATAAAGGTATCTTCGTCTTCAGCTTCTACCGCCAGCTCGACAAGGCCTTCAACGTCTTCAGCTCCCTGCTCCAAATTCTGAATAGTTTCCACAATTTGCTCAAGGGCCACTTTTTCTTTGCCCAGTGCCTGCGCTCTGTCTGGCTCATTCCAAACGTCAGGACTTTCTAATTCTCGGCTTACTTCTTCTAAACGCTCTGACTTCGCATCAAAGTCAAAGATACCCCCTAAGCGCATCAGTGCGCTCGCGGATATCTTTTATCGCATTGGTAACGGGGTTTATTTCAAACATAGTCCGCTTATTTCATTAAAATTTAAGACCGCGGATAGTACCGAATTTAAAGGAATTTTGATAGTGGTTAACACAAATAAGCCGCATTTGATCGCGATAAATTAGTGTACTCAGAAGATTTACTCAGTCACCGCTCTATTGCGATTATAGCGATGCGAGTTAACGGTGAATTGGCCCATGACATTTGCCCACATTCCCAGCGTTGAGCAATAATATATGTCATGCCGATTGAGCGAGTTATTTCACACGATCTGTGCGTAAGAACTGGAACCCCATCCAGCCAGCTATCGCACTTATTCCTGTTAGAAAAATTCCCCAGGCCCAGTCTATAGCCATAATAAAAAAGCTAAACCCTTCAATAATACTGTAGGCTGTCAGGTTATAGGCACCGTAACTAGCCATGCCTAACAAGGCACCGTCTATACCTGCATAAAGCCAGGGCTTGTCTCTGTTAGCGACGACAGTTAGGACAAAAACTACAACCCCATACATCACATAAAACACAACCCATGGCCACGTGATGAATTGTGACCGAATAAGTGGTGCCATTTCAGTTTGATACCAACCACCTGCAACAACGCCCAGCCATACAAAGTCGAGTAGCGCAAAGCAACTAAAAATGGCGGTTAGTGAAAGAGCGATGCTTTTAGCGTAAAAAATACTTTTTGCGATCATAAACTTATACTTTATCGATACCCAACTAGAATTAGTTGATTGTTATATGTTGCTAGAAAAACTCTAGCAAATCAGCACAACGTAAAGATTAACACCCCACCATTTGGATACGTAATCTCGCTGAATTAAGAACACCCTTGTTGAAATTAACCTGGCGTTTATAACATTGGCCGAATAGCGCTGTGACGTGAATGTCATTGTGACGTTGTTGAGTACGCGAACTCAGACATTCAATGCCAATTTTTAGGCCTGAGTATCTTTTTTATCAATAAATATGTGCTCACCAAATAAGGATTTTGCGATAGCTCGATACACTTTGACGGCAATATGCGAACAGAGCACCCCAATTGGCATTTTCAACCAATGGGCTCTAACTTCAGCCAAAAATTGATACACAGGTAAATTTCCTTCGATGAGATCGCTATGTTTCGGCATGGTGACAGCTTCAAGTAATTTAGCCTCTATATGTGCAACTCCTCTTAACCCCTGGCTTATCTGACGCTGGGCGTCAACTGGCAAGGTAATATCAAAGCGACGGGATAGAATTGAAAAGGCCGTCAAGCACACTTTTTCAAACCCAAATTCCTTAGCTATCGCCATCACATTTTCGAATATAGTGGCTGGCTCTTCATGAGCAATTAGATAAAGATCGGTGATATCTCTAAATGCACTGCTGTTGTCTTCGTTTAAAAGCAGGTGAATTGCGCTGTGATAAAACATGGCGGGCTCAGTCAAAATCGTTAACTCACCCACTTTGTGCGAATAATTGTGAATAAATTTCTCAATATCGAACTTCACCCCAGAGACTGGAGGGATAAAGTTGTGATGAACATCTAAAACCGTCCCTCTTCTATGATGGTAAAGCGGTGGGATTTCGTGAGACCACTCTCTGTAGTAACGTTCGTCGTAATCATCCAGTTCTTTTCCAATCCATCCAAAAATGGTTAAGGTCGACTCTACATCACGTAGATCTTTTTTGGGTACAACTAAATCAATATCAGAATAGAGACGGCCTTTAGATGCAACGTGATCAGCAATGGCATACCCTGCTCCCTTGAGAAACACTAAATAATCGGCTGTAGTTGAAAGGGAAGTTTGCAGCCCCTTCGCTTCTATCACCGCCATTTTATTCTGTTTTTCACTCATTAAGGCCGCATTGGAAAAATGACGACGAGCGTCAGCGGGGATCATCTCAACACTGGCAACTTGCTTAATTCGCTCGTAAAACCGCGCCAGCATTTTTTCTTTGCGCAAGACGAACACCAGAGAATTCCACTCTTTTACATTGAGAGCCTTAAGTAAACTAGGTGTAATAAAAGCGTCAACGATAAACTGTTGGCTAAGGCGAGTTGTCATTTATCACTTCTTCTAAAAACTGTGCGACATCTTGCAAGTTGTCATAGTGTAATTCAAAGCACTGACTGTTTTCTGCAATATTGATGAGGGCATGCACTCCCCCCTTGCCTAGCACGCCATAATTAAACGCGTTGTCAGTCAACCCCTTAAAGCATCCTACTTTATCGATTGAATATACGTCGAATTGTTCAGACGCGGTGTAGCGGGGAAAAATTACGCCAACGACCTTTGCACTTTCTCTTTGCTGTTCGACACTTAATTGAGTAGGTTTTATGTGAATTACGTTACCTTTGTGGGTGTTATACGCGATATCGGAAAAGGCATTGTCTGGGTACCACTGCCGAGAAAGGGTTATAGATTCATTTTTTAAACACAGAGGCTTAACGAAGGGCACAATCTCCCGGGTAAAGGGTTTTATTAACGCCATCTCATCGGATAATAGGCGCCAGCCCTGATGCATTAAGTAGGCAGCTAGCGTGCTCTTACCTGAGCCAGACGATGCGGGAAATAAAATGGCTTTGTCCCCCTTAGCCAATACCGCAGAATGAACAATGAGGTAATTGAACTCCTGTGATGATACTACCCAGTTCAATCCCCACTCAAAAAGCGCGTAACCTTGCGAAGGTTTAAACGGCAAAAACGGTTCGTTACCTTCAAATACAAACCGTGACTGGGGTTTGATGAAATGCCGCAGCCCATTGCCTTCCTGCATGGCCACTCGGTAATCAATATAGCCTTCAAACTGATGAGCAGGCACCAGCCTCTCGTCATACATTGCCACTAAACGATCAGCTAACTCGGCCTTTTGGCATGTCACTGCAAAGGTATAGGGAGCACAATTAAGAACAAATTCACTCTGCACGTCGAATAAAACCGTAATGGAGTAGTTGATCCGCTGTCTCAGGAGCAGCATCAATCTGCAGCTCTTCTTCTTGTTTGATAATATTAACTAAATCACAGGGGACGATTACCGAGGCTTCAGAATCGACATTGTAGAAAAGCACACCGCTTGAGTCAGAAAAAGCGTGTATCTCTACTGACTCATTGGCACAAAAAAGCGTCATCAATATCAAGAGTTAGGATTTGCAATGAACGATGCATACTCTAAAGCAGAGAAGTACTGGCTGCCTTTTGAATTTGAATAAATAGATTTCGCAAAGTCTCTTGCACTTGAGTAATGGCTGCCATCAAGTACGGGATAATAAATGTTCGAATAGGAGGAATCACTACTCTCTCTTGCATTTAGATAGAGGGCGATAAGTATTCTATTGTAATCGTTGCAGCCAGCATACTCTTCCTTCTCTACTCGTAAAATATCAATGATTTTCTCATCAAATTTTTTACGACCATCTATCTCAATTGGATAAGTATCACTCTGTTTACCGAAGTAAGCCTCTCCATCGAAGATACGAACAAAGCTAGCATGCCAAAGATCACTGGGAAGATTATGTTTCCAATAATTTGGACCTTCTAAATGCCACTCACGTTGTTGAAGACCAGCACCACCAGAGCCATTTCCCGATGCAGCTGCTGAAGAATTGAGATTGACAGTTCCCGTCGCCCATACATTTTTTATAGGCAGAGAAAGGAGAGCACTACCTGCCAAGGTCTTCTTTACAAAGTTTCTACGCGTCCGTTGCTGCGGTGTAATGTGCGATTGATCTTCGTTTTGTTTCATAAATTTTCACTACTCGGTAATCTTAAAACAGCTTGATACACTGCCTACGAATGCAAACAATGCAATATTTATACCACCCAGCACTCCCTTATAAACTGGGACTATAGGCGTTAACTTTTGAAACATCGTAAAAAAAACTGACACTTAATCTGCACAACTAAGTATACATGCAAAAGTGAAGCGTGTAGATACTGTGACGTGTAAGCCCCCTAACCTTCGGCTCCTACCTGTCACTCTGCTTTTCGTAACTACACCATTTTCATAAACGGTAACGTAAACCACAAGGCAAATGTCACTCGTTTAGCATAACACATACTGATTAAATTGTGACCACCTTATATAAGGAATTAATATAACTTTCAAGATTAAAATGGAGGGGCTTTAATCTACACATAAGGTCGCCTCGACCACCCCTTTTGAGATATATGCACGACACCCAAAAACGTCCGTAGACTCTAAGCACACGCCAGTTGCGTTAGTACCACTTTCGACATCGTTGGACAATGCAACGCATCCCACTTCACAATCGCTATTATTAATACAGAACGCCCCTGCATCTGACGCTGGAAGTACACAGGCATAGCGCTGTTGACGCCCTAAACGCTTCCACTGCCCGTTATTCTTCAAGCAGGAAGTTTCATCCGGTATTGAATACGCTTGTTGAACCAGTGGTAGCGATTTGTCTACCTGAAATTCAAGTACGTCAATCTCTGTTGAAGACGGAATATAAACAGGCTCTACAGAACTGCAAGCCAGTAGACATACACTCACACCTATCGATACTAATCGCACTATTTTCATCTATTTGATTCACATTTGACGTGCATGTAAGGCTTCCCTATTTCCCGCTGCAAGTAGCCCATTTTAGGTCTCCATTTCTTGATTTTTTGGCTATGCACAATCACTCTGAAATATTTGTCATCGATGGTAGCAACGCCTCTATATCACTAGTGTAGACTCAATATCGCCCAAACTAACCGGTGATCGGAACTGGCATCTCGGCTGTTAACTAAACGGTGTAACCCACTTGTTTTTTCTGGCCAGAACACACCTGTATCTATTACCTTAATTCCAAATTGTGAGGGTAGCACGTAATCAGCGCGCGCCCCCCAGTAGGCAGTAAAACGATTACTAAACACCTCGCTCGACACGGCTGCGCCACCTGCACTAACAGGAACAAGGTTACCATTTACCAGTGGGCTATCGAGAAGCTGTTCGATTACCCCAGGTCTGTGCTTATCACCCATATCAGCTGCATTAAAATCCCCAACTAAGACAAACCGAGAACCTGCTGCTAATGAGACTTTAGCACCGCTATCATCATAAACGTATGCGCCTTTCTCGGGAGTCAGATAATCTGCCATTAGCCTGATTTCATCAGCATTTCTTTTGCCGTTTCTATCTTCATCCCCATCAAAGGTAGGTGGTGTGGGATGCATAGCCAAGATATGCACGGTATGTATACCTACTTTAATCGGAATGTCCCAGTGCGATTTTGAACTCAGTGGAAGCGCAGCCCATTCTTCCTCGCTATACCAGGTTTTGCCATTGTCGGCATTGCCATTTTCATCAGGAATACGCGGAGCACGAGCATGGGGCATATCCTGCCATTTAAAATGCTGAAAGGTACGAATTGCGGCTTCGTCGATTGGAAACTTTGATAATAGGGCCATTCCATAGTGACCAGGATAGAGTCCATACCCATAGGCATCCCCCCCATACCCTGTGTGTTTGCCATTATTATCCAAATCAAATGGGCTGGGTTTACCCGTATTAACTGAGCTGACATAAGTATAAGGGTAATTGACCGGCGTTTGATCCGACTGGGGTTTGTTTAAATAGTTTTTTACAAACGCATCCACCCCCTTGCTTTTGTCCTCTATGTAATCAAATTCATTGAGTAAAATTATATCTGGATCCACTCTTTGAATAATTTCTGCAATATTTCTTACTTGTGGATGCTGTCCTGACGCTAATACGTGAGCTAACACATCAGCACTTGGCTGCATGTTCAAAGATTGATAATTAGTTGCCTCCATACTGACATTAAACGTAGCAACTTTGATGGTTTGTGCAACAAGTATTCCCGGGATAAGAGCCAATAAAATTAGAAACACTTTTATTTTCATAATGTAACTCACTTGCATAGTCTTCCAGTAAGATAGCAGGGATAGTCTCTAAGCCATATTGTTTTCATTGGTTTCAGTATTGTCTTTGCCCGACGGTTCCTTACCACTCATCGCCCTCTAACAGACAAAAATATACTCAGATATTGTTATAACTTAGCATTTTTAACTAATAACAATACGGCATACGATTATTTTTAATAATTTTTTCTCAAAGTGTGTTGATATTGTATTGGTCTAAATACGAAGGAAATGAAATGTCTGATTGGGTTACGCACGCGATAAAAACGATAAATGCCGATTTTCAACGTTCAGCTGATACGCATCTGATAAAGCTAGGGCCGCTGTCACTGCCTGGTGTTGATATTTATCTCAAAGATGAAAGCACACATCCCACTGGCAGTTTAAAACACCGTTTAGCCCGATCACTTTTTTTATACGCGCTGTGTAACGGAAAAATTCATGAAAGCACTACGGTAGTTGAGGCATCATCTGGCAGCACCGCTGTATCAGAGGCCTATTTTGCTAAAATGATCGGTGTCCCTTTTGTGGCTGTTATGCCACGTACTACCGCACAAAGTAAAATAGCGCTCATCGAAAAATACGGTGGCCGTTGTTACTTCGTCGATTGCCCTACGCAGATGCACAGTGCTGCTACGCAAATAGCGCATGACTTAAACGGCTACTTTATGGATCAGTTTCTATATGCCGAACGTGCCACAGATTGGCGAGGCAATAACAATATTGCCGAAAGCATTTTCGACCAAATGAAAGCTGAACCCCATGCAATTCCCCACACCATTGTAATGAGCGCAGGCACTGGTGGCACTTCAGCAACCATTGGGCGCTATATTCGCTACAAAGGCCTAGCATCAAAACTTATTGTGGTTGACCCCCAATACAGTGTGTTTTTCGATAGTTTCAAGAAAAGGAACTACACACTAACTGCATCAAGAGGAAGCCGTATTGAAGGTATAGGACGACCCAAAGTGGAAGCGTCATTTCAACACGATGTCATAGACGACATGTTACGAGTACCTGATGCGGCGAGTATCGCCACTATGCATTGGCTTAACGATAACATGGGAATTAAAGCCGGCCCTTCAACAGGGACTAACTTGTGGGGTGCATTAAGTGTTGCCCAATCATTGATAGACCGCGGTGAATCTGGCTCGATTGTAACCTTGATGTGTGACAGTGGAGAGCGCTATTCGTCAACCTATTACAATGCTCAATGGGTAGAGAAAGAAATAGGTTCAACGACAGAATATGTGGCGTTACTCAACCAAATAAGGATAGCCTAACAGCACCAAAACTAATAAAGACATTGTGAAATTAGCGTGCTTTCTTACTATAAAAAACGTTACTGAGTCATTATTTACCATTACGCCACTTTTAAAGATCAGGAAAAGGGGCATATTCGCAAGCGTGCAGAATTAGCGGTAACCAAGGCCACGAAGTGACATTCATTGTCACTTCGCTCTTTGTTAGGAATGTAATTTACTCGCAAGCTCAGCCGTTTCCCTTCCTAAATTTTTAAGTTGCTTGATCGTTTTCTCATCTTCCACTTCGCCAGCCTCATTAAGCAAGGTATTCACTTTTGCGATAGCTTTTTGGTTTGGCAGCACCATAGTACCGAGGTTTTCAAGTAGCATTCTAAGTACAACCAGCACCCGCATACCGCCTAAACCACCTGCAGAGGCCGCCATAATGCCCGCGACTTTTCCGCGATATGCTTGCAATGGCTTTTCACCTTCACTCATACGCGATGCCCAGTCGATAGCATTTTTAAATAGAGCCGGATAGCTTGAATTATATTCTGGTGAGGCGATTAAAAATCCATCGTGGCTCATAAGCAGCGCTTTAAAGGCTTGTGCTTTTTCCGGTATGCCAAATTCCGCTTCTTCGTCTTCGTTAAACAGCGGCATTTGATAATCGGCTAAATCAATCACCGTGACTTCTGCGCCCGCTTCACGAGCGCCTTCTGCTGCTACTTTTACAATAGCGTGGTTATATGAACCTTTTCGTGTGCTACCAGCAAATGCAAGGATCTTAGTCATTAGGGTTTTCCTATCTTTGTTTTTTATCTTTTTCAGCTATCAGAGTTGCGTGCAGGTTTTACACTGTGCTTGCGCTAACTAATATGTGCACGCTAAAACGGGTACAAAAAAGGCTGACAATCAATGTCAGCCTTTTTCGATATCAATATATATGTTGTACCGCGAACACTACATTTTTTCTAGTGTTTCGATACCAAGAAGGGTTAATCCCTGCTCCAGCGTTTTGGCAACCAAAGCTGACAAAGCTAAACGGCTATCGCGTACAGGTGGCTCAATACCGTCTTTAAGCATTGGGCACGCCTCGTAAAAGGTCATAAATGCTGATGCTACATCGTATAGATAGGTACACAATACGTGTGGTGTGGCCTCACGCGACACCATACCAATCACTTCTTCAAATTGCATAAGCAGCACCGCAAGCGCGTGCTCTTGTTTCTCTGCAATGTTGATATCAACTGGCATGGTTGTCATATCGACACCCGCTTTTCTGAACAAACTCTTCACTCGGGTATACGCATATTGAAGATAAGGCGCTGTATTACCTTCAAAGCTTAGCATTGAGTCCCAGTTGAACATGTAGTCCGTAGTACGGTTTTTAGACAAGTCGGCATATTTAACCGCACCTATACCTACTTTACGTGCAACTTCTTTAAGCTCTGCTTCAGTTAAATCGTTGTCGCGTTCAGCAATCAATTTACCTGCGCGTTCTACCGCTTCATCAAGTAATTCAACCAGTTTTACCGTGCCGCCGTCGCGGGTTTTAAACGGTTTACCGTCGCTGCCTAACATCATACCGAATGGGCAATGTTCGTAAGTTTGCTCTTCTTTCATGAAGCCTGCTTTACGGCCCACAATTTCAGTTTGCTTAAAGTGAAGCGCCTGACGCGCGTCGGTAAGAATAAGCGTACGGTCAGCGTTTAACTTGCCACTGCGATAACGCATTGCCGCAAGGTCAGTGGTGGCATACAAGTAGCCGCCACCAGACTTTTGAACGATGTAAACCGCAGGATTACCTTCTTTGTCGGCAAGCTCAGGAATAAACACCACTTGAGCGCCTTGGTCTTCTACTGCAAGGCCTTTTGCTTTAAGGTCGCTAATTACGTTGGCTAAGTCGTCGTTGTAAGCCGATTCACCCATGATATCTTTACGGGTAAGGCTTACGTTCAGCTTGTCGTACACTTCTTCAGAGTGAGCAATAGACACGTCGATGAACTTTTCCCACAGTGCCAAACACTGCCCGTCACCACCTTGTAGTTTCACCACGTATTCACGAGCGCGATCGGCAAAACCCTCTTCTTCGTCAAAGCGTACTTTGGCTTCGCGGTAAAAGTCTTCAAGGTCAGACAGTGCTGTTTCAGCCACTTCGTCCTGTAGCTTGTCTGAAAGGTGTGCCAACAACATACCAAACTGCGTGCCCCAGTCACCCATATGGTTTTGACGAATTACGTTGTGCCCCAAGAACTCAAGTACTTTCACCACTGCATCGCCAATGATGGTAGTACGCAAGTGACCTACGTGCATCTCTTTTGCCAAGTTAGGCGATGAGTAATCCACTACAATGTTTTGTTCTGGTGACTTGGCAATGCCCAAACGCGGGTCAGTCAGAGACAATTCACACTGGTTCGCCAGCCACGCATCGTTCAGGTGAACATTAATAAAGCCTGGGCCTGCTACTTCAAGTTTGCTTGCAATATCATCAAGCTTCACAGTTTCAACAATCTTTTCGGCAATATCACGTGGCTTTTGCCTAAGCTGCTTAGCCAGTGCCATGGCGCCGTTAAACTGATATTCACCAAACTCTGGTCGAGCACTGCGCGATACGGGCACTGGCGCATTGTCTACGCCCATTTCTTGTAGAGCTTCGGTGAAACGGTTAACTAATAGTGCGTGTATATTCATAGTGTGTCTTATCTTCGTTTAATTTTCGCGCGTGTTCTTAAATTGAATATCCGGATAGCGCTCTTGCGCTAACTGCAAATTCACCATGGTCGGTGCGATATAGGTAAGATTATCGCCACCATCAAGGGCCAGGTTTTGCTCACCTTTACGGCGGAATTCATCAAGCTTTTTCTCATTGTCTGAGTAAACCCAACGGGCTGTACTGACGTTGATGTGCTCGTATAGCGCATCTACGTTGTACTCCGCTTTTAATCGGGCCACAACCACATCAAACTGAAGTACACCTACCGCGCCCACGATCAGGTCATTGTTGGCAAGCGGTCTAAATACCTGCACGGCGCCCTCTTCCGATAACTGA